>JBAYHN010000010.1:0-27503 GCA_041666125.1 Candidatus Altimarinota bacterium | reverse complement strand
CCGCAAAAACCAATTATATTAACATTTGATGACGGCTACGAAGATGCCTACACAAATGCGCTTCCTCTTCTTCAAAAATATGGGATGTACGGATCTTTTGCCGTCATAACGGGGAAAATAGGCACCCCCGGATACCTAACTTGGGAGCAAGTTAAACAAATGCAACAGGCAAATATGGAAATTGTATCCCATACTGTTTCCCATCCGGATTTAAGTACGGCTTCCGTCGCTACTGTAAAAAGCGAACTTGAAAAATCGCGAGCCGATATGGAAGCGCATCAAGTTTATTCAAGGAATTTCTTAGTTTATCCCTCTGGTAAATACAATTTATCCACAATCGAACAATTAAAACTTGCGGGATATATTGGCGCACGCACCACAAAAAGCGGCAAGGCAACAAAAGAATCCGACGCATACGAATTGCCAGTAATAAGAATCCACGGATCAACAACCATCGATCAGTTTCACAGTATAATCGGCAGCGAGAAATAAAAAGTCGCACCCTTGTTTTCCTCTGATTCAAGCCACATTTTGCCACCGTGAACCTCAATCATCGCTTTTGCGATATATAGACCCAAACCATTGCCGCTAGCATTTACCAGGGCCGCATTATCTGCGCGGAAAAATTTCTGAAAAATCCTATCTTGCTGACGTCCCGGCACGCCAATACCTTTATCACATACAGAAACAATCAATTCGTCCAACTTTAGCTGCAATCCAACTTCAACCGTGCTGCCTTCCGGAGAATATCTAATTGCATTATCAAAAAGATTTAGAAGCACCTGAGATATTTTTTCCCTATCCGCCAATACAACGGCTGCAGGAGGGAATCCACTGCTTCTCTGCAATGTAATTTTTCGCTTGGCCGTCTGCCCAACCTCTTCTTTTATTAAATCGTCTATCAATTCCGTCATGTCAAAATTAGTTTTTTCCAAAGTAAATTTGCGCCCGGTTTCTATATGAGAAACATCCAACAAGTCGCTTACCAATTTAATTAAACGCTCATTGCTGGAATAAATAAGCTCCACAAAATTCTTCTGCTCGTTATTAAGCGGTCCGGTTTTTGGCTTCAACAAGAGCTCAGCGAGCCACTTGATGCCAGTAAGAGGAGTACGCAATTGATGTGAGGCCAAAGACACGAATTCCGATTTCATTTTGTCTACTTCTCGTTCTTTCGAAACATCGCGAAAGACAACTGCACAGCTCACAATATCCCCTTCCGCATTTCTAATCGGCGCAACGCTATCTGCAATAGACACACTCTTGCCATCTTTTCTAATGAGCATTAATTTATCTATTTTTTGTTTTTCTCCGGAAGAAAGGGTGTAATCAATAAATATATTATTAACCTTCCCGTCTTTTTCAAAAATAAAACGAAGAACCTCATCATATTTTCTGCCAGTAACTTCTTGCGCCGAAAATCCAGAAATTTCTTCCGCCGCCCTGTTAAACAAAATTATCCTCCTCTCTTTATCCACCACCAACACGGCATCACCAATTCCTAGCACCAGGGCATTTACTTTATTCACCTCCTGGCGCAACTTATCTTCCGCCAATTTTCTTCGGTTAATGTCGCGTATTACGCTAACTATTGTTTTTAATTTTCCATTCTCAAGGGCGGGCGCCCATGAATGCAAAACCCATTTAACCTCGCCTTTTTTGGTAATAACGCGATATTCAAAATCAGTTCCTTTTTGCCCACTCGAAGCCATTTCAAATATTTTTTTAAACTTAAGAATATCTTCTTTGTAAATCATAAATCCCATTACTTCATCGGTTGATTTACCAACAACCTCCACGGAATCCCATCCAAAAACATCTTGGCAAGCCGGACTCAAATATTCAATTATTCCATCTGGATGAGTAAGCACGATTACATCTCTTGAATTTTCAACCAATAGCCTAAATTTTTCTTCGCTTTTCTGTATATCTGCCTGCACCTTAGATATACGTCGATAAAAAATATAAAATCCTACAAAGAACAATACAAGAAGGGAGGTAACCGTAAGAGGGAAAGCGCACATCATAATTAGATGGCCGGTCCATTCTTTTTGACTGACATCCATCCCAAAAACCGCAACAACCTTGCCCGTTTGTTTATTAACCAAGGGAACAAAGGCGCTAACCCAATTGCCCCAACGATCTTCATATGTCGCTATCGATCTTGTTGATTCCTCAAATGCCCACCTTAATGAATCAGGGGCTTCATCGTAAATTTGACCAGCCGGCGAAGCCTCCGACGAATCTGCCGGCTCGGAATCTGCATAGAAAAATATTTTACCGTCTCTAATCCCGGTGAAATATGCAAAACGGCAATTCTCTTTTACTGAACATATAGATGCCAATCTTTCTTTTAATCCAATATAACTCGGCAAAGATAAATCCGCCTCGGTTCCCGTTAAAACGGTTATAAGTCGAGGATCAATAGTCCTTACCACCATGCGTGCCTGAGTCAACAATTCGGCTTCCAAACGAGCCTCTTCCGTTTGCCATGTCCACGCGGTAAAACCAAATCCAATTACTATTGTGGCAAAGGAAATTAAAACAAGTAACGTTTGATTTATGCGCGATTTTTGTACAGATGCCACCATAATTATTTATTTTTGTTTTCTTTTCGGTAAAATTATTTTGCCAAAAATGTATTTATTTTATTAACTATTTTTTCTAGATTTACAGATGACTTTACGCAATAATCCACCGCGCCAAGAGCCATCCCTTTTCTAACATTCTCATCCGGCCCAAGATTTGTGAGCAAGATAACCGGAATATTTTTAGTATGCTCTGCACTTTTAAGCTCCTTCAAAACTTCAAATCCGCCCATCTGGGGCATAATCAAATCGAGCAGAATCATATCTGGCACGTTGGTCTTTACAAGAGTCAGCCCCACTTCTCCATCGAGAGCCGATATAAACTCAAACCCCTCATCAATAAGCTCAGCACCAAGAGCTTTTATCAAAACCGGATCATCATCGATAAGCAGAATTTTTGGATGAGGAATGGTTTGCATAAAACGAATGTTATTTATCACCTTATCTCCGTATATTATAACACATTTACTAAAATTAACCAAGGCTAAGAGGCAAGCTAAGGAAATTACCATCCTCCACGGGCAGGGGTGGCCGGCCAAGGTTATATTCTAAAAATATCCTTTAATTTAATAAATGATTTTTTCCTTTTTATAAATTCTTTCACTTCACTCCAAGCCGGGGTGGTAAATATTTTGCTTAGTTTTTTAAGTGAAAATCCAGCGGCTTCATTTTGATTAAGTTTGGCCAAAGCTTTTGCCAAAAGTTTTCCGCCGAGTTTTGCGCTTTTAATATTTACATCAAACATCGTGTCGGATTTTTTCACCAAAAAGCGTTTTTGAATTATGACTTTTCCGCCATCAATTTTATTTGTCATAAAATGAACTGTTGCGCCGCCCTGTTTCCAATTTTTTATTAGAGTCCAAAAGTTTGCAAAAATACCTCTATGTCGCTGAAAAAGTGCCGGGTGAAAATTTATTGAACCTTTTGATGGCAAAGCCAAAATATTGGGTTTGAGAATTTGCAAAAGGAGACTGGAAACAAGATAATCCGGCGTTTTGCTAGAAATAAAATCGTGGGCTTCTTGCGAATTAATATCAGAAACCTGTAGGTACGGAACATTGTGGCGCGCCGCAAGCTCCTCGAGTTCAAAATCATGCCTCATGCGATTCGGGATGAAGTAGCGAGCAAGCCGCAAGATCCATTTTTGCCATATAGTTAAGAGCACAACATTTAAGAAAAACCATGGACCGGAACGTTTTAAAAAGCGATAGCCGGTTTGCAGAGTTTTTGCGTTTGCTTCAGCATTTGCGATCGCGACAACTCCGGCAACTTCTATTTTGTGCCTACGCAAAAGCCTATGCTCCAAAAAAGTTTTTAGGGCAATATTCGCGGCGAGGTAATAATTTGAAGTTAGAATGACGACTTTCATATTAATGATGATACTCGTTTCGACGCTTCTTCCAAGAGGGAAAACATCCGATATGCCCACTCTATAAACCCCTTGACATCTAGCCATTATGTGACTATATTAAGGAGCTTTTACATTTTAAACCTTAATAATATGTCATCAGAAAGATCTCAATCGTATTTAGCTTTGGCTGCTGCAGCTTCTATATTTTTAACAGGTTGCGGTAGCGGTAAGGAAGTCTCAAGAAAATCGGGTGAACTGGAAAAACCTCGCGGTGTAGTATCTGCGGAGGCCTGCTTAGAGGGGGATGGTGACATAGACGGCGCTGTTAGTGAAATTCAAGAAATGACCGTAAAAAGCGTTACAGATCCCGAGAGAGCAGCCGCCCACCGCGATGCCGCCGGTCCTTATGCCAACGAGTTAAGGAGGACAGTACTTGCGTGTGCCCAGAGAGTGTCTCCAAGCGACAGAAGTTTCTCAAGCTGCGTTAATGTAGGATTTAAGCCGAGTGTTGATGCCTATTTAAAAGGTAGAGAGCCAGCTGAATCAAACAAAGAAAGACCTTCCGATAAAGTTTGTGCAAAAAAAGTCGCTGCAGTTACAGTAAGACTTCATAACATAAGAGTAGCACTTGCAGCAGCACTTGTTAGTCGTAGCAACGAAGCAGCGCGTAAAAAACAATGGGGTACTCCGGAAGGAGGCCTTCATCCGCTTAGATAGAGTTAATGGTCGGGGTGCCGGGACTTGAACCCGGGACCTCGTCGTCCCGAACGACGCGCGCTAGCCAACTGCGCTACACCCCGATATTCCCTTTAACAGGCCATCATCATATCATAAGACGCCTCTCTTCAAAAAATCCGCAAGCGCATGCATTGCCTTGCCTCTGTGGCTCACGCGGTTCTTTTCGGCAGGAGTAAGAGCAGCATAAACTTTGCTGAAACCTTCCGGTTTAAAGCATGAAGAAATCGGAATTCCGCGCTTTAGTGGCGCCTCAAGTGAGTGGGTAATCGTGCCGCGAGTTTCTCCGGAAAAAATTTGGGGAGATTTTCTATTTTTCTCGTCCAAAATTAACGCTCCAAAACACACAAACTTCGCTCCCCTATTTTTCTCGGGCATTGGTTCCATTTGTTTTAGAAAATATTCTATCCACTCCTCATCCGTGGCCTGTGCAAGCCCTCCCCAACGACGCGTCTGCACCCCAAGCGCATTTGGGAAAGCATCTACATAAATGCCGGAATCTTCGCCGAGCGTTGGCAAATGTGTTTTTTCGAAAAAATATTCCGCCTTTAAAATTGCATTTTGCTCATGGGTCTCGCCGGTTTCATTAACTTCGTCTTTTAATCCCAAATCCGACAGTGAAATTAACTCAAGTGGAAGCGCGCCGAGCACCTCGGATATTTCTGCGAATTTTCCTGCATTTTTTGTGGCTATTAAAAGCTTCATTCTGATTTTTGCGTAGTTAAAGCCCCATATTTGGATGTAAACTTTATTAATTCATCGAACCAAAGCCGGTCTATTTCATCCGCATCTTTTTTCATACCAAGTAATTCATAAAGTTTTGAGGCGTATTTTGGATTTTCCGTCATGATTGTAAAGTGCTCATTCCCTTCCAGTATTTTTTTATATTCCGCCAGAAGGTCGACGAGTTTTTGGCGAGAATCTTGCGGAATTTTCTTGTGTTCCACTCGAATTTTATAATCCCAATATTGAAAATAGTATTCCAAGTTATTTTCCGGATCCCAGCCAATTGGAGAATAAAGGAGCTCTTCCGAAATCTTCACTTTTTCATCTTCGCTAATCTCAATAAAACGTGAGCGCAAAGCCGCGTCCGGACTGCCGGCCACCCAATCCATATTTTGAGATATTAAGAGCTCTTTTTCTTTTTCGCGCCAAGATTTATCTTTCGTCGCCGTGTATTTTTCCGAATATGCGCGCGCAAGACTGTGCACCAGATCCCTTTGAAAAATCATTCCTTGCGCGCGCTCAAGCTTTTCTATGGCCACGTCGATTTGGCCTTGATCTAGCGCTGCGCGCCCCCGCTTAAAATCAACATTATAATAAGATTCGTACGCCGCGAGACCCAAAAGCGCTGCGCTAAAAATAAAAATCGCAACAATTTTTACAAATTGAGATTTGTGCGTTTTTAAAAACCCAAATTTTTCAGCGAGAGAATTTAAACTGAGTTTTTTGTCTTCTTCTTCGCGAGAAAAACCAAGCGCAACCGCAATCAAAATAATAAAAACGACAAAATTCGCGACGACAAAATTAAAATCCAACAAATTCTGGGCGAGCGCCCCAAGGCCAGCAAAAGCCAAAAACAACGCAGGGTGCAGTGGGTTTTTCCACAAAAATCTTAAAATCTTCCAGGCCGCCGCAATTAAAAATAATAAAAAAAACAAAACCGCAATTAACCCATTTTCCAGCGCAATTTTCAAGAAAATATTATGCGGATGTTCAATATTTACACCAAAAGTTTGTTGATATTCCGGAAATAAATATTTAAAACTAAAAACTCCACAGCCCAAAAACGGATTGCACCTATTAAAGAGAATTTTGGGCGCTGCTTGCCAATATTCTCCCCTTTCGGACACAGAAGCTGCACCTTCATCGGCCTGAAACAAAAGTTTTTTAGTCAAAGAAGTTGTTTCGAATCCTGCGTTTTGACGCGCCGCCTGAACCGCACCAATAATCAACGCAGAAATTATTATCGCAGCTGCGACCCTCACTAAAATCTGTTTTAAATTCGCAAAATCACAACCCTGCAAAAGCTGTTTTCGCCTTAGTGCAAGCCAAATAACAAAGACTACAATAACGCCAATAAAGCTAAACCATGCGGCGCGAGAAAAGCTCAACAAAAGTCCGGAAATCAAAATTCCCGTAAATAAAACGCTCAAAATAACCGTGGTAATGCGCTCTCTCTTTTTAAAAATCTGCCAAAATGCGAGCGGCAAAACGAGCAACATAAAATTCGCAAAATCATTGCCGGTAGAAACATATGGCTGATTTAAATCTATAAAAGTTCCTGCGAGCCTAGGGAAAGCCGTGCGCGTATAAATAAAAAAACCAAAAATAGTATCCGCCACAGCGAGCGCAATCAAGGCAACACTAAAAGCCTCGATTTCCTTTTGTTTAAAGTCAAAACTGCCAATCAAAATCAATAAAATTCCGGCACATGAAAATAATAAAATCTCATTTAGCCCAAATTCCGGCACCCAAGAAAAATAAAATGAAATAAAAAAGAAAAGCAAAAAACCGACATAAAAAATCTGAGGCAATTTAAAAGAAATTTGCGCACGATGTTTAAAAACCAAGAACGCGGTGGCGCAAACAATCAAAAAAGTAATCCCGGTAAGCCAGGCATGCGAAAGTAGTGGCCCACCACCGCGATTTGCCAGCGCAAAAACCTCCACCGCAAGAATCAGCCCAAAAATTAATACATTTATTCTTTTCACTGACATAGTATAATGCATCTATGATTAAAAAAGATTCAAAAAAGGCAAAATTGGCAAAAAAAGTGCCTGCAAAATCCACAAAGAAAAGTGCACCTAAAAAAGGCAACCTGGAAGAGCGCCTAAGTGCCCTGGTAAGAAACGAAATTCGCCCACTTTTACAGATGGATGGCGGAGATATTGAAATCGTCGAACTTACCCCTAAAAAAGTCCTAAAAGTTCGCCTAAAAGGTGCCTGTGATGGCTGCGCCTGCGCTTCCGTGACCCTTCAATACGGCGTCCAGCACATGATCGACGAAGAATTTCCGGGAGAAAACATACTGGTGGAACTGGCGGACTAAACCCGTCAAGCAACTAAATTTTAACCTCTCGCGGCCTTGCGGGCCTCTTTGATATATGTTATAATTGTACAATAATATTTAAAACAAAATAACCAAAACAAATATGAGAAAAGAAAAAATGTTCAAAGTATTCGGTTGTGATTTTCTAAAACCTGTCGAAAGATTGGTTTATGCTGGAGGCGGGGAATGTGATCCCGAGACACAATCTTGTCCTCCGGACGAAGAGCCGAAAATGTCCGTTGAGCCGCCAGAGGAACCAAATATGAGCGTTGAACCGGAAGCGGTAAAGAAAGGTTCGGGGTTTATTGATTTTGGGAAACGCGCATTGCAAAAGATAGGTGCCGGAGCCAAAGAAGTAGTCGGAAAACTAAATGATGTTCAATGGAATATGTTGAGAGGATATGATCAGGGAGGAGGCTTGGAAAGAACAGTTAACGGCCCAAATCCAACACCGGAGGCTTTAAAAGTTCAGGGAACGATATACCTACACAACATTGGACAATTATATAATAAAATTCCGGCGGTTCAAGTGGCAAGCGCTGCAGTTAAAGGAAAAATTGAAGCTGAATTCAACAGCAAAACCTTGGATCGAGCAAAGCTGGTAAATCTTCTTACGGTGTATGTAGCGGAAGTTAAACAGGCCGTAGATGCTTATCAGAAGGAGACTCAATCTCCTGCGGCAACTGGAGGCAAACAGGAAACAGGAAAAGAACAGGCGGCAACGACACCAAAACAAATGGTAGACTTAACTATTCGCCTTCTGGAACGCGGCGAAATGAAAAAAGATGTAGTGATGATTGGAAGAATAGAAGATTTAGTAGGAGCACAAATCAGCGATCCAGATAAATTTATTAAGGAGGTAAAACGATTCCAAAAAGAATTGGGTGTCAAAGCCGATGGTATTTTTGGACCAGATACATATAAAGCTTTAAAACCAGCTCAAAAAGAATTTGTAAGTAAAAAATTATCTGATCAAAAGAGGCAAGGAGTGGAAGCAGGGCAAAGAATTACAGAGGCCGAAGCCGCCCTACAGCCACCTAAGGCTATCCTATACACAAAAGTTGGAGAAAATTATTTTGCAGTACTTTCACAGAGCGCCGATGGATCTCAGGTGGTAATACAGAATGTAAAAGGAGACGCGCCGGTAAGTAGGCCTACAACTGCTATACAGGGTGGCGTTGGCGATCATCAATTAGCATTCACGGTCGCATGGAAAAAAGCTCACGCACCTAAGGCTTAGTAAATTCGAACTGACTGAACGGTAAACTTCGTTCATCTTTTGATTTGCACATCAATATTTTTTCTTGCAATACATTGTGGCAACGCCATTGCCGCTTTTTTGCTAAAATAACTTCCTCAAAAAGGCTCAAATAAATCTAAATAAAAACGTTTAATGTGCATTTCTGATTCCGATTTCATCGCAGCGAAAAATATAATATCCGGCGCACAAAAAATTGTGATTATTTCGCATCGCGGGCCGGACGGCGACACCGTTGGCGCGAATTTGGCTTTGCGAAGAGCTTTAAAAGAACAGTGGGGACGGCAAGTAATTTCTGCATGCGTAGATACGCCTCCTGCCAACTGTGATTTTTTGCCGGAAGTTTCTGAATATGTGAATGATTTTGACTTAAATTGGCCGGATTTAATTATTGTGGTGGATGCCGGCGCGCATTACATGACGCGATTCCACGAGACAAAACCTGAGATTTTCGCAGGGAAACCGCCGGTATTAAACATAGACCATCATGCAAGCAACGATTTCTTTGGCACAGTTAATCTTGTTGATGCCGAAGCCGCTTCTGCCACTCATATTATTTATCATTTTTTAAAAAGATGTGGATTTAAAATCGACCGACAAATCGCAACCTGCCTATTAAACGGCCTTTATTATGACACCGGTTCTTTTATGCATTCCAATACCTCCTCAGCCGTACTGGAAACTGCTTCCGAGCTGCTTTGGAAAGGCGCGGACTTTAAAACAATCGCAAAAAAACAATTTCACACAATGCCGGTGAGACAATTAAAAGTTTATGGAAAAATTCTGGAACGTGCGAGAGTTAATTCAAAAAAAATTGCGGTGTCCACGGTTACAACTCAAGATTTGGATGAAATTGGAGCATCTCCGGACGACACAACCGGCTCAATCGATTATTTAAATTCAATTCCGGAGGGCAGTTTTTGCTGTTTGTTATACGAAGATCGCCGCGGGACGATAAAGGGATCTTTCCGCACGCGCGATTCAAATGTGAATCTTGCAAAACTCGCCAAGGTTTTTGGTGGTGGCGGGCACGAGAAGGCCGCGGGCTTTTCTTTCCCCGGGCATTTGATTGATTCCAACTCTTCAATTAAGATTGAAGATGTATGACAGACCCGGCCCACAAAGAAAAACACTCATCAATCGGAGGATCTTTAAAAGAAGCTGTTTTTGGATTTAACGATGGCGTAGTTTCCACTTTTGCGGTAATAGCAGGATTAACCGGCGGCCTCGTGGAGCAAAAAACGGTTTTGCTTGGCGCTTTGGCCACTCTTATTGCCGGCGCTTTTTCTATGGGTCTTGGCACATATCTCGGCTCAAAATCAGAAAAAGATTTATATGAAAAAGAGCGCAAGCGTGAAATTTATGAAATGAAATATATGCCGGAAATTGAGACGCAAGAAGTGCGCGAAATTTTTGAAGCGAAAGGATTTAAAGGCGAACTTTTGGAAAAAGCTGTGGCAAAAATCACTTCCAACCGCGAAGTTTGGCTGCAAACTATGATGCAAGAAGAATTGGGTTTTGCGCAGTCTCCGCCAACGCCGTGGCTCGACGGAATTGTGATGTCTATCGCGTTTACCCGGGGCTCTGTTATGCCAACTCTCCCCTACTTTTTTCGTTCGGGCGGAGCCGCAAAATGGTTAAATATGCCAACTGGTTTTTGGATTTCACTGGGTTTGTCTATTATTGGGCTGCTTTTTGTTGGGGCTTTCAAAACTAAATTTACAGGCAAGAATATTGCGATTAGTGCGCTGGAAACTCTGGGCGTTGGCACCCTTGCCGCAGCCGGATCTTTTGCTATAGGACTCCTTTTCAATGTCGGCGTTGCGTAGTATAATGGAAAAACGTGGGGATGCACCGGCATTCGACAAGGATCCTTGAAAAATAGATTTTTGCAATCACGGGGTCGCGCTGTCCCCCGGTATATCCGTCCAGCGCAAAACAACTGTAGAAAATACAGAAGAGAACGAAGTAGTAGCAAGCTTGAAGTTGAAGCCATTTGCTCCAGCTTTTGCTATGGCTGCTTAGTTCCTTAAATCCTCTGATTTTTTCGGAGGACGTCTACCGCTTTGATGTCTCATAGAAGTGGTCAGGCGTAACTTATGAGGCCTAGGGTCGCCACCTGCCCGCGGGCGCCCGAAACTTAGGGCCTAAGCTTTGCGAGCTTTTTGCCTCTTTTTTATTCGCAAAGCCCAACAACACAAAACCGGCTATGATTGTAGAAGGAATCTATTTTTATCCTTGGACGGGGGTTCGACTCCCCCCATCTCCACCATTAAAAAATTCTCTTGCTGAGCCAACAGGCGAAGTAAAGGAATTTTTTAATTATGCAAAATCGGGAGTCGAATGCCGGAGCCGCATCTGCTAGCGGCAGTGCGGCGAGGCGGGGTCGCGCACAAATTTGTTAAGGCAAATTTGATGTGTGACCGACTCCCCTCCGTTCATCTATAATTTATCGTAAAGCTGTTCCGTTCTCTTCCTTGAATTCCATTAGGTTCTTTTTCGCTTCGGGTAATCCCCATTGGTTGGCGATTTCAAGCTCACTAATAACTTTCTTGAACTTCGCATAATACCAATCCTCTCTGACCGTCATAAATTTAGGCTCTTTGATTTTTTGGGTCAAAAAACGCTTTAGGGTGATCCAGTGTTTATTAAAAATATTATCTATGTAGCGAATATGAACCTTTGACGGGACAAACTTAATGGCCTCCATCTTTTTATGCAAATAGATTACCAATTCCAGATATAAATTAATGAAATGCTCACAAATAGCGCTGTTTATGTTTTTAATTAATACGTCTATCAGTTCGTTACTTAAGTCTGCCAAACCTATTAAGTTGAGCGCCTCGTGTTTAATCGGAGCTTCGTTTCGAAGAATAGCCGGACTGTTTTTTTCAACAAAATCGTATATGACCTCAACTGCAACGTTTAGAATTTGTTCATTCTTGTTCTCGTGATACTTAGCTGGATTACTTAGGTTTAGGGACACCGTGTGCCCTAAGATAGCAAGTACAGTATGCTTGTCTCTTAAATCAATAAACATTTTTACTATATTTCCGTCGCTTAATTTACCGTATTTAAACTTGGGATTATCTCCCTCGGAAAGAAGGGTAGATATAACTATAATCAATAGTTGAGAATAAAGTACATCGTATTCTTCGCTATTTCGTGCCAGTGCAGAAATTTGATAGACGGCGTATTCAAATAGGAACATATAATAATGTTCGGCATCGACGCACTTTTTTAGATCCGCGGGATCAGTAAATTCTTTTTTGAAAAATTTATTAATCTCGTTGGTATCTAGCTTTCTATCTGTTCCGAATGTAAATAGGTGAGCTAAAAGATATCTCAATTTTAAACTATGAGCTTTTGCCAAACGAAAAATTGCTTTTCCGAAATTCTCGAATTCCGGATTAGAATTTATGAACGGAAAAGTCGGATTAAAACCGATACATAAAGAACTGTTCTTTGAAAAATAACCATATATGTCAACATTCCCCAATGGACTATTTGCGTACTCTAAAATCATTGGCGCAATAACCTCTACAATCAACTCTTCTGGCTCATATACCTTGTCTATGAGGGCAAACGTATGTAGGTATAACCATACCAATGACCACGTACTCAGTCCGTAAAACAATATTTGTAAATCGCCCAAATTGGCTACGAAGAAATTTACGAGCATCAGGGTGGCATTAACGGTGAATATCTGGAAATATTTATAACGAACCATTATTTTCATAAAAGAATACTGAATATTCAAACTGCCAACAAAGGCTGCACCAAAACCAAGTACCGAGGCAATTATGGACAATAAAGCAACAAAAATACTCGCGTCTTTATTACGGTAGAGGTTTAGTACATCCGGCATGTAAAGATAGATAAGTGCGATAACGATCGCGCCTATTATAAAAATCCACCATAGAAATTTATATATCCATCTCCAATAAAAAATCGCTAGCCGTTGAAAAACATTGAACATTCAGCGTTGCATTGTACCCTCCCGTTACCGGTTTTACTACCGGCTGCTGGTTAAAACCCGCGCCAACAAGCCCATTGCCTTGAGGTGGCGGATTTGTTCGCCCCAGCTGCATAAGGTTTCAATTAGTCGGTTCCACCTCTCATCCCCCATCTCCACCATTAAATACGACTGGCCGATAAGGCCGGGCGGCTTTAATTATGTAAAATCGGGAGTCGAATGCCGCAGACAAAATTTAAGCGAAATTTTGGCGAGGCGGGGTCGCGCGCGTTTTTGTTAAGGCAAATTTGATGTGTGACCGACTCCCCTATTCTTCTGACGATCTAGGCACACTTACAATAGATACTTTATCAACAGACTATACACATACAACGCATCAAATCTAGTTTGACCTCAAGTCAATTTCGTTGTAATCGTCTAGCGCTCGGCCTTAGCAAGTGCTAACATGTTGTGTGGCTAAAATACCTATAAAGCCCATTATAGAGCAAATTAAGCCACTAAAAAGTTTGGAACTAAATTTAATTAATTGGGCGATAAAAAATAACAATTATGCAAATATCCGCCGCATTTCAACAGGCTATGGATGCCCTTAAAGCAATTAATTTCAAGGATCTCGAGCGAACGGAAGAGCTTGGCCGTGCTTTAAGTTTCAAGCAGCCCGTTGATCTAATTAAAACAATTTACGATGATCTGGTACAAGTTTTCGAAAATGCAGAACTGCTCCGGCTACCTTCAAATCAGGAACAACAAATAACAAGTTTAGCAAACAACCTCCTGAAGACCGCACAGCGAATTCGTGAATTTACCTTTCAGGGAAACGAAGCAAACGCGTCAAATCAGCATAAACAAATAAGCAGCGATGTAGAAAGCTTGAACCAGCAAGACCTCAATTTACTGCCCATACTCATTGAGAGAATAAGCCTGCTTAAGCTCAAACCGTCTGAATTTCAAGACCAGATTGCGGGTGCCCAGCAATCGATTAAAGAAATTGAAAAGATCAAGAACGAATCTAGCAAAATGAAAGAAGCTGCCGAACGCGCGCTCAAGGATATGAGGGACTCTTTCGGGAAAGAAGGTGCGTTAATTTCTGTTACCGATTTTGGCAAACAGGCCGAGGAGCATAAAAGTTTAGCAACAAAATGGTTTTGGGGATCCGTCTCCTCAATTGCTGCAACAGCCATTTTGGTTATATTGCTCTTTATTGGTATTTTCCCTTCACTAAATCTGGCACGGGAAGGAACTACGTATCCGTTGATAATTCAAATTGTGGTATTTAAATTAGTTTTATTGTCCATCGCTTACCTTTTGGTTTACCAATCACTTAAAAACTATAAAATCAACAAGCATTTATACGTGTTAAATAAACACCGACAACTTACTTTTTCCGTCTATCCATTCATGACTAACGCAACGAATAACCAAGAACAATCAAACGCAATTGTCGTACAAGCCGCCAAAGCAATTTTTGAACCAGGGACCACTGGCTATCTTGATGGCGATGGTAATCCAAATCCAATAAATCTAACTGAAATTATTAACAGAGTGGTTGATAAAGCGTAATGGATCCCGACGAAAAAAATCCATACCGAGTAAATTCATTTCCCCCTAAAACCTCACCGTGAGCGCATGCATTCTAATTAGCTCCTGCACGCTATAAACTTCTCCAACTATCAATTTATATTTGTGCACCGCCAATCGATCAGAACTATTTCTGGCGGGAATAGATAAAGCGTCACACTCTTTCTTGCGCTCAGGCTCACACGTCGCGCAAACAGCATCTTTCCCGGGAATATCCAGTTCTGCTATTTGTATTTGATTTGTTACCTCAGCTACCACTTGTCGAAAAAGCGCTATTATTTTTCCCGCGACCTCCACGGAATGACCTTCTTTTTGAAAGTGTGGGCCTAACGAGTCAAGATCGAACCTGTTTTCCATCATTACCGCCACATGATGCGGTCTTAATTGCGTAAGCATGGCACAGCAAAATAAACCACTAAGCCCTTCTTGTCAACCCCCGCAACAACTAACTGTCTGCTGATTTGAACAAAAAATAAGTTTCTACTTTTTTTGCTTATCCACGAGCTTTCCAGCTTCAATTTCTATCATATCGGCTTTTCGTAAATCCTTTATTTGAGCATCATTAAGAATGGCATAGTGACGCGTTTCTGTTACGACGTCGGCAATTTTTACAAGCGGCTTTTCTGTTGTCATCCATCCCAAATAATCAAAAAGCGAAAGGTCTACTAGGTCGCTATAGCCACGAAGGCGTTTTTTCCCATCATCCGTAAAATATTCATGAAAATATGACATCACTAATTCCCGGATATTGGCATAAACCGGCTCACGATAGCGCAATACAGCATGATTGGTCTTTGTTATAGCTCCCCAAAAATCATCTTTTTTAAAAACAGCCAGCGCGTGATTCTCATCCGGATATTCAGATACCAGCATCATAATGTAGGGGGTAAAGCCGTGCATTCTTAGCGCAGCTGCAGCAAAAACTGCACCTTCAAAGCATTGTGCTTTTTTTGTCTTGAGCACCATTTTAGGAGACAGATATAAACTATCGTCAAAATTTACTTCTAGCGAATTAACAAAATCCTGTATTTTTGCCGGTGTATCCAGCGATTGCAATATTTTCAGCTCATTTTTATTGAAATCTGCCATATACAAGTATCAATATACAGCCCGCGCCAAATATCACTTCACTTGAGAGACAAATTAACTCATTAACGCCTTTTGCCATACTTGGCAAACTGAGCCAAAAAGCCACCAGGATTTTCTTTTATAACCTGTCTCTGATACTCATCTGGCTCGAAACCTCTTTCTCCAGGTCTAAGGAGACTGCCTCCGCCGCCACCCAAAGCCGCTGCAACTTGCGCATTGGTGGATCCGCTCATATTTTTTTGCCACTCTTTACTCTGAGCTCCCCTTCTCGCTAAGTTATAAAACCTAGTCAATACTACCCCTAGTCTGTGAGCCTCGGCCTTATCTATTTGCTCTGATTGTACCAACCCTTTAAGCTCAGACAAAACTCGCTTTCCGCTACTCTCTAGGCTCCTCATTTCTGCAAATCCCAATGCGTCTGGATCACCGTTAAATTTCGACAAAAAAGCTCCAGCTTCACGGTATAACATTTCTATTGCGCTAGCATCTTTTGGCGCTTCCTCTGCCGGTTTTGCAAGATCTTTAAAAAGCTCCTGGCTCTTCGCCCGGCTTTTATTGGTTGTTAATTCTGCCTGACCCGTCGATTCTCCATAGAGCCTATGAATAAGCTGCTTTGCATCAGCAACTGCTCCGGCGTGAGAAATTTTCGGTTCCTCTTGTGGCGTGTTCATATATATATGGATTATGAATTATATACCTCCTCTATTACAGTAGCACATACATTGCAGTTTCGTCAAGTGGCTCGCCTCAGGCTCAACTGATTAAAGCTAAACCTTTTTCTGTGCCACCTCTGCGCCCCCTTTTAGCACCGCTTCTTTTTGCGCCCCGGTCGCACTTTGAAAATCCCGGAGTAAGCTTTTTGCAAACTGGAAAGGGAACCCCGTTTCTCGCCCACTGCCACTCACAAAACAATAAATTGTTCTTATCTTTCGCGCATTTTCGTGCCCGGAATTTACCGACCCGTTGCCTCCATCCAAGAAAAGTTGCAGCGCATGCGCAGGACTTGGATGTGTATTTTCGCCCAAATGCGACAGCACATATTTAATTACTTTTCGCGCACCGCCGGGCCCACACTGATTTGAAATATCCAAAATCACTGCCAAATATCTTTGGTCCGTACCCATTTGTTTTATAAAATCCGCGTGCTTTGGAAATTCACTTTGAAATTTTAAAATATATGGCAACTGTTTTTCAAAAAAGCCTTCGCCTCTAAAATTATATTCCAGCTCTGCATGCGGCTTCAAAACTTTCTCCAAAAATTCCACACCCTCCGCATTTGTTAAAAAATTGCTGTAGTCCCCTTTGTGCTGACCTTTGTCCGCAATGGATAAAACTTTCGACTTGGTGGTCGGGCTAAGTTGATCCAAATATTCCGGACTGGAACTTCTTATATACCCAACAAACTGCTTCAAATAGCCATTATTAAACTGGAAGCGACCATAAGACTGCACTCCATTACTGTCCGCCAAATAAACATTTCCGGTTTTCGGATCTCGAACTTTTTTTATGGAACAAAACCAATTCATCACATTTTTTGGATCTTCCGGAGACCACAGCGTGTGAATTTTTGCGCCGTAATCCGTCATTTTATCCGCATCCGCCGTAACTACTTCTCCCCTTGCCTTTCTCTCAAATTGGCGAGCTTTTATTTTTTCTTTTTCTTTGGTAATCACTTCCTTTCCATCTATGGATCTCGGCTTGTCATCAAGCGCATCGCCAAAAACGGTTTTTGCAGCGAGGCCCTTTGCCACAGCATCACCTCCAAAAATTTTATTTAACATGTCGGATATTTTTTCGATCATTTTGGTAATCCTCTCCGAAAAATTATCCATATTTTTACCAAGCTGATCCATGCCGCCACTTTCGCCCAGCGTTTTCCAAGAATCCGTAGTTTCAGCAACTGCGGCGTCCTCCGGAGCAATATCCATTTGCCCTTTTAGCGCAGCCAATTTTCCGGCGTTTTCGGCCTTAACCTCCGCCGCCTTTGCTCCAATTTTTTGGCGCAATTCTTCCTGTGCCTGCAGCTTTGCTTTGGGCTCGGCAGGATTTTCTAATATACGGCCCGCACCAATTGGCTTATCCGCCACATTTCCTTCGGGAGTTTCTTTTGCAGGTGTCATAAAATTAATCTTTTAATTATACCACAAAAGATCCCTCCTTTACAGCGTAAAATGCCGCCCCCTCATACTACTCATTGTCCATCTTTGGCATCTGCAAAATAGTTCTCTGTACAGGTTTTTGATCAGATCTTCTTGGCGCAGACGGAGCTGGAGAATAAAAATGGTGCTCTTTGCGCTTTTGCTTTTGCTTGCCGTTTTGCTGAGCCGGCCTTTGGCCTTGAGGCTGCTGCATTGGCGCATTTTGCATGCGAGTGTGTGGCGCACCTTGCACTGGCGCAGCACCGGTTTTTTGCGGCTGCATCGGAACAGTTGGTTTTTGCCCGGCCGCAGCAACAACCGTCCCGCTAACAACATTTGCCGCTTTAATTTTTTCTTTATCCACATTCTCGCCAAGCATTTTTATACATGCCAACAGTTCATCAAACCAACTCATGCCAAGATTTTCGAGCCTTATTCGCAATTTATTTCCGCTAATTTGCCATTTTGGATTATGCCCGAGCATGTAAATAATATTTTCCGGCTTAACGTGTTTGCCCATGTACACAATAATTTGCTTGCCGACTTTCATGTGAACGTTTTCGGCTTTAACTACAGTAAGTCCGGCCTTCTTGGCCAACATTTTCATTTCAATAACTCTAAATAAATTTGCAACTTCACGCGGGAGTTTTCCAAAATCTTCCACAACATCATCTTTTAATTCATCCAAATATTCCGCGCTGTCGGCCGCAGCCATGCGCTGATAAATATTAATTTTCTCTTTTGAATTAACAATGTAGTCATCCGGAATATATGCGGTGAGCGGCAATTCAATTGCAACTTCTTGCTCTTCTTGCACCTCCGTCATAACTTTTCCGGCTTTCAAATCTTCCACCGCCTTATTCAACATGCGGATAAAATGGCTTACACCAACCACATTTATAACCCCATGCTGATTAACGCCCAAAATATCTCCGGCTCCGCGAATTTCCAAATCCTTCATTGCAATTTGGAATCCGGAACCAAGCTCCGAAGCTTCCACTATTGCACGCAGCCTCTTTTTGGCATCCAGCCTCAGCCTTTGCGAGTGATATAAGAAATACGCATATGCCTGAGTTTTGCTTCTACCAACACGTCCACGCAACTGATAAAGCTGCGCAAGTCCAAACTTTTCCGCATTATTTACAATCAATGTATTTGCATTCGCAAGGTCAATTCCATTTTCAATAATTGTTGAACTCACGAGCACATCAAATTTATGGTCTTTAAAATCCACGATTCTTTCTTCCAAATCCTTGCTCAAAAGTTTGCCATGAGCAACGCAAAATCTGGCTTCCGGCACAAGCGCCCTTAGGCGCTCCGCGACCGCATTAATTGTCTGCACGCGATTGTGCAAGAAATATATTTGCCCGCCGCGTTTTATTTCGCGCAAAATTGCTTCACGAATAAGTTCGTGAGAATATTTGCGAACTTCCGTAACCACCGGCAAACGTCCAGGCGGAGCGGTTGTAATTGTGGAAATGTCTCGCAATTTATTTAAACAAATATTTAATGTACGCGGAATTGGAGTTGCGGTAAGCGTCAAAATGTCCACTTCCGCACGCATCTTTTTAAACGCTTCCTTTTGCTTTACGCCAAACCTCTGCTCTTCATCCACCACCACAAGTCCAAGATCTTTAAATTTAACATCTTTTTGCAAAAGCCTGTGCGTACCAATAACTATATCCACCTCACCCTTTGCTGCGCGTTCCAAGGTATCCATTTGCTCTCTGTGTGTCTTAAAGCGGGACAACATCTCAATTCGAATGTGGAACGGCTCCATGCGCTTCATAAAAGATCTGTAGTGCTGGTCTGCCAAAATCGTAATCGGAGAAATTAGCGCCACCTGCTTTTTATTGGCCACGGCCTTAAAAGCCGCGCGCATCGCAACTTCAGTTTTTCCAAAACCCACATCTCCACAAATCAAACGATCCATCGGATCGGACCTTTCCATGTCCCCAATAACATCATTGATCGCTTTAATTTGGCCCGGCGTTTCTTCGTAAGGGAAAGACTCTTCAAAGGCCTTTTGTTCCGGGCTGCTGTCTTTAAACACTCCTCTTTGCGACTGCTTTCTTTGCGCATAAAGTTCCAAAAGTTCTTTTGCAATTTCTTCGGTTTCCTTGCGCACACGCTTTGTAATTGTTTGCCATTCAGCAGAACCAAGACGCGTTAAATGCGGAGCATCTTCTTCCGCCCCAATAAATTTATTAACTTTATCCGCCTGATCAATTGGCACAAAAAGTTTATCATTTTCGGCATATCCCAACTTCATATATTCACGCGTAATTCCATCCACCATCCTCTTGTCCAAGCCTTCAAATCGAGCAATTCCGTGATTTACATGAACCACCAAGTCGTTCGGTTTTAGCGTTGTCAAAAATTCCCAAAAAACACGTTCGGAAATTTTCTTATGTTTTTCTTGATGCAGATTCGCAATCTCCTTATCCGAAATTGTAATAAACCGCATGTCTCCGGACTGAAAAGCGTGCGGCAAAAAATCTTCCTTCTCCACGTCCACCACTCGAATATTGGCTTCTCCTTGGCCAAAAGCCTCCAGCCCGTTGGAAATTCTAACATTCTCTTCTTTTAAAATTTCGCGAACGGCCTCGCCGTGCTTTGTGAAATATACAACCTGCCAATGAGTCAGCGATTTTTCTTTTATATCGCGAGAAAGCTCAAGCAAATCCTGATATTTCAAAACCGACAAGTATCTTAAATTTTTATGATTTGGCGCATCCTCCGGGAAAGAAGTAAAAGTTAAAAGCTTTGCTCCCGCATTTCTCTTTCCAAAAATCCCCTCCCAATCTTCAAAAAACTCATCCGTAATTTCCAACTCATCGTCAATTACCAGCGAGTCTTTCTGCAAATATTCAAAGAAATATTCTCCATCAAACTCAATATCCACAGGGTAAACTTCCACTTCTTTTAAGTGCTTACTTATCTCTCCGCTATCCTGCGAATATTCAAAAACATCCGACACTTCATCAAATTCAAATTCCACACGCACCGGAGATTCGGAATTTACCGGAAAAACATTCAAAACCCCTCCCTTGCCCAAATACGTCCCCCTTTCCAAATATTCATCCGCCGAAACCTCATACCCCTGCGCAATAAGCTTTTCAAACACCTCCACCGCCGAAACTTTTTGCCCCTTTGTTATTTTTATAGTCCTGGCTTCAAGCTCTTTTCTGTTCGGCATTTTTCTCATCAAATCCGCATAGCAACCTATAATTATTTTATTTTCTTTATTTATCAAACTCTTTAGCGCAAACAAAAAATGCAACTTGGCCTCCTTTTCGGAATCCAAAGACGGATCAATTTTTAAAACCTCCGGCTTATCTTTAAACCATTCTTCACACGAACGCCCAACACTTTCCTGCTCAGCCTTGTCGTTTACCACCCACACAATCGGCCAGTTTTGGCTCTCCCTAAAAATGTCTGCCAAAATAAAAGCCTTCGATGAAAAATTCCCAGCTCCGGAAATGCTTAAATTTGGGAATTTTTGATAGAGGTCAAAGACGGTCGTATTTTGGAGCTTAGGAAAAAGCTTGATAAGCCCCCTTATTTGCGGCACAGGAACAAAAATATTAAAGAATAAAGATATAAGGCCACGCACCGCATTGCGGCTTAGGCCCGCTGAAAATTTTTAATCAGCCCTTTGACTGTTAGACCTTCAAAGGCATTATTATGTATAAATAGTCCTCTTTCTTTGCCGGCCTTACCACCACCGGAGTAAGTTTTTCATCCAATTCTATTTTGACGTCGTCTTTCATGCGAGACAGTACGTCCAAAAGATATTGTGAATTGAGTGCGATCTTATTATTTTCACCTTCAATTTTAATATCAAGTTCGGCTTTTTCCTCACCGACGCTCGTTTCTTCTGTGGAAATTTGCAGCTTGCCATCGTTTGTGGCCGTAAGTTTTATGCTGTTATTGTTTTCCTTTGCAAAAAGGCTTACGCGCTTTGCAGCAACAGAAAGGTGCTCCACGGAAGTTTCTAGTTTTGTTCGTGTGGCCTTTGGAATAATTTTCTCATAATCCGGGAACTTGCCTTCAATTAAACGAGAAATCAATTCAATTCCATCAATTGAAAACAAAACCTGATTCTTAGAAATGCTTATATCCACCATCTCTTCTTCATATTTTGAACCAAGGATTCTGCCAAGTTCAAGTAACGTTTTTACCGGCACAATGCATTCAATATTTTTCTCTGATTTATGTGAAAGCTTCGTTTTCTTTTCTGCGAGCCTAAAGCTGTCCGTTGCCACCATTTTCAAAATATCTTTTTCAACCTGCATAAATACACCGGCCAAAATTGGGCGAGTGCCACCAACCGCGGCAGAAAATATAGTTGAATCAATAGCTTCCGACAGATCTTTCGCCTTAATTTGAATGCTCGTTTCTTTCTCAACTTTTGGAATTAACGGGAATTCATCCGGAGAAATGCCCTTAATCTTTGTCTGTGAAGACTTGGATTTCAAGTGAAGAGTAGTGCCATCATCAACCCTAAGTTCAACATCGGTGTCTTCCAAAAGAGTTATGTAATTCGTAAGCAGCTTTGCCGGAATAGTAATGCTTCCCTCGTTTTTCAAATCAACCGGAATAGAGTAATTAATAGCAATCTCCAAATTCGTCGCGGAAAAATAAAGCCTACCGGTCGTAGCTTTCAAAAGAATATTATTAAGAACCGGTAACGTGCCGGAAGAACTCACCGCCAAACCAACAATGTTTAATGCGAAATGTAGATCTTTTTTTAAACAAGTAAGTTTCATAAATTAATTTGAATTAATTAGATTACGTTTATATCTAGATTGCCTCATCCGCTTAATACAATACGCGGTCGTGTGTATTATTCACAACCATTTCTTTTAGCTCGTGCGTAGTTCAAAAGTTATTATACTCAACCCTTTCTCTAAAACAATAAGAAAATATATATATTTATATACGTTTGTTGTTGATAGGCGTTGCGTAAACTAGAGTCTTATTGTCTATTCGATTATAACAAAAAGAACACCGAAAACAAGGCATAAACAAACCATCTTCCCCCATTTCAATACAAAAAATGTATCCGATATATAACCTTAAAACGTAAATATTTAGAAAAACGTTTAGTCTTTGAGGCGAAAATAAAACGCAAAAAAAGTCAAAAGCCGACAAAAGCTCAACATAAAGAGATTTTAGATGAACAAAAATTTAGTATTAACAGGTTCGGTAATATGTTCAAAACTTGTGCACTAAAAGTACATAACATTTGCACAAAGTGGGTACAACTTAATTTTAAGGAGTAAAACTACGGCAAAAAACACCTAAAAAGGTGCGAGAACCGTTGCAGTCGTACTAAAACTATTTCCTAGATTTCAACAATTATCGGAAGAATTAGTGGATTTCGTTCAATTTTTCTGTGCGAAAACCTATCTAATGCACCTCTTATGTACGCTTTTACCTCCCCTCTTCGGCCATCTGGCATCCTGGAGACCGCTTCTTCATATGATTTCCTGGATACCGCAATAGTTTCTTTCACTATTTCTTGTGATTCCTGCATATATATAAAGCCGCGGGAAACAACTTCCGGGTCTCGCAATAGCTTCTTGGTCTTGGCATCGGCAGTAAATAGTACTGCGAGCACACCATTTTCGGCCATAACTTGCCTGTCCATAATTATTTGTGCGCCAACGTCGCCAATACCTTTTCCATCTATCATTACATAGTTTGCGCTGACTTTCTCGCGAGAATGTAATACTTCGCCACCACCAATTTCAAGCACATCACCATTTTCAATCATAATAGTATGCTTTTCTGAAAGCCCAAGCTCGCGACCAATTTCCGAATGAGCCTGTCTCATAAACATTTCTCCGTGAATAGGTACTAGATATTTAGGCTTAACAAGATTGATCATAAGCTTTAAATCCTCACGCTGAGCGTGACCGGAAGTATGCACGTCCATGGCCTGATTAAAGACCACGCGAGCACCGAGCTTAACGATATTGTTAATTACAGTGAAAATTGAACGTTCGTTGCCGGGAATTGGGGAAGAAGAAAGAACGACGGTGTCGCCTTTCTTAATCGTAATTTGAGCATGATCGCCAATAGCCATTCGAGTTAAAGCAGAAACTGCCTCGCCCTGCGAACCAGTCGTAAGAATAAGGACATTCTCGTCTTTTACTTTTCCAAGTTTGTTTATTTGATTTATGGCGCCGGGAGGAGCTTTTAAATAGCCCAACTGTTGCGCGATCGAAATATTATCCACCATACTTCGGCCGGAAACATAAACTTTTCGGCCATGAAGCGTTGCGGAATTTACCACTTGCTGCACGCGGCTAATAAGCGAAGAAAATGTCGCAATTATAATTCTGCCATGAGCATTTTTTATAAGTTCGTCCAAATTTTCACCAATCTTTTTTTCGGAAATTGTGTAGCCAGGCTTAAGTGCGTTGGTACTGTCCGAAAAAAGTGCGACCACGTTTTGTGAGCTAAGCGCTGCGATTTTTCCATAATCCGCAGGATGTTGGAAAACCGGAGTGTAATCAAATTTAAAGTCACCGGTGTGAACAATTGTTCCGGCAGGCGAACGTAAAATAATACCTACGCCATCCGGAATGCTATGATTCACGCGGAACCAATCGACGGTAAAATTACCGAGCTTCATGGTCTTTGCGGGATCAACTTCGTGCATTTTAACTTTTGTCTCGAGCCCAAATTCTTCAATCTTTTTCTTAATCAATCCAATTGTAAGTTTTGTTGCAAAGACCGGCGGAAAGCCAAGTTTTGGCAATAGATATGGAATACCACCAATGTGGTCCAAATGTCCGTGGGTTATTAAAATTCCACGAATGCGGTCCAGTTTATTCATTAAATAAGACACATCCGGAATTACATAATCAATTCCAAGCATATCTTCTTCCGGGAACTGTAAGCCCATATCAACAATCAAAATGTCTTTTTCATATTCAAAGACCATCATGTTCTTGCCTACTTCGTCCAAACCGCCAAGCGGAATAACGCGTAGTTTTTTGTGTGAGCTTGGGTGCAACATTGCACCTAGCAAAGCTGCCGGATTTGCGGCATGTGCCTGTGGATGAACTGCCGGAACGGCAGGACGGCCCGCGAGTCTAGATGGAGGGGGGCGATGCCCACCCTGTGGTCTAAATTGAGCCCGAGGCTGTTGTTTATTTTGTGGTCTTGGTTGTGCCGCAGGTCTTGGGCCACTGTGTTGTGGCCTGGCTTGCGTCGGGCGGCCGCCTGTTTGTTGCGGTTTTGCCTGCACAGGGTGTGCCGAAGAGGCCGCCTGTCCACCATGAGGTGGCTGTGCAGGTGCCTTTGCGGGAGGTTGGTTAAAAGTGATCTTTTCCCCAGCAGATCCCCCAATATTCTTTACTATCCATTCGTCTATTTTTTTGTCTTCCATAATTTTCGTCTTCCGACTCTTATATTATACATCAACTCATTATTCGCGCCGAGATCTAACTCAGTAAAACAATCTAGTCGTCCATACTATACCTTGTTTAAAGCCAAAAAGCAAGCTTAGCGGGGTCAAATTCTCAGTTTAACAGGAGCCGTGGTATTATATTGGGGATGAAAATTGCGGTTATCGGCTATGGGGTGGAGGGAAAAGCGCTTGCGCAGTATTTTTCAAAACGTGGGGACCAAGTGACGGTTTGTGATGCGAGGCAGCAGGAAGATTTTGATAAAAAATATAATGCGCATTTTGGGCCGGAATATTTAAAGGGCCTGGAGAATTTTGATTTGATTTTCCGCAGTCCGGGAGTGCCGGTTTTAAAAAAAGAATTTGAAAATGTGCGACACAAATTAACAAGTCTAACTAAATATTTTTTCGAAAAATGCCCGTGTCCAATAATTGGCGTGACGGGCACAAAGGGCAAAGGCACGACCTGCGCACTGATTCATGAGATTTTAAAACAGACTTTTATTGGCGCGGGACATAGGCGAGTTTTTTTGGGTGGGAATATTGGAAATGCGCCTCTGGAATTTTTGGATGAGTTAAAAAAAGATGACATGGTGGTTTTGGAGCTTTCCAGCTTTCAATTGCAGGATGCAGAGCGTGGGCCTCACATTGCTGTTGTGTTGGGCATTACTCCGGACCATTTGGATTATCATAAGAATTTTGAAGAATATATTGCTGCGAAATTAAACTTGGTGAAATTTCAAAAGCCAACAGATTTTGCAGTTTTGGATTTTGATAATAAGGAGTCTCAGGAATTTAAAAATCACACACAAGCAAAAATTTATGGATTTTCGGTAGAAGATTCCGTGGAAGAGGGTGCGTTTTTGAAAGTTGGAAGTTTTGTTCTAAAGAAGGGCAAAACGGGAACTATTTTTGGAGAAAAAGGACGTACAAAACTTGCCGGCGATCACAATATTAAAAATATATTTGCAGCGGCAACCGCGGCAAATCTTGCGGGCGCACCGGTGGAGATTGTAGAAAAAGTTATTCGCGAATTTGCAGGATTGCCACACAGGCTCGAACGCGTTGGCGAATTTGGCGGTGTGGAATTTTATAACGATTCGGCTTCCACAAATGCACAGACTACGATTGCGGCGATTCGCGCTTTTAATAAACCGATCATTTTAATTCTTGGAGGTTCGGATAAAAATTGCAGCTTTGCGCCGCTCGCAGAAGAAATCGCCGCAAAAATTAATGTGGAAAAAGTAATATTGATGGGCGAAACCAAGAAGAAAATAGAAGGAGCAATAGACGTGGCTTATACTCAGAATGAAGCCAAAACTCAAAAGGCACTAGCTTCCGGACTGCCGGCAAAGAAGCGCGAAATTCCGCTAGAAGTTATTTCTGCAGAAAGTTTTCACGAGGCTTTTATGGTTGCACGATTAATTGCAGAGCCGGGCAGCGTGGTGCTGCTCTCCCCTGCCTGTGCAAGTTTCGACATGTTCTCAAATTACAAAGAGCGCGGAGAAATTTTCCGCAACTTCGTGCTGGATTTTCAAAAAGAGTAAATTATTCTTTCGTGCCTATCTTACTCATCAAACTCAACTATAGAGAGACATGGGTTCATTAACTGTATTAATATTTTTCCCTCCGCACGCCCCTTTTCGAGTAGCCCACGATCATCAAATCTTAACCAATAATCGCCAACTTCCAAAATTTTCCCGGTGGAAGCGTCCACAATTAAAACCTTCTCGGTGCCAAGGACAGGTTGAAGAGATTCCATAACAGGAGCATTCGTTTTTTCTAATTCTGCAACGTGTCCAAATTGTTCCCCTGTAGGTAGTCTATAGAATTGCTCGGCAGACAATTGTGTCTTGGTAAGCGCTATACCTTGTTGAAGCATTGCCATTTTTATTCTTCTCGCAGTGTTTGGGTCTATTGGCTCTGGATATTTTCGGGGCAACTCAACTACTCTAGGAGCAGCGAGAGCAACCGGTGCAGCACTAACCTGAGTGCCCGGAGGTAAACGTAGTCGGCAACCTTGGCGCAATAACAATAGTGCACCATCTTGTATGGCAAGCTCCCCAATTCTCGCAAGCCTTTCTTCCACTCCCGGAGGCAAAGGCGGATCTTCAAATGGATCTTCCGGAAGAGGAGTGCCGGCATTTGCTCGGCAGGCTCGAGTTACTTCGCCGGCAAGCTTGTGTATTTCTTGAACCCTTTGAGCATGTCCAGCATCTTCCGTCACCGCGGCTGTTTGCTCTCCTTCTGTTGGGCGCTCTTTCTCGGCCATATCTTTAAATTAAAGTTAAGAGCCGATTATAACTATTTTATAT
>JBAYHN010000009.1:0-27997 GCA_041666125.1 Candidatus Altimarinota bacterium | reverse complement strand
AATGCAGGTGGCGTAACAGTTAGCTATTTTGAGCAAGTTCAAAATGGAATGAATTATTATTGGACACTTCAGGAAGTTCAAGAAAAATTAAAGGTAATAATGGTTACTGCATGGAATGGAGTTAACGAGATCAGCAAAAAATATAAATGCACCTACCGTATGGCTGCCTTTATCAAGGCTATGTCTCGACTAGCCGAACTAGCGGTGCTTCGCGGAAAGGTTTAAATCTATGACCGTTTCAATAACCTTTGTAATTGGAACCCTTGAGAATTACTGCAATGCAGAGTTTTCGGGGGTTCTTTAATTTTTATTTTAAATATGCCAAACACTGCTACCGTTAAAACTCAAAATAAGGATCGCGTTTTGATTAGACAGCACAAAAGAGATATTGGTATTAAGTTTGTTTATGATTTTAGTGAAGGGAGCGCGAGTATGAGGCCCCTATTGGGCGGAAAAGGAGCTGTGTTGGCCGACATGACCAAGCTTGGATTGCCAGTGCCACCGGGCTTTACAATGACTACAGAGGCATGTGATTTTTATAATAAAAATTCCGACTACCCAAAAGGTTTTTGGGGGGAGTTTGAAGGGCATTTAAAGATGCTCGAAAAGAAGACCGGAAAATCTTTTGGATCCGGTGAAAATCCGCTGCTTGTTTCTGTTCGTTCGGGCGCTGCGGTTTCTATGCCGGGGATGATGGATACGATTTTAAATTTGGGATTAAATGACGATACGGTTTTGGGACTAATCAAAAAAACCGGCAACGAAAGATTTTGTTATGACGCGTATAGGCGGTTCGTAAATATGTTTGGAGAAGTGGTAATTGGGATCCCACACGAGAAGTTTGAGGAGGTTATGGATGGGGTTAAAAAGAAGAAAAATGTGAGCTTGGATACCCAACTTGAGGCCGTGGATTTGAAGGAGCTTGTTCGACTATACAAGTGCGTAGTCGCCGACTATACAAAGGCCGATTTTCCTGAAGCTGCTGCGGTTCAGCTCAAGTTGGCAGTCGAGGCGGTTTTTAAGTCTTGGAACTGCGAAAGGGCAAAAGCGTATAGGCAAATTAATAAAATTACCGGGCTGCTTGGCACGGCGGTAAACGTCCAAAGTATGGTGTTTGGAAACATGGGTGAAACGTCCGGAACCGGGGTGGCATTTACTCGAAATCCTTCCACCGGCGAGAACGAATTTTATGGCGAATTTTTGTTAAATGCGCAGGGTGAGGATGTGGTGGCGGGCATTAGAACTCCACGCAAAATTACTGAATTAAAGGCCATTATGCCGGCGGTGTATAGTCAACTAATCAACATTCAAAAAAAGCTGGAGAGGCATTATAAAGACATGCAGGATATTGAATTTACGATTGAAAATTCCAAGCTATTTATTTTGCAAAGTAGGAACGGAAAACGCACCGCAAATGCGGCGATAAAAATTGCGACTGACATGGTAAAAGAAAAGTTGATTAGTCGGAATGAAGCCGTGCTGCAAGTCGACCCAAAGCAGCTTACTCAGCTTCTTCATCCGGCAATTCCTATGGGGTTAAAAACCAAGGCTTTGTGCAGGGGATTGGCTGCTTCACCTGGTGCCGCCTCCGGTAAAGCCGTATTTTGTGCCGAAGATGCCTGCAAAATGGCGGAAGATGGGGAGAAAGTAATTTTGGTGCGCAAGGAAACTTCTCCGGAAGATATTAAGGGAATGTTTGCGGCGCAGGGAATTTTGACTTCGATGGGAGGAATGACTTCTCACGCGGCGGTGGTTTGTCGTGGAATGGGAAAATGTTGCGTTGCGGGATGTGCGGCAATTTCAGTTGACGCTAATAAAAAAATATTTTCTTGTGGTGAAGTGATTATAAAAGAGGGTGACGTCATTACTTTGAATGGAACTGCGGGTGAAGTAATTGTTGGCGAAGTAAAATTGGAAAAACCAAAACTTAGCGAACAATTTAAAGTCTTTATGTCGTGGGCCGACAAAATTAGAAAAATGAAAGTTCGGGCAAATGCCGACACTCCGGTGGACGCTCGTGCCGCCCGCGAATTTGGCGGAGAGGGGATTGGACTTTGCAGAACCGAGCATATGTTCTTTGCGGAGGATAGAATCCCTCTAATAAGGGAGATGATTTTGGCAAATGATCTGGAGGGACGCCAAAAAGCACTCGATAAACTGGAGCCGCTTCAAAAAAATGACTTTATAGGCATTTTCGAAGCGATGGATGGATATCCAGTCACAATTCGTTTGCTGGACCCTCCTTTGCACGAATTTTTACCGCAGACACAGGAGCAGATCGAAGGATTGGCTAAGACAATGGGTTTTTCGAGCGAGAAGCTAACCCGAATTTCGCAAAATCTGCACGAAATCAATCCAATGCTTGGACATAGGGGATGTAGGTTGGCAATTACATATCCGGAAATGTATGAAATGCAAACTCGCGCAATTTTGAAAGCCGCGATTGCCGCGCACAAAAAAGGAATAAAAGTTTTGCCGGAAATTGAAATACCTTTGGTTGGTATGGCAAGTGAACTTGAGCAACTTAGAAAATTGGTAATGGACGTTGCGAAAGAATTTAAAAATGAAATTAAATTCAAATTTAAAATTGGAACGATGATTGAATTGCCGCGAGCATGTTTGACCGCGGATGAAATTGCGCCGCACGCAGATTTCTTTTCTTTTGGAACGAATGATCTTACTCAAATGACTTATGGACTTTCACGCGATGATGCCGGAAAATTTTTGCCGGCGTATATCGACAAAAATGTTATGGAGAGAGATCCGACAGAAACTATTGACCGCAAGGGAGTTGGGAAGCTTATGAAAATGTGTGTTGAGCTTGGAAGGAAAGTTAAACCAAACCTTGAAATTGGAATTTGTGGAGAGCATGGCGGAGAGCATAAGTCCGTTGAGTTTTGCCATGAAATAGGATTAAATTATGTCAGCTGTTCGCCTTTTAGAATTCCGATTGCGAGACTGGCGGCAGCGCAGGCAGTTATAAAAAATATGGCAAAATAACAAAATAAGATTTCTTAACAAAATAATCGTTATGTCTACTTTAAAAGAAAAAATTAACACAGACTTGGTTGCCGCGATGCGCGCAAAAGAAGAGCTAAAAGTTTCTGTGCTCCGAATGTTAAAAGCTGCCGTGCTTAAATTTGAAGTTTCGGGAGATGAAAGAAAGACAGTAACAGACGAAAACGTATTGCAAATAATTGGGAAAGAAGTGAAACAGAGAAAAGATTCCATTGAAGCTTTTAGAAAAGGTGACCGCGAGGAACTTGCCGTGAAGGAAGAAAATGAAATGAAAATTTTGCAGACTTATTTGCCTGCACAGCTTGATGAGGCGGCTATTAGACAGGCGGCTAGTCAGGTGATTAGTCAAAGCGGAAGCGTTACCAAAGCCGATTTTGGCAAAATCATGGGTGCGACAATGGCAAAATTAAAAGGCCAAGCCGACGGTCAGGTAGTCAGCAAAGTGGTGGGGGAATTGCTAAAATAAATTTATACTCTTCCTGCACCTTCGTAATAGCCAAGTTCGCTTAACGCCAAAGAAAGCCAAGTTGAATATCTCTTTGATCTTTCATTGTCTCCGCGAGAAGTAACTATAAATGGAAACCGTGGACCCGCCATTGTGCCAGCTATGCCTCTATCAACGCCCCTCATCGCATAACTAACTTCGTGAGTTTTATGATAAGTATTACCAGCGCGATAATCTGGTTGCAAAAGACAATGAGCTCTGCCCGCAACATCGTCAGGTTTTATTCCCTTATGTTCAGCGCCACCTGGCAAAAGAGCAACCTCCACGCTATATGGACCACCAAGCTTAAATCCTCTTGGTCCGCCTTCGAACTCAGGCATTAGCTCGAAATCGGTTTCGTTTGGCGCCAATACTGCAATATTAGGTTCAATGCCAAATAATAAGCGATAAGCCCTTGCCATGCCTTCAGCTATAAGTCCCCTCTGTGAAGGATTGGGATATTTAACTACCCCTTCATCTCCAGATAATATCGCCTGATCATAACCTTCTTCCTCATAACACGCGAAATGTGTCCACAAATCACCTGCTCGACGAAGCCGATTCTCTCTAAAGATTGTACCCATAAGCTGCTTGGTATTCACGCATCCTTTCATTAATGCTGTTGCACTACCATCAACTATCGCTTTAACAGATGCTTCGATGGAGGCTTGAATTGCGGCCGCGATGGCAGGATCTGTACTTTCTGCGTGCTCAAGGGTCATTGGTCTCGGGTTTCTTTCGGCAGGAACCCCATTTTGACTTCCAATCTCGAAAACAAGATTACCTATACCTTGCCGCGAAAGCCCTTTCAACATTTCTATGCACTCTGCGTCCGGACAGGCAACAGCAACGACATGATCATTTGGATGTTTCACTTTGTCTCTGAGTTCCTCCAATCTGAATTCTTGCCCAGCTATACCTCTCATAAAAACATACTAAATTAAGTTTTTAGTAGGGGCGATTCTCTTCCTGACAACAAAAATAATCAAGGGTTATTTTCCTACTGAGCAATTTCGAAATCTTCTCTCAAGGCATCAACTGCTGTTTGCCTTAATTTGTAGCCTGCAACTTTGCTTGGAGAGGAAATTGCGTAGAGAACTCCGCGTACCATATTGCTAAACATGCCAAGCAATGTTGCCATGACTTGGTCCATATTGTTTGCTAAGGCTGGATTCTGGGCCAGTTGTGGCAAAACACGTGCCCTAAAAGCATTCATAACATCTTCTCTTTCGAATTCGAATTCAGTCATAACCGTATCCGCAAATAGTTCACCGACGTCATTTCTTAGTCCATCTCCTTTAGCAATACCTACATTGTCCCAATAATGAAGGTCTCCTAGTTTGGCACCGCGCGGTGCAGTATATGTATTATATTCAGTCACTAGATCTCCTGGAGATTCTCTTAGAATTTTTACAATCATTCTTCTAAATGAAGCTGCCGCTTTTTCTATTACCTCTGCAGAAATTTGCCTGGTTATTTCTGCTGTTCTTTGTTTGTCATCAAACAAATTAATAAGTGGAGCTCCACTTGCTTTCAATAGTTCATTTGCTTTTGCAAAATTTGCTCGTTCTTGTGGGTTCGCGTTTGATAAATTTATTGTAACCGCTCCTTCTTGAGCCATAACAAAAGTAACAATCTCTTCTGGAGTCTTATCTATAAACGCAGATATATCTGCAGTACAGTTGGGCACTCCAGCTTTTATTGCATCAACAACAGGTTGGCTTGGAAATTGAGGTTTGTTAGTCATATATAGGTAATAATATTATTAGAAGGCTATTTATTATACGTAAAATAGCGTGCGTGTCAATGCTTGTTATATAATGGTGGGCAGGGAAGGATTTGAACCTTCGAAGGCCGGAGCCGACAGATTTACAGTCTGTTGCATTTGACCACTTTGCTACCTGCCCATGTGACTTACCTCTCCGGTTGAGCTACTAGATTTGAACACAGCGATAAGATTTTTTCAAGTAGTCTTTTGTTTTATGTACCTGGATTGCATTTGACGATATTGGACTTTCTGGTACAATCAGCTCCTTTAAATTAAAATAACATGGAAAGAGAACTCACCGGTTTATATAGCATCCTTACCAGGTTAGATGGTACCAAGGACAAAGCTGATTCCAGAGAGACGGAAGATGAAAAGTGGTCTAAATTAGGGAAAAGTGAAGACGTGCTGGCAGCACTGTGGCCAGATGGCCATCCTCCCCATGATGCTAACGTTACTTTTGAAAAGGGTTCTATACAAGTTCGTGCAACTATTAATGGGGAAACATTTCGAGTGATTTTAAGGCTCGCAGCAAGGCACTGCTTAATTGTTTATGGGCGTGAACGCATATGCGGACATGATCTTTCTATTGGTGATACTGTCGAATGGTTGCGCGATCCGGTTGAGTTAACTGCTAGAGCTACGGCCATAAAAGCGAAAAATGCCGCTAAGCCGGCAGCGGGACCAGTGACTCAAATACAAAGAATGCCGGAAGTACCTGAAGATAATACACCGCACGAAAAATACATACCAATGAGCTTAAGGCGCCCTGGAATTGATGGTATGGCATTAGTTGGATTGGGAGTGAGTTACATTGCTGAGGGCGAACAGAGAGAAAGATATAGGGGAGAACATGGTGTTGATCCTGGCCCTGGCCCTGTAACTTATTCTATGTCTCATTATTGGCGTGAACTTGCCGGACTCCCAGATAATGATCCTACCAAGAACTCTAAACAGGCAGCGCACTGGGAAGCTGCATATCGTCGCTAATTTTTAGACAGAAAAATTGACAGCGCTCTCTAAAAAGTAAGACAATCAATGAGGCTTATTTTTTAATCCTTATTTTATGGCTGAGCTAAATCTGTCCTTTATTGGAATGGCTATTATTATATTTTCTTGGATGGTCCAGATTGTGTATACCTCAAGGCGTGGCAAAAAAATGACTGTGTCTTTTGCGGCTCTACAGACCGCTGGAATCGTTTGTTTGGTTGTAGACAATTATTTGGCAAACTCTGCAATAACAACCCTTGCAGCTCTTAATATTGGAAGCGCTGTAGGTGGATTGGCAATGGTAATTTTGCTTTTGGCAAAAAAGTAAATTCTATTTTTTAATGGAGCCGCCTGTCGGAATCGAACCGACGACCCACAGTTTACAAAACTGTTGCTCTACCAGCTGAGCTAAGGCGGCATCACCTATAAAATGGTAGAATAGGCGCGTAAATTGTAATGGCACTTATGAATTTTGAAAAGATTAAAAGTCGATTTCCACGAATTTGCAAAAAAGAACCCCTTAAAAATCACTGCACTTTTAGAATTGGCGGGCCTGCTGATTTGTTTTATGAACTGACAAATATAGAGGAACTACCTGAACTTTTGACTTTTGCGGAAGAAAATAGCGTTCCATATCGCATGGTTGGTCGCGGTACAAATGTTCTGTTTACAGACAAGGGATTCCGTGGGCTTATAATTAAAAATCTTGCCAATAATTACTCAATTGATGGTGAAAAAGTTGTGGCCGAGAGTGGAGTTATTCTTGCGCAGCTTGTTCGTGCGAGTGTTGATGCTAATTTAACCGGGCTTGAAACTTTTTATGGACTCCCGGGAAGTATAGGCGGAGCGATTTATGGGAATGCCGGAACGCCGGGAAATGAAATTGGAAAATTGGTTGAAAATATAACGGTCTTTAGCATTGATGATGGAATTCAAGAATTTAAAAAAGATGATTTGATATTTGAATATAGGCATAGCTCACTACAAAAATCGGATAAAATAATTTTGAGTGTGGAATTGCGTTTGCAAAAAGGGGACAAAATTAAATCAAAAGAATTGTTAAAACAAATTGAGGAAATAAGGCGAGGCAAACAGCCAATTGGTTGGAGTGCCGGTTCATTTTTTAAAAATCCATCGAAAGAAAAAGCCGCAGGATATTTGATAGATCAAGTTGGATTAAAAGGATTTTCTGTTGGTGATGCTGTAATTTCCGAGCAACATGGGAATTTTTTTATGAATAAGGGGAATGCCACTTTTGCCGATATGATGAGTCTCGCCAAAAAGGCTAAACAAAAAGTTAAAGAAAAATTTGATATCGAACTGGAAATGGAAGTTAAAATTATCGGAGATCTATAGCAAAAGCCGCAGACCTGTCAATTGAGAGTCTTGATTATATGGCCATTAAGTAGTAGAATAACAGGTAAGGAATTAATTTTTTAACCATAACATATGCATCTCACCGCAAAAACTATCAAGCAAGCGCTTATAGTTACAGGTTTGACAGTAATGGGACTGCTTTTGGTCAACGCATTTGGCGCTGATCTAGCATTGGCTCAAAGTTCCGTTTTGGACCCAAGTACTGATCAACCAAGTTTCATTGCAAGACTCACGGGAGGTCAAACGGGTCTTCGTGGGCTCATTTTAGTCCTTTTGGACTTTGCCCTTGGCTTCTTGGGACTTTTAACCGTAGTAATGGTGATCTACGGAGGTTTCCTATATGTAAGCTCTGCAGGTAACGAAGAAAACGTCGGAAAAGCAAAGAAAATTCTTCTTTATGCAGCAATTGGTATCGTCGTAATCATCGCATCTTTCGCTATCGTAAATACATTGTTGGGTGCCGCAAGTACTCCAGCTTAATAAAAGCGAAATTTATTGAAACTTTAAAATCCCTCCGCTTAGCGGGGGGATTTTTATTTATATTTTAGTTGAAGAGATTTACTTTGCCGGAATTTTTATGCCGCAAAAGCGGATTCGCGAACAGAGGATTTTTCCTTTGCGGTAGCATAGTTATCTTTAACGAAGATCGCGCGTTTTTCTATTTTAACTATCTGCTTATATGGAATTACACGCTCTTGAAATCTAAAAAAGAAAAATGTTTTTGCCGTGTGTATGCGAGAAAGAATCATATCCCGCGTGTCTATTTCGTAGTCTACAGAGCGGCCTATGTATTCTTTGCGTTTTTCTGTAAATACTTTTGAATTTATTATGTCGATATTTAAGTTAAGAACCGACTGTACGCGCAACACCTCTGAAATTGGCAAAATGTGCTCTCTGTCGCGAATAAAAATGCCTGCGCTGATGCGTTCAACATCCAGCGGAACAATTATGTGCCTGCCTTTAACCAAAAAGGCGAGGACTTTGCCATTCTCCGGATCTATAATTAAGTCTTGCACAAAAGCTATTGGGGAAGGAGAATATTCGTCGTAAACCGGAAGACCTATAATTTCGGAGAAAAGCTTGTGCATTACCCTTTCAATATATATCCATAACACAAGCGAGTTCAAACTTGAAAATGGCGAATGGCTTGATTTAGAGGCAATTTTCCTCTAAAAAGGATTATGTTCTTGGGAATGGATATTCAAATCAAAAAAACGTATAATAGATAAGGTTGAATTATAGATCGGGGTGTAGCGCAGTTGGCTAGCGCGCTTGCTTTGGGAGCAAGAGGCCCTGGGTTCGAATCCCAGCACCCCGACCATAGACAACAAGTGAATCCTTGTTTTTGGCCGTGAATGCTCCATGACATGGAAATGAATGGCCAAAATAAGAGATGAGCGAAGTTGTCCTTTAAAATAAAAATGAAACTTCTCTAAACTTTTTATGAATTTTTCATTACAGAAAAATAAGAAAAACTTGGCAAAATCAGTGGCTAAATGTTGTTAAGTATCCCCTGGGGTACACTCAGCCTTAGAAGCTAAAACCGTAGATACGTTTTATCTCTGGGAATATGAACTGCCCAATGGTTTTTTTAGCAGAATAATAATCATTAAATAAATTTCTATTTTCTCTGTGAAAGGCCGCAACTTTAGCACAGGTAAGTCCATGCATTTGATGAATTTCTGATCCGAATTTACGATTCTGGCTTCTGTTCATACGACCGTTCTTATCTGTAACAAAATAATCTCCCATTGTTTTACGATCACTAAGATCAACACTTACCCCAAAATAATCTAGTAAGGCTTGTATATACCTTAAATTTTGAGCGTATATATCTTCTCGTTCCGGTCCGATCCTTAAACCTTCAAAGAGCGCTGCCAATTCACTTGAAATGCGCAATAAATGTTCATTATTTTTCCCTTGATTGTCGCGACAAAAAGCGGCATTGAGGACGGCCAACATACGTGGAAGTGTCCTGCTGTACGATTCATATTGATGAATTATATCGTGGTCGAAGATGGCATCAGGCCTTCCTGCCTCTCGATAAGGCATACCGAAAGGTTTGAGCTCTATAGCTTCCAATCTTCCACCTCTCATTAAGGTATCTTGTATTTCTGTCTGATTACTGTTCGCTATGGTAAATACCCTTTTAACTCTTCCTTCTCCTGTACCCGTACCGCTTAGTACCGTTTTAAAAGTAGAGAACAATTCATCTCCAACATCGTCAATTTCAACTTCGTGTCGCTGCTCAGTATGAGAAGAGGAAGAGCTTGATGAACGTTTACCGCTAGATGCATCACTAGTACTACTGTTGGAAACCGTGTGTGTTTGTTTTCTTGCAAACTTATTCATTAATTTATCAAATTCATCAAACACTACTACGCGCAATTTGCCGTCTTTTGCTGCGTCAAGTTCAAGTTGTCTATACAAATTTAACAAAGCCATTCCAGGCTGAGGTGAATTTCTGATGTGGCTGATATTTCCAACTACAACTACAGCTTTATCGCCGAGACATTTTTTTAAATAACGTGCATAATCACTCTTACCTGTACCGGCAACGCCATATAACAACATGCCAGTATAAGGAAGAGTTGTAACGTCACGGCCCTCCTGTAAATCACTTAGAATTCTCTGATGAGAATCTTTTAATTCCGGAGGTAAAATATATTCCGTATCCGTAAGTGATTCCCTCCATTCGGTAAATAGAATGGCATATGCAGCTGAAGCATCTAATTGTTCACGAATGGATTGAAGAGCCGCTTCCAGTACCTGGCGAGCTGAACTGGGCACTTCACTTTGAGCCAGACCTTCTGCCACACCAGCTTGAGCTGTAGCAGCAATTTTTTGAAGGGCTCGCAATTCTTGTAAAACAACGCCTTCTTCACCGACGACCTGTAAACCCTGTTTTGGTTCTATTTCAGCCATAAAATAAGGCGCCAATATAACACGCCACCTATGCATGCGTAAAGCAATAAGGCGCTTCACTCTCCCACTATTCTCCCCATCAACTCCTCCATGTATCTGAGCTCCTCCTCGTCTCTGTGGTCCACTCCAAACACGTGCAGTACCCCATGAGTAAACAGAAACTCCAGTTCTTTTTTAAAGCTGTGTTTTAATTCTTCCGCCTGTTTTTTGGCAAACGGCACGCAAATAAAAATCTCGCCAGCGAGTCCATTTATGGCGCCGGACTCAAAATAACTCAGAGAAATAACATCTGTCACGGTGTCTTGCCCTCTACAATTTTTATTTAAATTCTTGATAGTTTTTTCATCAACCAAAGAAAATTCAATTACAAAATCTTCGTCTGTATCTATAATTTTCTCGGACTTTAAAACTTTATATGCCTGTGGCAAAAGTTTTTCGAATAAACTTTGCGACACCTTTTCCTTAGTGTGGTTGTAAAAATCAAGCTCTATCATGATTGTATTGTCTCAAAATTTCAAAAATTGCGATAGAATAAGCGTTCGCAACATTTAAGGAGTTGGCACGACCGTACATTGGAATATCGATGGCAGCATCACATAAATCAAGCAAATCATCCGAGACTCCGTCCACTTCATTGCCAATAATAAGGCACATTGGAAATTTATATTTCATTTCGGAATAGGGGATTGATGAGTGAGTGAGTTCAAGTGCCACAATAAAAAATCCACGCGCTTTTAAATCCTTTACCGCCTCAACTGCGCTCGGACAGTACTGCCAGGGCACGACATCCGTTGCCCCCAGTGCAGATTTGTCTATAGCTGGATGTGGCGGTTGTGGTGAAATTCCCGTTAAAAAAACTTTTTCGACCAATGTTGCGTCACTAGAGCGAAAAATGCTGCCAATATTATATTTACTTCGAACTCCATCCAAAACAACACAAACCGGCGTGCGCTTCTTTAAGCGCACTTCCGAAGCAGACGGTTTTCCATTTTGGATTTCATCATTTGAAATTTTCTTAATCCTCATTTGACTTTTTGGTGGATAGATTTAATAATAAAAATACACTTTGTATGTCCAAAACAATAACAGATATAGATAGGAAAGCGGCCAGCAAACTTCTTGGCGTTTCGATACGAACTATAGACAGATATATTAGAGGTGGCAAGCTGCTTGCGAGCCAACAGAATGGCAAAATAAAGCTTGATAAAAGCCAAATTTTGAACTTTAAGCACGAGAAAGTTCCAGTCGTCAAAAAGATGATAGACAAGGTGATCGCGCGTCCAGCGGAGACTACTCATGTCGAGCCTATAAAAGAAAATACTTTCTACAAAGACTTATATTCCGAAGCAAGTAGAATGCTTCACGACTATCAACAAAAACTTGAGCAGTCCAATTATAGAATCGGGCAACTTGAATCTCAGATATTAAATCATCCTGTTGCTGCAGCACCTGCTCAAAAAATAATTGAGCACCGAGAAGACACTGCAATTACCGAATCATTGCGTCGTGATGTTTTAGAGCGCGAAAAAGAATTGGCTAAATTAAGAGAAATAATAAAACAAGAACATTCGGGAAAAATAGTATTTGCCGTTCTTACATATTTGCTACTTGGAATGCTCCCGGTAGTTTGGTTGCTACTTCGCTAAATAAAGTGTTGGCAATGCCGGTATTGTAATATCCTTTTTTTCTGTGACCTCCACAACTATCCCCTGATGATTATTTTTTATGCGATCCAAAATACCGCCGGCCGGAGAAACAGATCTTTTTAACTCGGCCATTGGACCAATAACGGAAATTTTTAAAGGTGCTTTTAAGAGATTTTTATCCATTACAAAGCCAGTTGTGCCAATTTCGCGAAGTCCCGCCGTGCTTTCTACCAAGCGAACATCGTTGAGTGCCACTGCTTCCGCACCTGCACTAACAAGCTGCGCGATTAAGTCTAAAACCCAAAAAGCTTGAATAATATTGGAAACTTTTATTTCGATACCTTCGCCGTGAATTGGAGATTCTCCCGAAGCTAGATTTAATCTTTTTAATTCTTCTTCTATTGTCTGTGAGGCCATTTTTGATTGTGCTTCTTGAAGTTGTTTTTCCTGGCTGGCTATTTCTTCTTTGAGCTCACTATTTGCCACGCGGATTGTATTTAATTCATACAAAACACCCTTTGAATCGGAACGCTGAAGGAGAGATTCCACCTTTTTGAAAGATCTAACCTGCAAAGCGAGAAATATTCCAACTACCACCGCCGTAATTACGAGTGCTTTTTTCATTCTTTTGGATTTAATAGTGATGCATATTTAATGGTTTTTTGGCCTTCGGCTGCTGCAATTTCCAATGAATTTATTTTTTCCAAATACATGTGAATTTGCCTCTGTTGCAAATTTGAAGCCGCGCTTATTAAAGCCTCCGGAATTCCAATTGCCTCAATAACAAATGGAGGCGAAACTTGAAAGTTGCCAAGAAGAATACTGTCAAAAACCGGCTGAATTGGAGTTAGTGGCGATATGCGTTTTTGATTTATGGAAATAGCTGTAGCATTTTTTAAATATAAAGCGTTAACAAGATCTCTTAAATCGCTTGCTTGAATAAAATTCTCGTTGATAGCTGAAAAGTTAGCTCTGGAAACCGTAGGGTTGTCACTCAAAGTTATGCGCAAACCTTCGCCTTTCATATTTTTTAACTGAGTTAATGCCTTTAGGTGGTCAATTTTTCTTATGGTTGCGCTGGAAGAACGATTTTTTATGGTTTCTTTTACATTGCTTAGTTTTTCATTTACGGCGCTTAGCTGAGTTTTTAAATCTTCCTGTTCTGCCGAAAAGGAGGAGAGCAGCGATTTTTGAATATCAAGCTCCGCCTGCGCAGAAGATCCAACCATAAGCGGATTTGCTCTAAGCTGCAAAGATATAATTATACCTATGCTTATTCCTATTAAGATGAAAATTATACCTATAAAACGTGGTCGCATAATTCAGAGAATAAATTTAGGTTCTGTACACAAATAGTATTTGCATTAATTTTATCCATTTGGTAAATTGACGTGATTTGATCTTTGAAAACTCAATTTACAAGGTGGAGAGGGAAGCGATATCTCAAAAGGTATTATACCCCAAAACAAAAATATTTCTCGCTTCTATCTCTGCTTTGCACTGGCAAGGGATTACAACCAGACCGCTCTTGCCTCTCAAACAAAAACAAAAGCTTGGTGTCTTCGTTCTTCTACTCCGGCCTAGCCGGAAAAAACAAATACACACAAAACAAGCCGCCGTTATGGTTCGGCGGAAATAAAACCCAAGTAAGGCAGACTCCTCTAATATGGGAGACAGAAAGGATTGGTCTCCTTTCTCTCCATGATTCCCTGGAAATTACAATCCTCAGTTGTTATTCAATTTTTTTATTTTGAACGGCTGATAGGTTCCCGGGGCGGATTGGATGCTAGCTTGGGCACCATTAACTTGGTGCCCATGAAAAAGCCCTCAGTTAACCGGACAAATGTGCGGATATGAGGGTTTTTTTATGGTATAAAGTGGGCATGATTGGTATTTTTGATTCGGGATATGGTGGTCTTACAATAATGAAGGAAATCGTCAAGGCGTTGCCTCAGTATGATTATTTATATCTGGGGGACAATGCGCGGGCGCCCTATGGAAACCACAGCAAGGAGACTGTGACAAAGTTTACTGATGAAGCTGTGCAGTTTTTATTTGATAAAGGGTGCAATTTAATAATTTTTGCGTGTTTTACTGCCAGTTCGCTGGCGCTGCGGGAATTGCAGGAAAAATATTTAAGAAATCCGAAGTCGAAATATCGTGATCGAAAAATTCTTGGAGTGATTCGGCCGATTGCGGAGCAGGCTGTGCATGAAACTAAGAGTGGGCAAATTGGAATCGTGGGGACGCGTGCGACAGTGAATTCGCGCGCTTTTGACGTGGAGCTGGAAAAAGAATGGAAGCTTGCCACAGGCCACAAAAAAGGCATTTCCTTGCGTTTAACCAGCCAGGCTTGTCCGCTGCTTGTGCCGCTCATCGAAGAACACTTTCACCAAAAACCGGAGGCGCGAATGATTCTTAAAAAATATTTGCGGCCTGTAAAAAATCACAATGTTGATACGCTGATTTTGGGATGCACTCACTATCCGCTGATGCTTAAGAATTTTAAGGCGTTTATGGGTGGGCGAGTGAAGGTGCTAAATTCCGGGGAAATTGTGGCGAAAAGTTTGGTTGATTATTTGGCGAGACATCCGGAAATCGAAAAAAAACTGGATCGTGGCGATGCGCGAAAATTTATGACTACTGATGATACGGCGAAATTTAAATTGTTCGTGGAAGAGTTTGGGGGGATGAAGGCGGGAAAAGTAGAGGGAGCAATTCTATAAAAGATTGGCCAGCCCCGCTTGGCCGCATTTGCTTAATGACGGCACCCGGCCTTAGCCTTGGGCATGGCACCCGCCCCTAGGCTTGACAAAATTAGTTTAAGCCTTAATATATTGCCAAGTATTTACGTATATAACATATATTATATGGCTTTTAATACACTTGGCGAGGCATTAACTCGCGCAAAAGAACCTGTAGACCTAAACAAGGAACAACCAAATGGAATGGCGGTAGAAACTATACGATTAGAGATGTGGGGTTGCGCCGTGCAAAATGGGATAAAGGGTTTAGAACTAAAGCCTAAAGTAACTCAGAAAACTTTACTCGAAAAATTGAATACAGCATGCGCAAGAGAAAGAAAAGCTCCTATAGAAGAAAGTGATCTAGCTAAGGCGGCAGTGAAAGCATTCATACAGTCACTTCGCGGACGACTGGGCAGTGCTGATGTTATCGAATCTTTACTAAAACTTCCTGCTGAATAACTCAATATTATTCCCACTCAATAGTGCCCGGTGGTTTATTTGTGATGTCGTAGAGGACTGCAGAAGTTTTTGCGGAGAGAAGTTTTGTGAGTTTTTCGAGAAGGGTGCGATCCATTTTGTAAAAATTTGCAGTCATGGCTTCGTCGGAACAAATTGGGCGAAGGACTGCGACTTCTTTTTGCGTGCCATTTATGGAAAGCGGCACAAGCACAGTCGGAAACTGCCAAACGTCGTGAATTATTTTATGTTCTTTGGAGAAAGTTATGACAATGTTGTCGAGAGTTTGAAGGGTTTTGATGCGCTTTTGCGTCAAAGTTCCCGGCAAAAGCGCGACCGAGTCGATCTGTTTTGGAGAAAGAAGCAGGCAAACTCTATTTATGCTCGGGAATCTATTTGTTAACGCAGTTGAAATATTTTCCAATTTCTCAAAATCATAATTCTTGCCCCAAATTACCAGCGGATTGCGATATGTTCTGCAATCTCCCTGAACTCCAACGCTTTGAATTGGCAAAATGCGGCAAATCAAGCCATAAGGCGCAAGATAAGTGGAAATTGACTCCTGAACATCCGTGGCTTGCTCCGGCAATCTTTCTTTATCTGCACATAAAATCCGAACGCCAAGACCCGGACCAGGAAATGGATGTTGCCACACAATTTCGTCCGGCAATCCAAGTTTGGCTCCAAGCTCGCGCACTTCATCTTTATAAAGTTCCGCTAGAGGCTCAATTATTTTTCCTTTTTTAATCAGTTCTAAAATTTCATCCACACGATTGTGGTGAGTTTTAATTTTATCTGCATGTTTTGTGCCCGCGCTCTCTATTGTGTCCGGATAAATCGTACCTTGGCCAAGGACCCAATGATCCGGATTTAAACGCAATTTTTTGACTTCCTGGGCCTGAACTTCCAAAAATAAATTACCGATAATTTTTCGTTTTTCTTCCGGATGAATAACGCCCTTAAGTCCATTTAAAAATTTCGCTCCGGCTTTGGCCATGTGGAAATTATTTATTCCAATCTCTTTAAAAATCTTGCAGATTTTTTTGCCTTCATCTTTGCGAAGCAGGCCCGTATCCACAAAAAGGCCATATACTCGATCTGTACCCAGCGCCTTGGTTAAAAGCGCATAGGCAACAGTAGAATCCACCCCTCCACTAACCATTAAAAACACTTTTTTATCGCCAAGAGTCTTTTTAATTTCCTGCATTTTTTGCACCATAAATTTTTCCATATTCCATTCTCGTTTTGCGCTGCAAATATTTATAAAATTATCTATCATCTTCATTCCTTCCGGAGTGTGGGCAACTTCAATATGAAACTGCGTGGAAAATATTTTCTTTTTCAAATTTGCCATCGCCGCATATTTACAATCGTCCGTTGTTGCAAGAGGAATAAATCCAGGGGGATTTTTTGTAACCGTATCTCCATGAGACATCCAAACCTGAGTGCTTGAGCTGATTCCTTCCAATACACCGAGTTTTTTTTGAATTTCCAGCTTTGCGAGGCCATATTCTTTTGTTTGCCCGGGCTCAACTTTTCCGCCCAACAAATGCGCAATAATTTGATGACCATAACACAAACCCAATACAGGAATTCCAAGTGCGAGAATTTTTTTATCGATCGTAGGTGCTCCAGGTTCATAAACCGATTGCGGACCTCCGGATAAAATTATTCCTTTGTATTTTTTAAATTCCGACGCGGGAGTTTCCGGTAATAAAATTTCTGAAAATACGCCAAGCCGCCTCAACCGATTTGCAATTAAGTGAGCGTATTGGCTTCCGAAATCTATAACAGCAATGGCATCCATTGGCCGCATTATAGCAAAAAAGCCTAAGAAGCGCCTCACTTCAGGAGAACTGCGCCACAAAACGACAGTTCGTCCACAGTTCAGACTGGGACTAACAGGTCATTTTATGGTAGAATATAAAGATTTTATGGCTCACAGACTAATTGCATTATCGCTTTTCAAGGCAAAGGACATAAATGGACTTGCCGACAAAGCTATGGAAATTGATTTTCAGGGAATCATAACCGGCATTGTATCTAAATTTATAGATGTGCTCGGTGGCGTTGCAATAATCATTGCCGGAATTATTTTGGTTAAATATTTGAAATATTATTTTAGTAAAATTCAGATTGTTCATGAAAGGCAGAAAACCGTTTTGAATTTGCTTGAAAAAATCACAAGTGGATTTGTGATTGTGATGGCCGTTACTATGGGCCTAAAAGTGATTGGTTTGGATTTAACTTTGATCGTTAGTGTGGTTACACTTGGTATAAGTTTTGGTTTGCGCGATGTAATTAAAAATTATGTTGCGGGACTTTTGATTTTGTTTAAATCTCCATTTGAAATAGGGGACATAGTTAAAATTAGGAGTTTTACCGGCCGCATTGAAAAAATTGAATTTCAGTCTGTTACCCTCCGTACTTTTGATCAAAAAGAAATTACAATTCACAATAGCGACCTTTTAACTCAACCTCTAACTAACTTCTCAAAGAGCCAGCAAATGAGGTTGGAAATGAGCATGATGCTTGGATATGGAAGCGATGCGTCACGCGCCGTTAAGATTTTTGACCAGATTTTAAAAAAGACTGACGTGGTGTTGAAGTCGCCAAAGCATTCAATTGTTTTTAAGGATTTTGGAAAAGAGGGGATGTCTATTCTAATTCGTTTTTGGGTGCAGAGACCATGTAATCCGCTCAAGATTCGTTCGGAACTTGCACTGCAAATTCAAGAATCTTTTGATGATGCGCAGATTTTTGCGCCGTATGCTCGTGAAGCCGGCCTTGCCGGTGAGTTTGGCATGACAGAGGCTCGCAAAGAAAGATTAAAGACTTTTTATGGGCAGTTTGGGGATATTGCAGCACAAACAATGCAGGAAGTAGCACAGGCGGTGCCGGCAGCAATTGGGGCTGATGGCCAACCTGTTCCGGTAGTTCTAGCCGAAGAATATGCCGATGCGGAGGAGCCGGAATAAATTACAGCCTCGGTTCCAGTTGCGCCCCTCTAATTTCATTTGCACCGCTCTCTATCCATCTAGCTACAGTAAAACGATCTAATACTGGAATACTTCTCTCATTTCCCCTTCCGTACATTTCCAGAACTACACCCGTAACTTTTCTTCCTTGTGCTGCCGGCCTAATTATTTCTTCAATCATAATGAAAGATGGTTTCCACGCGGACTCTACACGACCCCGCTTCCAGAGGGCATGAGCTTCTGGATCATCAATGTGCAACTGCTTACGTATTTCCGCAGGATCAGCCGCCAAAAAAGCAGCTATTTGGTTAATGGCCTCCTCCAGAGGAAGTACCTTGTTACGTTCGGGCTCGTTCCCTTCTTTGAACTCAGCTAGCGTGGCAGGTATAAAAACTACGTCTTCGTCTTCATTAAAGCCAACTGTTCCAAATCCATATTCTTTTGTGCCACCCGGGCAAGCGGCAAGCCAAGCTTTTAATTCCTGAGCTATTCCGGCGGACACTGCCTCAAATGAACCAGGTTTTATAATATTCAAATCTTTAGCAAATTCAGTTGTGATTTCCGGGGTAAGTTTTGTTCCTGTTGTTATTAACACCGCTTCGCGCTTTTCGTGTAATGCTCTTCTACCTAGTCCACCCATTAATCGCTTAAGACGAATACTGAGAGATTCTTGTAAGCGAGGGATGGAAACCGGTTCCAATGCTGATGCGGGAGCCATTGTTGGAGTAACATCAATTCTGGCCCCAAATTTTGCCTCTCTACTATGTAGCGCGCTAATTTGCTCCGCAAGTTCTGCAGAAGGAACAAAAAAATCTTGTTGTTGATCCATAATTTTAAAAATTATGTACTAAAGCTAAGGGAATATTTTATTACTTATAATAAAACGACTCAAACTCTGGCTTAAGCTGCCAATTCCTCTAGTCCTCCCCAAGCAAAAGTTCCCACAAAACTTGCATCCAGATTTACCTTGCCACTGGTCTTATTGTCGACCGGCAAATCTTCAACGACTAAAATTTTTCTTCCGGCATGACGATTTATTAGCTCGCAAAATTTTGGATTCTTTGTTATCAAACTCCCGTCAGCAAAAAACACTGTGCGTGGCTCACCGTGTGCAACAGCTAAACCTTGAAGCATGGAAGCTGCATATTTAGCAGCACGATCGCAAATACCGTGTGCAATGAAACAAAGACCCATGCGTTCATTTGGGTTGTCATGATCATGGAGCATTGAAGTATCATTGAAAGCTAGATGGATTATAGTTGGTAGAAGATCGTCTCCATGAGCATTTAGCCACTTAACAGCATGATGCGATTCCCCAAAAACGTTGGTAACTGCCTCCCTAAAAAGTTCGCCCATAACTTTTCCGGAAACCATTGATTCAAAACTTGGATTGAACGGTTCCGGCTGATTTGCACATACTTTTTCATCTAATGCAGTTGCACGGAAACAATTTGAATGGCCACATTCCGTATTTACTCCTTTCCCGCCATTAACAACAAATGCATTCGATCCGGTTCCAATAATCATTGCACCTACATTGTCATGTTCAGCAAATTTCTGAGAGAAAGCAAATGCGGTTGCGACCGTATCATTTGGACAAATGCTAACTTCGTTTTGTGAAATTTTTATTCCAAGCGTTCCCAAATATTCACAAAATGAAGCTACAGCCGAAATTTTTCTTTCTGACGATCTTTCTACACCTGCTCCGCGAGGCGCCAACTCCGGACAATCTACTTTATCTGCAAAGTGAGCTATGCAGCCTTGAGCATCTATTGGGTAAGCAAGCGAAAGAGAAACTCTTGGACTTTTGCCAGAATCAGCCGCTCGCCTAAGCGATTCCACAAATTCTTCAGGCAAAACTTTTTGCCAATATTCAGAGGCGGTTGTGCATCTCAATGGTTCCTTTGAATTTGCGGGACGAAGAACTTTGCTTGAAAATTCATTTAATGCCAATTTTGAAGTAGTTGAATATTTTCCCCTCCCAGCAAGTACATTTGTTCCACCAACCGAAAGCGCATGAACGTCAACTGTTTTTGCAGCGTTTTCCGGATTTCTAAGTGCACGCAATTGATTAGAAATTGGGAATTCAACTGGGGAAAAACCTTTTTCGCGCCTGGTGAAATTTCCAGCAACAACTTCCGGTTCAACATCATCTACAAAATTAATACGACCAAAGGCAGCCTCAATTGCACGATTCAGAGTGCCTAAATCCGTTTCTTTTGGATCAAGCATTGACGGATCAATTGCCAATCTTTGAAGAACTGCATCGTAGGTTGATTCTGGGTTGCTAACTACACCAGCTGCGTCTGTTTGAGTTGAAACGGCAGGAAAAGAAGGCCCGTCTGGCGATACTGTAGCGCCTTGTTCACCTATTTGTAATGACTGATCTTCTAATCCGCTCATATTAAAATTGTTATTATTAAAAGGGGTAATTATAAAAGTGTGACTCAATAAAAGCAAACATATTGTTGCTAGAGTGCCACTAGGTTAAGCCAACTAAGCCTCGGTAAACCTCTTTATTACAAACTCCTTTGGCAGCGATTCCAAGAACCAGCCAGCCTGAGGGCCTGAGTTTTTGCCTAAAAGTACGATGTAAATTGCCTGAAAAGCCTGTTTGGCTTCTATCGTAGAATTTTTCCTAAGTTCGTGAATTGCGGCGTGGAGGGCTTCGCCTTCCCAATCTTTTTGCTTTAATAAATCGGCGATAGCGACCAAAAACTTTCTCTGTTCCGGCAAAAGCGTTTTTGCGAGTTCCGGTGTTTTTTCCTGCACTTCAAATTTGTCGTTGTCGGATGCGAATTCTTTTAGCCAGCGTTGCGCATATTTTTGGCGGAAAGTCGCCTCATCTTTTTCGGCTTGCGTTAGCGCGGAACCTTTTAGCTTTTTAATTTCATCCAAAAAATTTAATTGCGGCATTTGAGTTAAAAATGCCACGCGGGAAAATCGCGGCATAAAATAGTCATATTCTTTTTCTGATTTTTTGCCGATGTGCGAAAAATGAAAAGCTTTTTTAATATCTTCGTCTACATCTGTTGTTTTGCGACCAAAACTCACGTCCGCGGCTTCATCATAAAAATCAAATAATCGCGGCGTTGTGCCACCTGAAGGATCAAAATCAATGTGGCGTTCCGGTCTGTTGCGAACCATTAAAAAGCGAAGTAATTCTTCCGGCAATGTATCTACGACTTCTTTTGCGCTCGCCCCGCGACCTTTGCTGGAACTCATTTTTGCCCCACCAATCGTGAAAAATTCATATGGAACATTTACCGGCACAGCGCCCTTAAAAACTTCTGCGGCAATTGCCTCGGAAACTTCGCGGCTGCCACCAACCACAGAATGATCTTTGCCTGCGCCCTCGATATCCACAGGGAAAATCTGCCATTTTGCGGCCCACTCAACTTTCCATGGTAATTTGCCGCGACCAAGATATGGAGCCGTTTTCCCACGATGTCCGCATCCGTCCGCCCATTTTACTTTTCCTTTTTCACAAACATATTCAACGATGCGATTGCCACGATCACCGGTCCATCCAACCACCGTCGTTGTTCCAACTCTTCCGCATTTTTCGCATACAACTTGCACCGGATTCCATTCTTCTCGCTTTTCCGATCCCGAAATTCTCTTGTAAATTTCGCGAATTTTGTCGGAATTTTCCAAAACAATATCAATCAGCGGATCATATTTTCCTTCGGTATAAAGCGTGCTGCTCAAATAAATTTTCGGCTCAAATCCAAGCCTTTTAATAACTTCTACAAATTCATCTCCAAAATATTGCGCATAATTTTTTTGCGGAGTAGCTGGAGTATCAGGTGATTCCGGAGAGGGGACATCCTTTAACGGCTTGCCCATGTGCTCTAAAAACTTTTCTTTTGGCAAATAAATCGGCATTCCATCCATGGGATCCGCATCATTGATTTCATAATAATATTCAACGTCATAGCCTTTTTCGGCCAGCGCTTGCGCCACAACACCATGAATCACAACTCCGCGCAGCGACCCAACATGCACCCTGCCCGAAGGAGTTTTTTCATCCCTAACAATAAATTTCTTTTTGCCCGGGAATCTTTTTACCGAATTTTCTATAACTTCATCTGCCCAAAACATGGCTTGATTGTAGCGGAATTAAGCCAATGCTCAAAAGCGAAAGTTAAGTCCGTGGTCGCGCACACGCGGCTGCACTCCAACTTCCGCCCTTGTTTCATTCCTTAGGCCATTGACGAGGCGAAAAGCTTCTTCTGGAGATAAAACTCTCTGTGGTTCTCCTTCCTGCTGTAAGTTTAAAGCTCTTTCTTTCATACTTTCTTGCCAGTTCCTATCAAAAAGTGTTGGATAACCAGCCATGGCTTCTTGAATGTCCGCCCGAGTTAAGCCTGTGCGTTCTACCAATTCGGGCTTGGGGGCTCTTTCGTGGCTAGGCTCCCTGGCGGCTGGCACCGGTAGCCTTTCTGTTCTCCTTACTGCTGCATCTGGATATTGCATATAAAAAATTATTGATTAAATAATAAAGAAGTTTTAAGCCGGAATTTCCAGCGCTGAATTGTGCCAGGGCTAAGCTGCAAAGCACGTGCGGTTTTGCGAACACTCGTTCCGTTTTTTAATAAATTTAAAGCATTCGCTATTTCTTCAGCAGAACTATGAAGGCCATAAAAGATTGCATGACGATGCGCAACCCATGTACGCCCACATGTTTTACATAAAAATCGCGGCGGTAATTTGCCGTGCATAACAACATTTCCGCATAAATTTTTCTCATAAAATTTGCAATCTGGATTGGGACAACTTTGGTCTCTTATTGTTGTGGTTTGCATATAAACAAAAAACCCGCGAGTTCTTCGCGGGCTAAGTTATTAAATTATTTTTTATTAGCTCCGCGAAGTATGCGAAATAATGACTAGGCTGAGGCTAATAATTATTTGACTCGCAATTTTTTCGCGGAAACTTTTCATAAGTTTTGTGCCTACAATTTTAAAAAGTCGACAACTCTTTGTCAACAACTTGTATTCAAATTATGTGGGATTTAGGCCTTAGCCTTGCATGACTCTTTGCTTTTCAAGGTCCAAAAATCTCATCTTTTCGCGTTCGAACATTAATTCGATGTGGCCGGTTGGACCGTTTCTGTGTTTGCGAATAAAGAGGTCTGTTATGCCTTTTCTTTCCGTGTCTTCTTCGTAATAATCTTCGCGATACATCATTAGAACGATATCTGCATCTTGTTCAATGGATCCGCTTTCTCTTAAATCTGAGAGCTGAGGGATTTTGCTTGGACGACCTTCTACCGCACGGGAAAGCTGAGAAAGCGCAATAACAGGAATATGAAGTTCACGAGCGAGATTTTTTAGAGCGCGAGTAATTTCGGAAATTTCTTGAACTCTGTTTGACTGCGCAGCATATTTTGAACCGCTGCTCATCATCTGCAGGTAATCAACAACTAACAAATCCAAACCGTGTTCTGCTTTTAAGCGCCTGGCTTTTGTACGCAATTCTACAATGCCGTTTACAGAAGAATCATCTATAAAAATCTTCATTTGATTTAATTCGTCCATGACCGCGCCAATTTTTGCAAAATCTTCATCCGAAAGTCGGCCCGTGCGCATTTTCCAGCTATCTACTGCAAGAAGTGCGCAAAACATACGTTCGACAAGTTGCTCTTTGGACATTTCAAGTGAGATAACACCAACGGATTTGCCGTGACGCGCCACGTTTTGCGCAATATTAAGAGCAAAAGCCGTTTTACCCATGGCCGGACGAGCAGCAATGATAATTAAATCGGTAGATTGTAGACCGGACAAAATATTATCGAGTGCGTGAAATCCGCTCTGCACACCTGTAAATTTATCTTTTGTATTTGGATCGTGAAGATCGGAAATTTTTTCGTACGTTTTATTTAAAATATCTTTTACGTGAACGAATTTATCTCTAACTATTGTCTGAGAAACGGAAAAAATGACCTTTTCGGCTTCTTCTAAGAGAGCATCCATTTCTGCAGATTCTTCATAACCAAGTGCCATTACTTTGTCGCCTGCCAAAATAAGTTTTCGCAGTGTTGATTTGTGTTTAACTATCAATGCATATTGCAAAATGTGAGTGGAAGTTGGAACTTCCAGAGTAAGTTCTGCCAAGTATGAAGCTCCGCCAACTGCGTCGAGCTTGCCATTGTCTTCTAGAAAACTCGCCAAAATCTTTAAATCAATTGGCATTCTGCGACCAAAAAGATCAATCATCGCCTGATATATGATGCTGTGCTGATCAAAGTAAAAGTCTTCCGACTTTATAAAGTCCGCAACTTTTATGAGGGAATCCTTATCCAGAAGAATAGCGCCAAGCGTAGCCTTTTCTGCTTCTTGGGACTGTGGAGGAACTTTTGCGAATGATGCCGGAGATGTCATATTTGTGTAATGAAAATTTAATGAAAATTTCATTAAAATCAAATGAACTGAGTTGAAGTGTTCAGCGCTTGATGTGAAGTACGTGCGAAAGATGTTGAAAAGATATAAAAGCCAAAGTTTGACTAGTCAATTAATCAAAATGTAAAATTCATTGGATGAAAGCGAAATCTTTAGGGTTTTATGGCGAAAAACTTGCTGCAAAGTTTTTAACAGACAACGGATATGAGATTTTGCACAACAATTTCTCTGTAAGTGGCGGAGAAATCGATTTGGTCGTGCGAAAAAATAAAATTATTATATTCGTAGAAGTAAAAACTCGAACAAGTGACCTTTTTGGCAGGGGTGAAGAGTCTTTTAATAAGACAAAACTTGCCAGAATGAATAAAGCAATCAAACGTTACCTGTCCGAAGGCAAATACCCTGAAAATATTGACTATAGGATTGATCTAATAGAGATTGAATTAGAGAAGAATAATTTCTCCTTAAAAAACTTGTCTCATTTTGAGGACATTGAAATATGATGGAAGCACATAAACCAACCAGGAAGCAGGGGATAATGTTCTTTCTGTTTACTTTGCTATTGGTCATTTTTATTTTTTTATGGGTATTTTTTATAAATCAGGGCTGGCTTGTTGTAAGTGGACCGGCTCCTTTTGATATAAATGTTGGTGGCTCCGAAAAAACATGCACCGCTTCACCATGTTCTATAAAACTTGTTCCGCGAAAACACACCGTTTCTCTTAGCAAAGAAGGATATTTCGAAAAAACCGTTCCCGTTGATATTTCCATGAGGAAAGAAACAAAGCTTGAAGCTTCTTTTAAATTTATTCCAAAAGTTTTGGAAAAAGGCGAAATGGTTTTGCCTTTTGAGTCCGCGCCACTTAAACCGCCATATATAGGAATTCCAAAACTGCCAAATGTTCCAAAGAGCGACGACATGCTTTTTTCGCCTTCAGGAAAGCTTATTTTGGTTTCGATTGGCAGAGAGTTTTTTATTTATAATTTTGCGACTGGAGAAACCACAAATAGCGATTTGTTGGATGTAAAAGCGGCATGGGCCGGTGAAGATGTCGTTTATTTGCAGACGGTCGACACAAAACAGGCTTTAAATCTTATAAAAGATGGCAAGGGAGTGAAGGTGGTTGAATTTGATAGGCCATTTAAAAGTCCGGAAATTATTGGCGACAGCGCTGGCAATAATATTTTAATTGTGGAAAATTCCGGCGGCGATTCATCTTTTTATTTAATTGATCTTGGAAATAAAACTCGCAAGAAACTTGAAATCCCAAAAAATGCAAAAAACGTAAAGTTTGCGGCCGGACATTTGATTTATGATGATGGCGCTGTGGAAAATAAAAAAGTTTCTGCATTGAATTTGAAGAGTTTGGAAACGGTTATTTTGCCGGCGATAGATGCAGCCGGCGTGGCTGAATTAGGCGAGAATAGTGTGATTTTTGTTTCTAAAGAAAAGAGGCAGCAGGGGCAGCCTGTTCTGGGCGTTACAATTTCCGAGGCGATTGCGGAGGCGCAAAAAGAAACTGTGGATCCTCAGCCAAAAAAAGATATTTCGAATTATGTTGTTGAGTATGACTTTTCCACAAAAGAAATAAATACACTGGCGGATATAACGTTAAAAGAGGGAGAGACTGTGAAAAAGCTAACTCCTTATCTGGAAAAAGACAGAATATTCTTTGAAAAAGGCGGAAAAGCTTTTGAAATTCTATTGAAGGAGGGGGCGTAGTCTTTACGGTGAAATATTAATCTGGACAAACCAAAAGGTCGAGCCCTCTAGGCGGAAGCCGGTCTTTTTTGCTACCAGCATGCAGGTGCCGAGGCCGTGAAATCTCTTTAATTTTTCCACTTGACCGTATACCCCCATGGGGTATATAATTTAGTTACGCTTAACTAAATCGGCTTATGAGAAAAAACACACTCACTCAGCGATTCAATATCCTTAAGGGTCAAATGGAAGCCCTAACTAAGCTCGTAGGAGAGAAGAACTCCTGTCAAAAAGTTGTCACACAGTTTCATGCATTGAATGCCGGCTTAAAGAAAATAATGGAACTTTATTTAAAAGAGAACTTAGCGTCTTGCTTTAAATCCATTAATTCAAAAGAAAAGAAAGATATAGATTTCATATTAGGAGAAATAATTAAAATTAAATAATTAACCCAACACAATATGTCAAAACCAATTACCATCACTCATAAAAACTTCGAAGAAGAAGTTTTAAAATCAAAAATTCCAGTCCTGGTGGACTTTTGGGCTCCATGGTGCGGACCTTGTCAAATGATGTCTCCAGTTCTAGATGCATTGGCAGAGGAATTGGATGGAAAAGTAAAAATAGGAAAAGTAAACACAGAGGAATCTGAAAACATGCCATTAACAATTAAATATCAAATTCAAAGCATCCCAAACATGAAACTCTTCAAAAATGGGGCCGTGGTAAAAGACTTTATTGGGATGAGGCCGAAAGAGACATTTAACGCAGAACTTTCAGCGGAACTATAAATTATATAATATAGCTTTTTATCCTCTACTTAAGTAAACCTTCACAAAGCTACTCTTGAGGGCTGCACCTTTCGCAGGCATTTCTTCAATTTTATTTTGCGAGGCTAAAGACTTCAGGTCATCTAGATTTCTCCTAATAGCCTGAATTTCTTCATCATTTGCAGATACCTCTACCTCTTTAAGTTTCTCATCTACTAACGGATAAATGGCCAAAACTTTTGCTGCATCTTTTTCCTCAGCAGGTATCAATATCTCCTCCATAGCGTCGTGGAAATCAACCAGTGAAACCGCTAAAAGAGAGAAATTATTCCGCTTCAACATTTCCTGAAAAATAGGACGAATATCCTCAAAGCTTTTGTGTGCTAATAATAAATCTCCTGTATATACCGAATCTTTCAGCCCAGAGACAATACCATTCACTTTTACCAAATCTCCATCAAAATTATTGTCCTGCTTAATAACAAAAGGCTTGTAGTTAGTATATTTCTGCTGAAAGACAGCATATTCAACAACTAATTGATCGTAATTAGAAATTGCTTCCGCCCTTTTATTCTGACCTGTAAAAAACAGAGTTTGTTTATAAAAATTATTCATTTTATTGTAATCTTCTAGAAAAAATTTCTTTGTAAAAAAAATGCTGCCATAAATTCCCCCGCCAATAACGCCAGCGATGAAAATCACCATAACTATAACTACCCATTTGTTAATCTTTTT
>JBAYHN010000008.1:0-29693 GCA_041666125.1 Candidatus Altimarinota bacterium | reverse complement strand
TAATCTTTTTTCCTTTTTGAAAAGTATTGATTCCAAATAATTTATATAAGGCACAGAAACCAGTAAATGCAGTAAATAACATTATTCCTCCAAAAACATAAAGAACGATCGAAATCGCCCCACCAAACCAGAAAAATGCTCCTATAAAGAATACCTCAGCTAATAATACCCTCATTAAACGATCAAGCGTGCCTTCATTTCTCATAAAATTAATATTAAGAATCAATACGCTTGAATCTTAACATTTTCCTGACTCAACCTACTATCGTTCTGCGCAGTCATTGCCAGAACTGCCTAATGCCATTTAGTTCCAAAATATATAGGGGCAATCTAGTACAAATCTGTCCGCTACCCCTTATTCGTTCATCTTTTTGTCATAAAAAATTCATAAAAATTTTAGAGAAATTTAATATTTGTGTGATATGAAGGCTTACTATGTCTTCAAAACTCTTCTCTGCGTCAATTTTTGGATTCGACTGCAAACTGGTGGAAGTTGAGGTCGATATCCTTAATGGGCCCTCTTCCATAACAATAGTGGGCCTTGGAGATACGACTGTGCAGGAGTCCAAAGAAAGGATAAGGTCTGCCATAAAAAACAGTTGCGTGGATTATCCTCGTCGCAAAAAAACCATAAACCTTGCTCCTGCAGATTTGCCAAAGCATGGCCCGATTTTTGATCTACCTATTGCGCTTGGATTGCTTTTGCAATCCGAACAAATTCCTGCAAATTGCTTAAATGAAACTTTGGTAATAGGGGAATTGGCTCTTTCCGGAGAGCTGCGTTCTATTACCGGAATTTTGCCAATTGTTGCTTTTGCGAAACAGAATAATTTTAAAACAATAATAATACCTGCCGAAAATGCGCTTGAAGCGTCGGTTGTGAGTGGCATACAAATAATCGCGGCTGAAAATTTAATTAATTTAATTGAACATTTGAGGGGAGAAAATATTATTGAGCCGGTGCCTTTTACTAACACGTCTGAATTTAAAGAGAATGGTTATATTTGGCATTTTGAAGATATAAAAGGGCACGAACAAACAAAACGAGTGCTCTGCATTGCGGCAAGCGGCTTTCATAATGTACTTCTTTATGGGCCGCCTGGCTCAGGAAAGACAATATTAGCCAGGAGCTGCCAAAGCGTTTTGCCTCAGCTTGAATTTGAGGAAGCCGTAGAGGTTACAAAAATTTATTCCATATCCGGCAAACTGGAAAATGAAAATCCGCTTATAAAAATGGCGCCATTTAGGGCCGTGCATCATACCGCCTCTGCAGTTTCTTTGGTTGGTGGAGGCACAATTCCGCGACCCGGAGAAGTTTCACTGTCCCACTGTGGCGTTTTGTTTTTGGATGAACTTTTGGAATTTCCGCGTTCGAATCTTGATTGCCTGCGCCAGCCCTTGGAAGATGGGAAAATAAATATTAATCGCGCATGTGGAAGCGTTCAATTTCCGGCGGAGTTTATGCTTATTGCGGCAACAAATCCCTGCCAATGTGGATATTTTGGGGATCCGGTAAAGGCTTGTATTTGCACTCCTTCAAAACTGGAACAGTACCGCAAAAAACTTTCCGGACCGCTTGTGGATCGCATTGATTTGATGTGTTATGTACCACGTTTGCCATTCGAAAAAATAACTCAGAGCAGCGAAGTGCGCGAAACTTCCGCTCAAATGAGAGAAAAAATATCAAATGCGCGAAAAATTCAACTTGATAGATTTGTGGCTGGAGGCGACAGTAAACTTTCCAGAAAAACCGTATTAACAAACGGGCGAATGTCTTCATCCATGACCAAAAAAATCTGCGAATTGGATGCAAGGGGCGCCGCGCTTATGAAAGATGCCTTTGCCAGATTGCAGCTTTCCGGCCGAGCATATTACAAAATCTTAAAAGTGGCGCGCACTATTGCCGATCTGGAAGGCTGCGCAAATATAAAAGAAAATCATCTTGCCGAGGCTCTGCAATATAGGCCGCGAATTGATTTTTAGGGCGCGTCTGATATACTCATGCGGAAAATTATGAAAAATTCGAAGCTTAAGTTGCCAAAGAAGGTATTGGTACTTGGCTCCGGGGCGCTAAAGATCGGAGAGGCTGGGGAATTCGACTATTCCGGGTCCCAGGCCATAAAAGCGCTTCGTGAGGAAGGCATTAAAACAGTCCTCGTCAATCCGAATATTGCTACAAATCAAACGTCCAAAGGCCTCGCTAGTGAGGTTTATTTTTTGCCTGTAAATCCACATTTTGTAGAGAAAATAATCGAGAAAGAAAGACCGGACGGGATTTTATTGAGCTTTGGCGGACAGACTGCATTAAATTGCGGCGTTGAGCTTTATAAAAAAGGTGTTTTTAAAAAATATGGCGTGCAGGTTTTGGGAACTCCGGTAAAAGCGATTGAAGAAACCGAAGATCGTGAAATATTTAAAAATGTTTTGGCGAGTATTGGCGTTTTTTGTCCGCGAAGTATTGCGTGTACAAATAAGCCGGATGCCTTTAAGGCTGCAAAAAAAATAGGATATCCGATAATTTTGCGCGCCGCTTTTGCACTTGGTGGAAAGGGCTCGGGCTCGGCATATAACGAAGGTGAGCTGGAAGAACTTTTGGACACCGCTTTTGCTTTTTCAACTCAGGTTTTGATTGAAGAAAATTTAAAGGGCTGGAAAGAACTTGAATATGAAGTTGTGCGCGACCAAGACGACAATTGCGTTACCGTTTGTAATATGGAAAATGTGGATCCGCTTGGAATTCACACGGGAGAAAGCATTGTGATTGCGCCTTCGCAAACGCTTACAAATGAGGAATATCACATGCTGCGCGAGATTTCGATAAAAGTAATAAGGCATTTTGGAATTATTGGCGAATGTAATATTCAATTTGCAATGGATCCAAAATCTTTGGAATATAGAGTGATTGAAGTTAATGCGCGTCTTTCTAGATCTTCGGCTTTGGCCTCCAAAGCGACAGGCTATCCGTTGGCTTATGTAGCGGCAAAACTGGGCTTGGGCTATAGACTTTCCGAAATTAAAAATGCGGTTACAAAAAAGACCAGTGCTTTTTTTGAGCCTGCGCTTGATTATGTAGCGCTAAAAATTCCACGCTGGGATTTGGATAAATTTAAAAAAGTTTCGCATGAAATTTCTACGGAAATGAAATCGGTGGGAGAAATTATGGCACTTGGAAGAAATTTTGAAGAAGTTTTGCAAAAAGGACTCCGCATGTTGCAAGTTGGACTGCAGGGTTTTACCGCTAACAAAAAGGTAAAACTCGATTCTTCCGGCAATCTTGAGCATGACATAAAAGTTCCTACTCCAAAACGCATTTTGGCAATTGCAGAAGCGTTGCGACGGGGTTGGTCTACTCAAAAAATCGAAAAACTTTCCGGAATAGATAAATGGTTTTTGGATAAAATGAAAAATATAATTGTGCTGGAGAAAAAACTTAAAAATGACAGATGTACAACTGAAGATTTGAGGCAGGCAAAACTTTTTGGATTTTCCGATAAGCAAATTGGAAATATTGTGGATAAAACCGAAAATGAAATTCGCGCGCTGAGAAAACACCTCAAAATTATCCCTTCAATTAAACAAATTGACACTCTTGGCGCCGAATATCCGGCAGAGACAAATTATCTTTATTTGACCTATCATGGCGCAAAAAATGACGTGACTTTTGACCAACGCAGAAAAAAAGTGATGGTGCTTGGAAGCGGAGCTTATGCCATTGGAACCTCGGTGGAATTTGATTGGTGCGGGGTAAATTGCATTCAAACTTTGCAGCGCGAGGGCTTTGAAACAATAATGGTGAATTATAATCCAGAAACTGTTTCTACCGATTATGACATGTGCGACAGATTGTATTTTGATGAGCTTTCTTTTGAACGCGTGCTGGATATTTATGAAAAAGAAAAACCGGTTGGCGTTATAATTTCTACCGGAGGGCAAGTGCCAAATAATCTTGCACTTAAATTACATGCGGCCGGAGTTAAAATTCTCGGAACTCATCCTCATAATATTGATAAGGCAGAGGATAGGCACAAATTTTCCGAATTATTGGACAAATTAAAAATTGATCAGCCGGTTTGGCGTGAGCTTACTTCTCTTAATAAAATTCGCGATTTTGCAAAAGATGTTGGTTATCCGCTACTAGTTCGTCCAAGTTATGTGCTTTCCGGTGCGGCAATGAGCGTGGCACACAATGAAGATGATTTGTATATTTATTTAACGAAAGCAACGGATATTTCGGAAGATACTCCGGTTGTTGTGAGTAAGTTTGAAGAAGGCGCAAAAGAAATTGAAATTGATGCTGTGGCTTATCAAGGCCAAATTGTGATTTATGCAATTGCGGAACATATTGAAAATGCGGGCGTACATTCCGGTGATGCAACGCTAGTTTTGCCTCCGCAAAGACTTTATTTTGAGACAATAAAACGCGTTAAAAATATTGCGGAAAAAATTGCGAAGGCTCTGGAAATTTCCGGTCCTTTTAATATGCAGTTTTTGGCTAAGAATAACGCCGTAAAGGTTATTGAGTGTAATTTGCGCGCAAGCCGAAGTTTTCCATTTTCCTCCAAAGTTACCGGACATAATTTTATCGAAATTGCTACGTGCTCAATGATGAATTTACCGAAAATTAAAAAATATATTGTTGAGAAATTTCACACGTTGGACATGGATCATGTTGGAGTTAAGGCTCCGCAATTTTCGTTCTCGCGCTTAAAGGGTGCAGATCCTGTCATGGGCGTAGAAATGGCTTCTACAGGCGAAGTTGCGTGCTTTGGCCACGACATGCACGAGGCACTTTTAAAAGCTATGATTTCCGTTGGCTTTGTTTTCCCAAAGAAAAATATTTGCCTTACGATTGGAAAACTGGAAGATAAATTCGCATTTTTGCCTTCTGCAAAAAAACTTTGCGAACTTGGATTTGAATTATTTGCAACGGACGGAACTTCTGCATTTTTAAAGGAAAATGGCGTGAAAGCCACAACTTTGCACAAAGCGCGTTCCGGCAAAAAACCAAACATTATTGATTATTTGGTGGAGAAAAAACTGGATTTGGTAATTGATATTCCAAAATCTTATGCGCGCGAGGAAATTACAGATGGCTATTTGATAAGGAGAAAGGCCATAGACTCAAATATTCCGCTAATAACCAACGTTCAAATCGCTCGCGCGCTAACCGACGCATTCGCAAAATACAAACTCGAAGATTTAAATATTGAGCCGTGGAGTAAATATATAAAATGACAAACCTCAGACAGTTGCAGGTTCTTTTGACATAGCACCACTAACCTGCGAGTGAATTTCGTTTGCTATTGGCAATGCCGGATTTGATCCCGGAGCCTTTCCTGCTTCAATTTGATCTTGTGCATTTTCCACAGTATCTATAACCCTAAATACTTCATCCGCTGATCCATTCCCAACATATAATGTATTCTTGTGAATAGTTGTCTGTACCACATATCTTTCTCTCATGCTGTCCACCGTTTTGCCAACCAACCATTGTGGCATTATTTTACGACATCCAATAATCACACGTTCCGGTGGCCTTACTGGAGCCGCTTCTGCTAAATCAATAGATGTAACTCCAAGCTTTTTGAGCTTATGGCTTCTTAACATTAATCCAAGAATAAACTCGCGGCTTGCCCCGGGCTCAAAGTTGACCTTTGACATAAAGGCAGTCGTTAAAGCAATATATCCAACTCGTGAAAATACGTCTATTGTGTGGTTTCTGAGCTGATACAAAAGTCTGTCTCTATTGTGGCGAAGTGGATCTTTTCTTTTGCCGTCCATGTAGCTCAAAAGAGTGTGAATTTCGCGATATGCAGAGTGAGCAGCCTCCGGCAAATTTTCAATTCCGAAGCCGCGATCGACGGTATCTTCTTGGGGTTCTAGACCAATAGACGAAGTTCTTTCTCCAGTGAGAGAAGCTCCACTCTGCTGAAAACCACCTTGCTCGTCTTCCGAAACTAATATTTCCATTACACCAGATGCACTCATATTAATTATTAAGTTTATAAAAATTACCCACGCAAAAACGTATTTTATGGATTTGTCTACTATTGTCAACAACATTCCATCAGATAGCGCATTGACAAAACTTCGACAGGGTGGCGCAATAGCCTGTTTTGACTTAATCTATACATCTTGCCCCATATCTGCTAAAACCATATTGCCTATGAAGAAAGCCACAAAAATTAGGAAAAACGAGATCGGGATCGAAAAAAATACATTCGAGCTAAAAAGAGGACTCGCTCAAATGCTTAAGGGCGGAGTAATTATGGATGTTGTAAATGCAGAACAGGCAAAAATTGCAGAAGATGCCGGGGCTGTTGCAGTTATGGCGCTTGAACGTGTTCCATCCGATATTCGCAAAGATGGCGGTGTTGCGCGCATGAGCGATCCAAAAATGATTCGCGCAATAATGAAAGCGGTTTCTATTCCGGTTATGGCAAAAGTAAGAATTGGACATTTTGTAGAAGCGCAGATTCTAGAAGCTCTTGGCGTGGATTATATTGATGAATCAGAAGTTCTAACTCCGGCGGATGAAGAACATCATATCGAGAAAAGTGATTTTAAAGTTCCATTTGTTTGCGGATGTCGCGATTTGGGTGAAGCTTTACGCAGAATAAATGAAGGCGCCGCGATGATTAGGACAAAAGGTGAAGCCGGCACGGGAAACGTTGTGGAAGCGGTACGCCATATGCGCAAGGTAGTAAGCCAAATAAAAGAATTGGCGCAGATGAAAAAATCAGAATTGGAACGCGCTGCCAAAGAAATGCGTGTGAGTCTGAATCTAGTAAAATGGGTGGCAGAAAAGGGCAAACTTCCAGTTGTTAATTTTGCCGCAGGAGGAATTGCAACTCCGGCAGATGCAGCTCTAATGATGCAACTTGGTTCCGAAGGAGTTTTTGTTGGCTCCGGAATTTTCAAATCGGACAATCCAAAAAAACGCGCCAGCGCAATTGTGCAGGCAACTTTGCACTTCGATAATCCGGATATTATTGCAAAAGTCTCGGAAGACTTGGGCGTTGCTATGGAAAGTTCCGAAATCTCAAAATTGGACCAGCTTTACGCAAAGAGGGGAATTTAATTAAAGCCAAGAACCGAGGAAATCACCAAAACGACCGTGGCTCCAATGATTCCAGCAATAGTTAGCCAGGCAATAACATTGCCGATGGGTTTATTTGTGTGTTCTCCCATTATCTTTTTATTATTTACAATCAACATCACGAAAATCAAAATAATCGGCAGCAAAATACCATTAATGTCCTGAGAAAAAATCATAATTTTAACGAGCGGGACACCGGGTATAAGTACTAAAATCGCCGGAACAATAATAGAAACAAGAATCGTGCTATAAAAAGCTTTTCCGTTCTCCCAATTGGTGTCGAACCCATATTCCCAGCCAAAAGCCTCACACAAGGCATACGCTGTCGCTACCGGCAAAATAAAAGCGCCAAGCATCGAGGCGCAAAAAAGCCCAAAAGAGAATAACATCTGCGCAAAATCTCCGGCAAGCGGACGCAATGCCATAGCCGCATCTTTGGCGTCTGTAATTTTTATCCCATATTTATAAAGCGTCGCGGCCGTACTTATAATTATAAAAAAACTAACTATGTCCGTAATTAATGCACCGGCAAAAACTTCGAGCTTCTCCGCCTTGTAATGCTTTATTTCCAGCCCTTTATCCACTACATACGACTGAATAAAAAACTGCCCCCATGGCGTAATAGTTGTACCAATCAAAGCTATCATGGTAAGTAAAAACGGCGTCGTCCATTCAATTGTCGGCTTCACGAGGCTCACTATAGCCTCTCCAAAATCCGGCTTAATAATAAAACCATTGATTATATAAACGATATAGAAAGCCGAGAAAACCAAAAATATTTTTTGCGTTGTTTTAAATGAACCTTTATATAAAACAAACCACACCACCAGCGCCGCAAGTGGCACCGATAAATATTTTGTAACGCCAAAAACATCGAATGCGGAAGCCACTCCGGCGAATTCTGCGGTAACTGTGCCAAGATTTGCGATGAGCATAGTGACCATGGCAAAAGTTGTCCATTTAACGCCAAAATGTTCACGAATTACTCCGCCAAGCCCCTGGCGAGTAACAAGTCCTATGCGCACTCCCATTTCCTGCGTAATTGCCAAAGAAATAGTAACGAGCAAAAGCACCCATAGCATTTTAAGGCCAAAGTGGGCGCCAACTACAGAATAAGTGCTTATTCCACCGGCGTCATTATCTGCATTTGCCGCGATTATTCCTGGGCCAATTACACTCAAGAAAAACAAAACTTTGTGCCATAAGCGACTTTTTGTCGTGTGAGTCCCGGTTGCTCCGTTTGTGGCTACTTTGTTTGTCATAAAGTTATGCAGTCGGTACAAGGCGCCTCATTATATCGTCAACAGTAATAACTCCTATTAATTTTTTTTCTTTATCCAGAACCGCCACGGACAATAAATTATATTTCGTCATTAATCTCGTGACGGACTCAAATGTTTGATCCACATGCAAAGTCGGAAGCTTTTTATTTGGCTTTCTCATTATGTCCTTTATGGTCTGTGTTTTAATGGCAACAATCAAATTGCGAAGCGACACTACTCCCAAAAACTTTCCATCCGGATCCGTAATATAAACAAACTGCACCGAATGATGAAGATGAGAAACCCGCTTAATCTCGGCAATAACTTGCTCCACCGTCATCTCTTTCTGCGCGGTAATATATTCCGTTGTCATAAGGCCACCGGCCGTATCTTCATCATATTCCATAATTCTTTTAACCTTTTGAATCTTGCTGTCCAGCGGCAATCTGCTTATGATTTCGCGAGAAGCTTTTCCAGGCAAAAGCTGTATTAAATCCACAAGTTCATCCACCGACATTTTAGACATAAGCGCTGCCGTACGCTCAGTACCAAGGCTTTTTACCAAAAGTTTTTTAATGTCTGGCTGAATTTCTTCAAGAACTCGGGCCGCCACGGCTGGCTCAAGAGATTGCAAAAGCGTGCTGCCATGATAAACATTCATTTTCTCAATTAAATTCGCAATATCCGCAGGATGAAGTTTAACAATTTCCTTTGCACCGGCGGACAAATAAAGCCTATTGTCCATGATTTTTACATTTTTCCATTCCAAAAAGTGCGGTTTAAAAATGCGGCTCAAAAAAGGACTGCGAAGTCCGATTCTGCGCAAAATTCCGCGCGTACTTATATCAATTGCAACAAGACACATCGATTGCTGCACTCGTCCAAATTGCAAATCATTTACGCGAACAATTCTCATTCCAGACAGGTCTACAATTTGCTTATCTATAACATTATCTCTAAGTGAAACTATGCTTTCACCAAGCGGCGCACTGGCTTTTGCTTCATACAATTTTCGAGTTAATTCAATTTCTCCAACACCCCAGTTTTCTATATTTTCAACCGGCACAAAAAACTTGTAGGAACGTTTATCTTTTACTAGCACGCCAATAATTAGTGGGAATTCTCTTTCCGCATCAACTTTTATTAGAACGTCAAAAACCGTACCGACAATTTCTTCGACACTGTCCCTCACGGATGCATCACGAATGTTGCTGAAAAATAACATAGAATTTACCGCTGAAGTTCGTTAAGAGCAGTATAGTTGCACTACTGTATATTGACAATCTTAAGTTAGAGAATCCGCCCATATTCAACGCCCACTTTTCGCTTCTGTCAATAACTTTATCGTGATAGAATTAATGGCGTCGCAATGATTTCAAAAATTACAATTGGAGTTTTGGATATTCAGGGGTCCGTGGAAGAGCATTTGGAGATGCTAAAAAAAATCGGACTCGTTCCCGTTGCTGTTAAAAATAAAGATGATTTGGATAAAGTTGACGGTTTAATTATGCCTGGTGGCGAGTCGACTGTGATTGGAAAACTTTTAAAGAGATATGGACTTGATGAAGAGATTAAAAAACGAGCAGAGCTAAAAAATGGCTTACGCCCGCTAACTATTTGGGGTACATGCGCCGGGGCGATTTTGATGGCAAAAGAAGTTTTAAATCAAAAACCTCAAAACTTGGAGCTTATGGATATTTCCATTTCCAGAAATGCATATGGCAGGCAGGTGGATAGTTTTAAGACCGGGCTAAAAATTAAAATACTTGGAGAAAAGCCTTTTCCTGCAATATTTATTCGCGCTCCGCAAATAAATAAGGCTTCTCTAAAAGCAAAAACGCTGGCAGAATATGGCGGCAAGCCAATAATGATTCAGCAGAACAATCTGCTGGTTACAACTTTTCACCCGGAACTGACCACCGATTCTCGTGTTCATGAATATTTTATTAAAATGACAGAGTTTTATGCCTCAAAAAAATGAACAAATTGAAAAAGCGGTAAAAGTGATATTGAAAAATCTGGGCGAAGATGTCTCCCGCGATGGCTTAAAGAAAACACCTTCGCGCGTTGCGCGCTCTTTTGAAAAATTATTTAGCGGTTACTCTAAAAATCCAAAAGAAATAATCACTACTTTTGAAGATGAAGGTTATGATGAAATGATTGTAGTGAAAGATATTGAATTTTACAGCACATGCGAACATCACTTTTTGCCTTTCTTTGGAAAAGCTCATATTGGATATATTCCAAATGGCAAAATTTTAGGACTTTCCAAGCTTGCACGGCTTGTGGAAATTTTCTCCAGACGCCTGCAAAATCAGGAAAGGCTGACTATGGAAATTGCAAATGCGCTCAAAGACCTCATTAATCCGCGCGGAGTTGGGGTGGTGCTCGAGGCAAAACATCTCTGCATGATGGCTCGTGGAGTGGAAAAGCAGGGGAGCCAGGTTGTAACCTCTGCTATGACGGGATTATTTAAAAAAGAATTAAATACTCGTTCCGAATTTTTGAAACTTATCGGTAAATAATAAATTTTCGCAAAATATGCTGCCAAAGTCTCTTCAAAAACTTATTGATTCATTGGCCAAATTGCCGGGCGTTGGGCAAAAAACCGCGCAAAGGTTTGCTTATTTTTTGTTGCGCTCTCATCGCTCGTTGGCGAAAGATATTGGCGAGTCTATGCTGAATTTGAAGAACGAAATCGCGCTGTGCCATGAATGTTTTAATATCACGGATGCGGGAGAGCTGGAGGATAAATCACTGTGTCCAATATGTTCAAATCATCGCAGAGATAAAAATGTAATTTGCGTTGTGGAAAATATTTTTGATGCGCAGGCTATTGAACATAGTGGCGGATATTTTGGCGTTTATCATATTCTGCATGGCAGGATTTCTCCTTTGGATTCCGTTGGGCCAGATGAGCTAAAGATTAAAGAACTGGTTTTGCGTTTAAAAAGATTGCAGGAGAATGGTTCGCAGGTAGAGGTTATACTTGCCACAAATCCAAGCAGCGAGGGAGAAACGACGGCTTTTTATATTCAAAAATTATTAAAACCGCTTGGTGTTAAGGTGACCAGGATCGCAACTGGAATCCCGGTTGGCGCAGATTTGGAATATGCGGATGATGTGACCTTGGCGAGAGCTATGAAGGGAAGGCAGGATTATGAATAAAGCCTGCACAATGCTCCTCCGGAACCACAAAGGATTATTTTGCTTTGTGGATTTTTTAGTAATTCTCTCTCTTTTATTTCGCGCAATTTTGGATGCGCGAAGAAAATAAATTCTTCAAAATCGTTATGAATATTATTTAGTATTTCTTGTGAATTTTGTGTATTCACGGCCTTAATCAAACGCTCTGTTTTTGCCTTGTTCTTGCCACATTTTGACACATCCAATTGTTGATATGCCAAGCGCGAAGAAACTTCTATACCGGTTTCTATAATTTCAAATTTTATTTCGCTTGGCAGAGTAGGGAACGGAGTTATTTTTTCCCCAAAATGTTCACCAAGTGCAGTGCCGCCATAAAAGAAAAAAGAACAGTCCATGCCTATTTGATCTGCAATTATACGCAAAACGCATTGTGGATTTTTATGGGTACCGTCAGCGCAACATTTTATTTCCCACATTTGTGCGAGTGCTTTTAAAACTTCCGCCGCATTACTGGAACCGCCGCCAAGTCCACTCATTAATGGAATGTTTTTTTGAATATTAATTTTTGCGCCGCGTTTTATTCCTGCATTTTCCTGCAAAAATTTCGCGGCCTTGAGCGCCGTATTTGTGTTATCCAAGGGCACTTTTGGATTATCACAAGAAATCTCAATTTCCACGTCATTATTTAATTCAATAGAAATTTCATCGGCAGGGAAGGGGAGCAAATTAAAAATTGTTTGGATTTCGTGGTAGCCGGAATCTGTCTTTTTTAAAATATCCAGAGCTAGATTTATTTTTGGATAGGACTTTACGGAAATTTTCGATTCTGTCTGCGTCATAACTGTCTTTTTAACAAAACGACCGCATGACATTTTATGGCTTCACCTAGACCAAAAGGAGTCAACCCTTCACCGGAAGTTGCAGTAATGCCAATATTGCCTTCATTTATTTGCAATAATTTTGCGAGACTTTGTTTTATTTCGCCACTAAGCGGATCTATGGTGGGTCTTTGCGCCTCAATGCTAATTGCGCAGTGCCCAACGCTCAATTTTCTCTTATAAATTTCTTCCATAATCTTCTCCAAATATTTTGCGCTGTTTTTTATGCCGCTTTTACACATCTTCGTGGCAAAAGTTCCCAGCGACCCGCCGGAAACCGCAGAAGAAAGCGCATTACAGAGGGCGTGAATAATTACGTCGCCATCCGACTGCGCCTCTAGTTTCGGTAAGTTTTTTATTTTAATACCGCCCAATATTAAGCAGCCTGAATTACTAAACTTGTGACTATCTTCGCCAATGCCAACTGAAACCGGAGAGCCTTCAGTAATTGCCCTCATTGCTTCCAAGTCTTCCTCCGTTGTGATTTTTTTATTGAATGTCGATGCGGCACAAACGGCAGTGCGATAATTTGCAGATTCCAAAACGGCCAAATCATCGGTGAAAGTGAATTTTCGATATGGAAATTCTGCCTGTGCTGCGAGAAAATCACTCGATTTGACTACCTGTGGAGTCTCAGTTTCAAATAAACTTTCGCGCGGGATGTTTTTTTCAACAAAATTGCCTTTTATTTGCTTAATGGTTGCCTGAATTTTTCTACCAACAGCAACTCCGGCAACATTTTTTGTGAGTTTCTTAAAACATGCCGCGAGTTCCTTTTGAGTGGCTAGTGGATTTGCCGCATTGTGAATAATTAAAAATTTCGTGCCTTTAATTTTGGAAATTTCTTTAGTAGCATTGCAAACGGACTCGTATCTGGTACTTCCTCCGCGCAAAATCTTATGTATTTTTCTGAATTTTTCGTGCGCAATTAATTCTTTTACCAACTGCTCGTTTTCCTTATTGGTAACGATAAAAATCCTATCAATCAACTTAGATTCTTCTAAAAATTTCAGGCTATAATAAATAACCGGCTTCCCGTTTAAGTCGCAAAACAGCTTATCTTCGTGGTCGCACGAACAGTCCGAAGATTTGCAGCAAAATCTTTTACTTTCTCCCGCCGCTAATAAAATTCCAATATTCATGGCAATGCATTATATCAGATTTTTGTTTATTCTATGGGATAATTCGAGAACTCCAGGAAGTGTTAGCTTTTCATTTTTAATTTTTCCAAGCTCACGTTTTATAAAATCAAAAATCCCTAAAAACGAAATTTCGTCCAATAAAAACTTATTAACTGCGATTTCATCCAAAATACAAAACGCCGCCGGCATAATCCCGCCTTCCTCCAGTACCTCGCGCGCTATTTTTGGCCCTTGCAGAAGAGAATAATTCGGTTTTTCAAAAGTCATATTTAGGCTAGAAAAATCCACGCGTGGCAATGAATTCTCATGTCTCTGTGGATAAAAAAGCGCATAAGAAATTGGATACTTCATGCTCGGATTGCTCAAAATTGCGCTCACATTTCCATCTTTAAACTGCACAAAACTGTGAACGATGCTTTGCCTGTGCACCGTCACGTCTATTTTTTCCGCAGGAATATCAAATAACCAGCGCGCCTCTATAATTTCAAAACCTTTATTAATCAGCGTGGCGCTATCTATCGTAACTTTCTTTCCCATTTTCCAAGTTGGATGATTGAGTGCCTTTTTAGGCGTAATTTGCTCTAAAACTTTTCGCGGCTCTCCCCAAAATGGCCCACCAGACGCAGTCAAAATTACTTTTTCTATAGATTTTTTTACCGCTGCCGGATTCTGTGAACTTTCCAAGCTTTGCCAAATTGCAGACATCTCCGAATCCACCGGCAAAATCTTTGCGCCATATTTTTTTGCGGTTTTCATTATCAATTCTCCCGCGCAAACAATGGACTCCTTATTTGCAAGCACCAGCGATTTCCCGGCTCTGCAAGCGGCATAAGCCGGCATAAGCCCCGCAAATCCCGAAACCGCATTTACAATTAAATCCGCCTCATCAAGAGACGCTAAAAATTCAACTTCCTTGTCAAAATTCATACCTCTTTTGGTACTTACTGCATATTTCGGCTTAAATTCTGCAATCTGTTTCGCCAATAAATTTTCATTATTGTGCGCAGAAAGCCCAATTACTTTAAATTCACGCGGATATTGCTTAATTATCTCGAGCGTTTGAGTTCCAATTGACCCTGTAGATCCTAATATAACGATTTTTTTCATACTTATTTTGTACTTTTTATAATTTTAATTATTTCACCAACTATATTTTTTTCGGTGACCCATTTTAATATTTTCCCTTTGCGGAAAATCGCACATTTGCCCTTTCCTCCGCCACAAATTGCATAGTCTGCCCCCATAGATTCGCCAACAACATTCACCGTGCATCCCAAAATTGCGACCTTAAGCGGGCGTTTTATTTTCATTAATTCCGGCTCCAGTTTTCGTGCTAGCTTTTCCACGTCAATCTGTTTTCTTCCACAAGTCGGACACGCAATTATTTCCGGCTCTTTGTTGTATAAATGAAGCGATTTTAAAACATTTTTTGTTGCCTGAACTTGCTCTGCCACAGGCGCAGACATGGAAACTCTAACAGTATCTCCGATTCCTTCTAGCAAAAGCGCGCCAAGTCCAACTGCGGACTTTATGGCTGCATACGGAGGAATTCCAGCCTCGGTTATGCCTAAATGCAGAGGATAATCACATTTTTTTGCCAGCAATTTATATGCCTCAACGCAATCTAGAACGTCGCTTGATTTAACTGAAAGCACAATATTCGTAAATTTATGTTTCTCGAAGAATTTAATCCAGTTAAGTGCTGATTCAACAAGAGCTTTGGCAGTCGGCCCGCCGTGTTTTTCCATCAATTCTTGCTCCAGCGATCCGGCATTCACGCCAATTCTAATTGCAATTTTATATTTTTTCGCGAGTTCAATAATCTCTAAAACTTTTTCCTTGCTGCCGATATTCCCGGGATTTATGCGTATTTTATCAGCTCCATTTTTAATAGCCTCAAGCGCAAGCCTATAATCAAAATGAATATCTGCAATAAGCGGGATGTGAATTTTCTTTTTAATTTCTTTTAAAGCTTTCGCAGCTTCCAGGTGGGGGACTGCAACCCTCATCATGTCGCACCCTTCTTTTTCTGCTTCCAGAATTTGCGCAATGGTCGCCGCGACATTTTCCGTGCGCGTTTGTGTCATAGATTGGATGGCAATGGGAAAATCTGACCCCAAAAATACATCTCCAATCTTTACTTTTCTGGCTTTTCGTCTTGTAATCATAACAGTAGTACAATTATACCTCAGCTTGGCCGGCCCCGCTTGGGCTTGGGCACTCGCCCTTGGCCTTGACTTGCTCAAGGCTTTTACATAAGATAACCCGTGCGCTATCACCTAATTTCCATATATTTCTAAATTTTTCAGATTAAACGACAGAATAAAGTCTCCAACTGTCCGCTTAATAGACGAAAACGATGAGCAGGCTGGAATTGTGGCTCTGGAAACAGCATTAGCCAGGGCGCGCGAACTTGAGCTTGATCTGGTAGAAGTGGCTCCAAATGCCGCACCACCAGTATGCAAGATAATGGACTTTGGAAAGCATCTGTATCGCCAAAAGAAACAGGATCAGAAGCAGAAAAAAGCCCAGAAACAGGGTGAAGTAAAGGGAATACGTTTGGGACTTCGCACCGATACTCACGACCTGGAAGTTAAGGCGGAAAAGGCAAAAGAATTCCTCAAAGATAGAAACATTGTAAAAGTTGCAATGATTCTAAGGGGAAGGGAACTGGGAAGAATGGATATGGCGAGAGAGAAAATGGCGAAATTTAAAGAGATGCTAGCTGATGCCGGGACAGTGGAAGAGATGCCAAAAAAACAAGGTCACAATATAATAATGATGATTACCCCAAAATAATATGAAACTCAAATCACACAGCGGAACAAAGAAACGCATAAAAATTACAAAGAATGGCAAAATGATGTTCAACAAGCCATGCAAGAGACATTTACTTATAAACAAGAGCAAACGTCAAAAGGCTACAGGCAATATGGGCGTGCAGATTCATGCATCTGATTCGACGAAGATCCGACGCTTACTACCAATGTCATTTTAATGATTTAATTTTTTTACCATGAGAATCAAAGGCGGAGTAACTACAAAAAAAAGACACAAGAAGGTATTAAAGGCGGCGAAAGGCTTCCGAGATAAAAGAAGTAATGTATACAGTCTCGCAAAGCGAGCTGTAATGATTGCCGGCAAGAATGCCTATATTGGCAGAAAACTAAAGAAGCGCGATTTCCGCACTCTTTGGATAGCCAGATTGAATGCTGCTCTTAAGTTGCAAGGTGTTTCTTATAGCAAGTTCATCAACAAACTCGCACACAAGAGAGTGTTGCTTAACAGAAAAATGCTTTCTGAATTGGCAATACATGAGCCAAAGATGTTCGAAGCGGTTGTGAAGTTCGTTCAGGCTTAGTACAAAATAGAGAAATCTTGAAATTCGACAGTCTGGTTTTGCCAGGCTGTTTTGATATCTTCCACATTTGCGCTGTCTGGGCCTTTTCGGCACCACTCTATAAACTCTTCAAGCGCAGATTTTTCTCCTTGTGCGGTTATTTCTACGCAGTCGTCCTCTGTATTTCTCACCCAGCCACGCAGCCCAAGTTTTTGCGCAGCTTTTTGCGTATGCGCCCTAAAAAAGACTCCCTGCACTTTTCCGGAAATCTTCAGGTAAACTTGGCTGATCATCTTATTTATTGGAATCTTTGAGCTTCTTGGCAACTTCGGCAATATGTTCAGCGGCAAGCTTATATTTCCACATTAATTCCCAAGGCTGGCCGGACTCACCGAACGTATCATTCATGCCCATCATCGAAATTTTTACCGGAATTCCGGCTTCTGCAATTACTCCGGCAATCAAATTTCCAACTCCGCCTTTTTGATGTTCCTCTACTGTAATGATTTTTCCAATTTCTTTTGCGGCCTTCTCTATCGCGTCTTTATCCATCGGTTTAATTGTATGCAAATTTATTACGCGCGTTTCGATTCCGTGCTCTTTCTTTAAAATATATGAAGCGCGCATGGCTTCTGTTAATTCCGTACCGCAAGAAATAATGCAAAGATCTTCATTTTCGGATTTATATTCGTCGGAAATTTTGCATTCGAATGCGTCTATAAAATTTGGTTTTTCTCCGCGGAACCTATAAATATTTGCCTTGCCCAAGACAAATGGAGTAGCAGGAGTTGTTACAATTGGCGTTGCTTCGCGTGCAAAACGCACTCCGCATGGCCCAACTTTTCGAAGTACAACTTCTTCCGTGGCTTTATCCGATTCCACAGAATCGCAAGGAACAACCACCGTCATGTTCGGCAAAATTGCCAGCAAGGTAATGTCTTCCAAGCTCTGATGCGTAGCGCCATCCGGCCCTACGGAAATTCCTCCGTGGCCAACCGCGACTTTCACATTCAATTGCCCATAACAAACTGTCGTGCGCAGCTGATCCCAGTTTCTACCGGTAACAAAAACGCCATAGCTTCCGATTACCGGAATTTTTCCTTCTTTGGCGAGACCCGCAGCAACGACCGTCATGTTTTGTTCTGCAATTCCCATGCTTAAAAATCTATTTTTGCGCTCCGGATTATTTTTACAAAAATCATAAATGCAAATTGAGCCGGAAATATCCGCGCCAAGACACACAACTCTTTCGTCATTGCCAATTCGCGCAAGAGCTTCACCAAAACCCATACGCGTCGGAGACATTTTTACCTGCATATTTGGCTGTGTATTCCACCAATATGGGCGCTCTTCTTTTGGAATTTGATTGCCATATTTTTGCGCTATATTCTTTTTTAAACCCTGCACTTTTTGCACCAATTCATCGGTGAAAAAATCTGAATGACCAAGTTCTTGTAATGCTTTTTTGGTTTCTTCTAAATTAGGCGCTTTGCCGTGCCAACCTGCATTGCCTTCCATAAAAGAAACTCCTTTTCCTTTTGAAGTATGCAAAATTAAAACCGTAGGCGCTCCCTTAACTGTTTTTGCCTTATCAAAGCCATCTATTAATTGTTGAATATTATGCCCGTCCACTTCAATCACATTCCATCCAAAAGCTTTATATTTCTCGCCAACCGGCTCGATATTCATCACTTCGCTAACATTTCCATCAATTTGCAGCTTATTGCAATCCACAATAGCGCATAAATTATCTAATTTGTAATGAGCTGCGGACATTACCGCCTCCCAAATGCTACCTTCTTGCTGCTCACCGTCTCCCATAATGCAATAAACGCGGTGAGTTTCGTTATTTAGCCTCGCAGCTAGTGCAGAGCCCACTGCGATACCAAGGCCCTGCCCAAGCGAACCTCCGCTCATTTCTATGCCCGGCAATTTTAGCCAGTCCGGATGCCCTTGGAACGGAGTGCCCATTAAACGAAGCCCGGTAACAAAATCTTCAATTGGATAATAGCCAGCGACTCCCATAACGGCATATTGTGCCGGACATTTGTGCTGCCCAGAAACAAAAACTCGGTCGCGCTGTGCCCAAAAAGGATTTTTTGGATCGTGATTTAAAGCGTTAAAATAGAGCACGGCTTCCGCATCCATAACCGAAAGGCTGCCTCCCGGATGGCCGGAGCCTGCAAAATGAATAGCCATTAGAGCATATGCGCGCGCCTCGTTTGCTTTCTGTTGAATCTGAGCTGCATTAAGTTTCGACGCACCCGCCAGCATTCCATTTTTTGCCGAAATTTTCTTTGTATCCATAGGCGCTGAATTCAAAACTTTAATCATTGAATCGTTATTTTTTCCATTATTACCGGATCTTTTGGCCTGTCCTGGCCGTCACGCGGAGTGTTTGCAATTGCGTCTACAACATCTAAGCCTTCGTAAGCCTGTCCAAAAATCGTATATCCTCCGTCCAAAGATTTTGCCCCTGCTTTATTCTGAACAATATAAAATTGGCTGCTTCCAGTTATTGGATCTCCTTTATTTGCCATAGCAACGGCGCCTTGAATATGAGTTAAATCTTTTGAAACTTCATTTGGAAGGGTTGTGTTCGGACCCTTATATGTCTCGCCACCCATGCCCGTGCCCGTTGGATCTCCACCTTGAATCATAAAGCCCGGAATAACGCGGTGGAAAATCAAACCATTATAAAAACCTTTTTTTGCGAGTTCGGTAAAACTCTTAACCGTCTCCGGTGCGTAATCAGGGAAAAATTTCATCTTGATAATTCCCTTATTTGTTTGGATTATAGCTATTTGCTCACCTTTTTCTGGAGCTGCGGCTTGTTGTTTTACTGTCATAGTAGTACTGCACGAACTGAGCAGAAACGTGATGGTTAAGGCCAGAATTAATAATCGCTTTCCCATAAATCGGGTATATAATACCAAGGAACCTGTAAAAAATAAAATTCCATTGTGAATTTTTATTAAAATAGCCAAAATGGGAAGCCTCTAATTAACCAGAATGAAACGAATTTTAAAAACCGCCGTTCAAAAATTTCTTGAGAAGTTGGTCGCAATAAAATTAAAAAGAATTAAGCCGACAGTTATTGGCGTAACCGGCTCATTTGGAAAAACCAGTACAAAAGAGGCGATTTATGAAGTGTTAAAGTCTCGCTGGAATGTTTATAGAAATCCAAAAAGCTTAAATACGGAAATTGGCTTATTGCTCGCAATTTTGGAACAGCCTTCCGGCTTTAGTTCTCCTTTTAAATGGGCAAAAATTTTAGCGAAATCTGTTTTGAATGCCAGGTTTGGAAAGAAATATGATTTTATGGTTTTGGAATATGGCGCAGATAAGCCCGGCGACATTAAACATTTGGCAAAATTGGTAAAACCAAACATAAGTGTAATTACTAAAATTTCGCGTGTTCATCAAGCAGAGGGCCAGTTTAAAAGCGAAGAAGAAGTTTTTGAAGAAAAAAAACAGCTCGCAGAATGTTTGGATAAAGATGGTATAGCCATTTTGAATGCAGAGGATGATTTTTTGCAAAAGTTGCACGGAAAACTTTTGGCAAAAACTTTTTGGTTTAGCTCTTCATCAAAAATCAAGGCCGATATTGGCGTTTCTGATGCGAAAAATACACCAACCGGATTTTCTGCGACAATTCGTGGGAGAAAAAAACATTACTGGGCAATTTAAAATTCCGGGGACATATCATTTAAATGTAATTTTGCCAGCGCTTATGTGCGGACTTTTAAATGGCGTAACTTTGGAAGAAGGAGTGGAGCAACTAAAAGATTTTATTTTACCTCCAGGCAGAATGAGCCTGATTGAAGGCAAAAACGACTCGGTTATTTTGGATGGCTCTTATAATGCCTCTCCGGAAACCGTAATTCAGTCATTAAAACTTTTGCGTGATTTCCCGGGGCAAAAAAGAATTGCCGTGCTTGGAAATATGAATGAACTTGGCGAATATACCGTTGAAGCTCACAAAAAAGTTGCGAAAAGCGTCGGCCTTTGGTTGGACCAGCTTATTACAGTCGGCGAATTTGCGTCGTTAATCGCGGAGGAATCCTTGAAACATGGCTTTCCCGAGTCTAGAATAAAGGTCCTATTAACAGCTACAGAAGCCGGAGAAGCCTTGGCCTCTCATCTATCAAAAGGAAGTGTTATTTTATTTAAAGGGTCACAGAATAAAGTGCGATTAGAAAGGGCTATTAAGATGATTATGTCTCATCCATCAAAAGCAAAAAATCTTCTTTGCAGGCAGGAGCCCGAATGGGAAAAAATTCAATAAATAAACTATGTTTTATAACTGGAATGTAATCGGCCACGTAAAAGAATTGATTCAGCTTGAACAGGATTTTACGAGCAACAATATTCCTCATGCATATCTTTTTGTTGGTCCGGAAAAGGTTGGAAAATTTCGCGTGGCAAAATCAATTGCGGGCATTTTGCAGTGCCCAAACAGCTTTTGCCATACATGCCCAACGTGCATTCAAATAGAGAAAAAATCGCATCCGGACACAATAGAATTGGAAGATGATGGCGAATCCATAAAAATAGATTTGATGCGCGAAATAATTGCGCGCTTGAACATGACGGGGCAAAGCAAATATAAAGTTCTTCTTATACAAAATATTGGCAGGCTTACCGAAGAAGCAACAAATAGTATTTTAAAAACGCTGGAGGAACCGCCGGGCCGAACTCTGTTTTTGTTTTCTGCAGGCCAATTGCGCGATGTTAAGCCCACGATTGCCTCTCGTATGAGAGTGGTTCATTTTAAAAAATTGCCGGACGAAATATTAAAACAATCTTTAAAAGAAATGTTCCCGGAAGTTACCGACGAATTAATTGCGCAGGTTTTATTTTTGTCTTTGGGCAGAAGTGGCAAGGCGATTCAGCTACTGCGTTCACCGGAAGTGTTTAAAGAACTTCTCGATTTATATCATCAAATTGAATTTTTGGATGAAAAAGCTTCGGTTGCCACACGTTTTTCCGCAGTAAATGAAATTGCAAAAGATCCGGGAAAATTAAAATCATTTATGTCCTTGTTGATTTATTATTTCCGCAAAAAAATGTTCGAGCAAACGGATTATGCGCGGAAGCAGGCGGCCATGGAAACTTTAAAAGAAATTCATAATGTGATAAATCTATTATCTCGTAACGTTAATCAAAAATTGGCATTGGAATATTTGATGTTAAAACTATGAGTCAAACAATTATTGCAATAATTTGTCTGGTGGGAGTGGTACTTATTTTCCGCAGACATCTGCGAAGAGTTGCCGCTTCCAGGCCCGTACAATGGGAAAAACAGGTTATATTGGATGCTAATTCTGACCCTTCTCTTGCCGTGGATGCGGATGATTCTGCGGAAACGAGAGGCGACCAACCTTTGGATTTTGGGGAAATTAACCGTGCTTTTAGAATTGGGGACATGCACTTTACTCGCAGTAATTTTGCAGAAGCCGAGAAGTGGTTTATAAAAGTTTTGGCTTTGAATGAAAATCACAAAGAGGCTTTAAATCAGCTTGGCGTTATTTATATGCAAAATGGCAACAACAGGCGCGCCGAAATTTTATATAGAAAATTATTTTCTATAACGCAAAAAGAACCTACTTATTATTGCAATTACGGACGATGCCTATACAACCAAAAACGTTATACGGAAGCCATAGAGGCGTATGAAAATGCAATAAAATTGGACTATGCGAAGCCTTCACGTTATATAAGCATTGGCCAAATTTATTATGAATTAAAAGATTTAACAAAGGCGCTTCATTATTTTAATAAGGCGTTGGAATTTGAGCCGAAAAATTTGGAATTTCTGTGGATTGTGGCGGAAGTTGCCAAGCAAATGGGGGACTTAGGGCGCAGCCATAAATATTTAAAGAAGATTCTGGATATTGATCCGTACAATCAAGAAGCTAAAAACAAAATAGCCGAATCCGGAATTCCAATGGAGGAAGAAGAAAAGAAAACTGTTATTGATACAGAGAAAGTAATTTAATTTTTCTTGATTATTGGTTCCGGCTTAGCCGTAGATGGCTTAGGCTTTTCTTGGTTTGCCGGCTGCACTATGCCGGCATTTTCTCCTTCTGGAGTTAACTCATCTCCGGTTAAAAATTTAGCCTGCGTCGCCTGGTATCTGGTAAATATATCTTCTTTTTTTGTTTCGCCATTTTTAGTAATGTATCTGTACCACATAACATCAAAACCTCCGTGCGGTTTTTCTACCTGTTTTTTTTCACCGGGTTTCATTGTAGGATCTTTGACTGTGATTATTTCGGATGGCGCACTTTTCCTATTAGATATATATGGACCTTCCATTGTAATTTTTCTGCCGTCCGACATCCCATATAATTTAAAATAAGCATCTACTCCATTTACGTATGATTGAATTAATAAATTGCCGGCCGTGTCGTTTTTAAATTTCATGTCGCGGGTTGGGGGATATATTGTTGCGTCTAGCCCGTGCCCGCCAATTTGAGAATAATAAGAAACGGCATATGTGTGCGGCGTGCGATCTACAATAGGGAATCCTCCATATATTGCGGCCCTATAAAGTGTCGTGGAAACCTGGCAAAGTCCACCGCCAAATTCCGGAATTGTGCCCTCTGGTTTTATTACCAGCTCCTTGCGATAACCGGTTGACCCGTCAACAAATCCAAGATTGTCATCGAACGAAAAAACTGCACCCGGAGGTATTAAAAGTCCGTTAAATTTGGAAATCCCAACGGAAATATTGTGCGCGCGATTTGCCGGTGAGCCAGCGAATGCAGTATGCCCCACCGCAACAAGTTCGCGAATGCCAAGGTCCTGCAAATCCTGCGAAATATCCACTTTTGGAGGCACTACAACTAACGGAATTTCAACTTCTTGCACAGGATCAGCGGGCGCCATTTGCTCAAGATCCATATTTACAAGGGCAAGAAGCCTGTCGCGTTCTATTGCGCGGCCTTCATTTGCATTACCTTCAAAAATAATTTTGCCGTTTGGATCGCGCCATATTTTTATGCTTTCGGGCGCTTGCTCAAGGCTTTTTGAGATTTTTTCATTTAGGAAATTGGAAAAATCTACCGGCCCCCACTGCATTACAAAGGGCAGTTCATTGTTTTTTACCTCATAAGGTTTCTTTTCAAACACTATCCATTGTGGATTTTTTCCAAAATCAACCGCCCATTTATCTTTTTCATAAACCAATTTGAACGGATAGCTGAATCTTTTTGCAATTGGATCTTTGTAAGGTTCCAAGTCTTTTATAAAAAGTGTTGGCTCGGCTTCCGTAAAATTCACCAATAGGGGAGAGTGCTCCAAAAACGCAACGCTGTTTTGTATTTGATAAATCAACGGCTCCAAATTTGGCATCACTCCGTTTTTGGCTTCCACTAGCTGCAATTTCTTATTTTTAAATTCGAAATATGCGTTTTTTGCCTTTGGAATATCCGGGAATTTCTCATCAATCAATCTTAATATCTCCGTTTCTTCGATTATAGGCTTTGGCATTATTCTTTTACCGGCAAAACTCCAAAAAAGCATTTCTGCATTGGATATTTCTCCGGCAAATGGAATTTCTTCCAAAATCTGCGCATCATTTAGCGTAATGCCAATATCTTTTAATGTAATTGTTTTTGCGATCCCTCGTGCCGCAATTTGAAAATTTGCTTCCGAAAATTCTTTTACTTTTGCGCGCACCAATCCACGAACTTTATCTTTGCTCATTCCGCTTAAGTTAAGACTCCCCAAAGTTGTTCGCGGCAAACTTAAATTTTTACTTTTTAAAATATCCAAGGCAAAAGCGCCGGAAGCAAGGCCGATAACTAGTACAAGTGACACTAAAAAACCGACAAATGTTTTCATGATGTACCCTTATATTACATTAAGAGCATGCCAAAAAATAGATTTTCGTAGCATCAATGACTTTTCACTCATCGGAAGATTCCATGTCCATGGTCGCCTTTGGCATATCTTGCGATTTCTCCTTTTTTAATTTAGAAAAAGCCCACCTTAAGAAACTTTTCCCTCCCTTCTTTAGCTGATATTTTGCACTGCCTATCGTTTCTTTGTGATTTTTTATAAATTGCTGCGAAACGTCTTTACCTTTCTCCAAAATGTCCTGGCCTTTCTGCTTAATGATTGCTCGCGTCTCTTTGCCTTTCTTTGGTGCGAGAGTAAGACCAAGAACAGAACCGATTGCTCCTCCCAGAATAACTCCCATAATTAGGCGATCAACACTTCTGCCTATTTTCTTGTTTTCTTCCATATTTTAAGGTGGTTAACAATAATCTGCGTAGGCCTTTAAGCCCTTGAGGAATTTTATCACAGAAATTCCGGCGTTGCATCCTTCTCCTGCACTTTTTATTGCCTGTGCGTTTCCGCCAGTGCAATCTCCGGCTGCAAATACGCCTGCAACATTAGTTTCGCCCGTGCGAGAATTTATTTCTATAAATGTATTTTGTTGTCCGGCGCGCATTATGCCGAGTTTGTTCGCAAAATCAGAAGCACTTGCAATTCCAAGTGCCAAAAATGCTCCTTCGAAATTCATTTTTGCTCCATCTGAAAATAAAATTTCTTCTAATTTGTTTTCTCCGGCAAATTCGCTTATGCGTGATGTTTTTAATTGCTGTATACCATTTTCGTCGAGTGCAGATTTAATTTTTGGATCAAATTTAAAATCATTTCCGTGGCTTAACAGGGTCACGTTTGGAGAATATGTGAGAAGTTGCAGTGCTTCCTCTCCGGCAAAATTAGTATTGCCTATTACGGCGATTTTTTTGCCTTTAAAGAAAAATCCATCGCAATTCACGCAGCAAGAAATGCCTTTGCCGGTTAGTTGCTGTTCATTTTTTATTCCTGTTGGTTTAAATCCAAGGCCGGAACAAATTACAACTGCTCTCGCTTCATGTTTTTGCCTTTCGCTATCAACAATTTCAAATAAATCATTGCTATTCTTTTTAATATCAACGATTTCTTTATCTGTAAATTTTGCACCAAACTTTTCCGCCTGCGCTTTTCCCTCAGTCATTAAATTTGCGCCTTTAAGCGCTTCATTTCTTCCGAAAAAATTTTCCACCACATGTGCCCTATAAGTATTTGATCTTTCTATTGCGCCAAAAACGCAAGTTTTTAGCCCCGCACGTGCCGTGTAAATAGCAGTGGTGCATCCCGCTGGCCCCGCGCCAATAATAATTACATTATTCTTCATATGGAAACGTTTTATCTCGCGTGATCGGTAACTTTTGTAGTTCTTATCGTAATAATTCTTATCTTGCCCGGGTAGCCGCCTTTTTCTTGCACTTTGCCGGCTATATTTTGGGCCAGTTCAAGGGCTCCGGCGTCTGTAAGCTTTTCCGGTTCAACTATAACGCGCAGTTCGCGACCGGCATTTATTGCATACGCTTTTTTAACTCCTTCCAGCCCAACAGCAGCTCCTTCCAAATCTTTTATTTTTTCCAAATATCTTTCCACAGATTCGGCGCGGGCTCCCGGGCGACCTGCAGAAATTGCATCTGCGGCTTGTACTATTTGGGCTTCGATTGTTTCTTGCGGCGCTGCATCGTGATGCGTCCACGCGGCATGAACAATTTCTTTAGGGAAACCATATTTCTCCAAAATTTCCTTTGTTAAAACATCGTGAGAACCACCTTGTTCCTGATCAATGGCCTTACCGACATCATGAAAAAATCCTGCAATCCAAGCCACTTTTTCGTTTGCGCCAACTTCTCCTGCCAAAATTCTGGAAAAATATGCGACTTCAAAACAGTGGTGCAAAATGCTTTGGCCGTAACTCGTGCGATATTTCAATCTTCCAACCAGTCTCATAAATTCTATCGGCGCACTTGTAATCCCAAGCATCTTTAGAACTTTTTCGCCTTCTTTTCGCAAAATTCTTTCCAAATCTTGTTCCGCCATTAATTTGACGCGTAAAATTGTTTCTTCGTTTATAACTCTTTCTCTCATTAATCTTTCCAGTGCCAACTTTGCGAGCTCCCTTTGCACCAAATTAAAACAGCTCACTATTATTGTGTTTGGCTCGTCATTAAAAATTACATCTACTTCAAAAGTCTTCTCAAAAAATGCGATGTTCATGCCACCACGACCAACTATTAATCCTTTTATTTCATCGCGCGGGACAGTGATATTTTGATGTCCATGTTCAACGGATGTTGGTGCCGCATATCTATAAATTGCTTCACTCAAAATCTGTTTAGCGTCTCTTGATGCGCATTCCTGGGCCCATTCCAGCCTGTGCTGAAGCCTCGTTTCCGCATCTCTCAAAAAGTCCTGTTCATAATTTTGGATTACAACTTCGCGAGTTTTGTCTTTTGGAATTCCGCAAATATGCAAAAGCTTGTCTTCCACTCTAATTTCCAATTCCTTAATTTGCTCCCTAACCCCATTTGCCGACCTTTCTTCTTCCGCAATGGCCTTTGCCACTTCCTGATTTTTAGCATCGCGCTTTACGTACATGCCGTTTTTCGTAGACATCATTTGCTCCATTTTCTCCAACTGCTTCATGAATTCCGCCTGCTCAAGTTCAAATTGACGCTTTGCTTCCTGCCTTTTGATCTCGGCGTCAATCATTATTTGTTTACTTTCTTGCTCGGCAGAAACTACAACTTTTTTAGCTTTTTCGTTTAACGCTTTTTCGTCGAATTTTCTTTTGCCGGCAATCATTCCGCCTATTATTAAACCTATTAAACCTGCGGAGACTGCAAAGACAATTTCGATCTGTGGCATGTGCCTATTATATCAGAAAAAACACGTTTTCGCATAGAGGTTGTCGCGCAGCAAAGGTCTGCATGCTAAACTGCTTTAGGCATGGCAATGACTCGGACGGAAAAAATCATACTAAACGCTGTATCTGCAATTCTTCTGGTGGCGGTTTTATACTTTTTGGGTAGAGAATTTTCGAGAAATTGGGAACATATAAAATATTTCCGGTTCCAATTTGATGTATTGATGTTGGGCGCAGCTTCTATTGTGTATGCGGGATCATATGTATGTTTTGCAATTGGCTGGTTTTTAATCTTGCGCTATTTACATTGTGGCGTGCCTTTTTATGAAACTCTTTTATATTTTATTATTACTCAGCCGGCAAAGTATGTTCCAGGCAAAATATGGACCGGTGTAGCCAGAATGAAATTTTGCAAACCTCACGGCATACCTAATTCATTAACTTTACTTTCCACGGGCACAGAATCTATTTTGGAAATCTTTGCCGGTGTTTATGTTTCCATTATCGCATTGCTTCAAACCAATGCTTTTAGGCACATCTCTTGGCCTGTAGTGATTATACTGAGCACTATTGGCGTTATTGTGCTTTATCCGCGAGTTTTTTATTTTCTAGTTAATTTATATTTTAGAATAGTTAAGCGTCCACCCATAACGCAAGATAAGCGCGTTTCTTTTATAAAACTGCTGACGCTTCAGATTATTTATATAATTGCGGTGGTGGGCATTGGGTTTTCCAGCTTTCTGTTCCTGCAATCGTTTGCTCCTGTGAGTTATTCATATGCTCCACTACTCATAGGCGTTGGGGCACTTTCATATTGGGTTGGTATAGTTGCTCTTTTCACGCCAAATGGATTTGGTGTGAGGGAGGGTGTTTGGTATATGGGTCTCAAAACGGTTGTTGCCCCTCACATTGCGATAGTTTATGCCTTTGTGAGCCGTATTTGGCTGATTGTGGCCGAATCGGTTTTGCTTTTTATTGCGCTTCCGCTTTTGTGGGCACTGCGTCGCAAACAAAAACATTCAAGCGTAGATAATGTAATTAGTGGAGTGTAATGCTAGTAATGCGAATTAGGTGTATATTTTCGCCGAATGAATTTTAAAATCCCTTTTTCTGTTGTTGATGTCGAAACTACCGGAGCTATTCACGGACAGGATCGAGTTATAGAAGTTGGCGCGGTAAAAGTTTTTCAAGGGGAGGTGATTGAATGGTTCTCCAGCTTTGTAAATCCGGCGCGGCCTATTCCGCCTTTTGTGGCTCGCATGACCGGAATTAGCAATGAAAAGGTGGCGAGCGCTCCGCGTTTTCGTGAGATTGCCGGTGAGCTGCATGGTTTTTTGCAAAACACTATTTTTGTTGGGCACAACGCAATTTTTGATTATAAGTTTTTGAGTAAAGAATTTGTGGATGCAAAATTTGCGCCACTTGATATGCCAATGCTGTGCACTCTTAAACTTGCGCGGAAAATTTTCCCGGGAATGAGATATTACAATCTGCCGGACTTATGCAAAACTCTAAAAATAAGACACGACCAAGCCCATAGCGCCAAGTTTGATTCTATGGCAACCGCCAGCCTGCTCATGAGGATAATCAAGAAGGCCTCTTCGGAAAATGTCTCTATTATGGTATGATGCGGCTCCATTTCTATGTCTTGCAACCCTTTGACAAAAACTCAATTGGTTTCTGGCGACATCAAGAAGCCGTCGTGGATGAAACTAAAAATTGCTCAGCCGGGTTTGAGATATAAAAAGATTCGCTCGCTATCTGAGAAATTAAAGCTCGCGACTGTTTGTGCGTCTGCGATGTGTCCAAATATTGGCGAATGTTGGGGCTGTGGGACTGCAACTTTTATGATTATGGGCGGAACGTGCACGCGCGCATGCAGATTTTGCAATGTGAATCACGGTAAGCCGGGGCCACTTGATGAAAATGAGCCAAAAAATTTGGCGCGGGCGATAAAAACTCTTGGGTTGGACTATGCGGTTATTACAAGTGTTGATCGTGATGATTTAAAAGATGCTGGGAGTGCCCATTTTGCCGCTTGTATTAAAGCTTTGCGAAAGTCTTGCCCAAAATTAATTATTGAAGTTTTGACCCCG
>JBAYHN010000007.1:0-30299 GCA_041666125.1 Candidatus Altimarinota bacterium | reverse complement strand
TTATATTCTCATTATTTGCGCGTGCGCGAAGAAGGCTTTGGCGATGAAATGAAGCGCAGAATTATGATTGGAGCCTACGCACTTTCTGCAGGCTACTACGATGCATATTATTTGAAAGCTCAAAAAGTTCGCACGCTGGTTTGTGAGGATTTTAAAAAAGCGTTTGAAGAAGTTGATGTGATTATTACGCCAACAACGCCGAGCACTGCCTTTACTATAGGCCAAAACAGTGCGGATCCGGTCAAAATGTATTTGGAAGATGTTTTTACGGTTTCAATAAATATTGCAGGATTGCCGGCTCTCGCGCTTCCGTGCGGTTTTTCCAAGAATAATTTGCCGATTGGAATGCAGATCATCGGTCCTCAATTTGCCGAACCTCTCCTGTTAAAAACCGGCCATATATATCAAAATTCAACAGATTGGCATAAGAAGAAGCCTCAAATGTAAGTTTGACAGAAACGGAATGCGGCGTATTATTATCGCCTTATATTATCCTTTAATTTTGAAAGTATGTCAGACATAGAATCGGAACTAGATGGAAATGCAGGGTATTTTTTAACTGATGAAACGAGAAAAGCCGGTGAACCTTTAGCGAGTATCAATAACATAAGGGAATATGATCCAGTTGTTTTAGCAGGTGAATCGACTAAATCGGATGTTGCAGGAAGATTTGTTAACGATTTGGATGGTGTACGCAAGTGGGTAATTGATGAAGTTAGTGGTCCAAAGGCTTATGTATTGGGACTTTCTGAGTCTATCCCATGCGTTGATGAGGGAAGTGCGGAACAAAATCCATTAAAAGCCAGACCTAGAACCGTGGAGGTTTTTAATGCACTGGCACCTAGAGTTCAGGTAGCGGCTCAGGCCATGATTGATATATTGCAAACAGGAGGAGAATCTGGCCTAGATGAGGTTAAAGATGGTAAGGGGCTAGTTTCACATATCGACGTTTCTGGTTTAATCGGAGTGGATTATCCAGGTTTGACAGAAATGGTTGAGCCGGCACAAGGAAAATCTGCTGAGAATAGAATTATATTTCAAAGGCAGATGGCATTGGTTTTAATGTATCTGGCCAATTTGATTTTAATAAAATCGGGTGTTAACAAAGGTGATGTTGATTTAGGGGGATGTAAAGATGAAGAAGGATGTAAGACAACACATTTTAGAAAACCGTCGGATTTGATGTTTAGATCCGCTACTTTTTGTGTAGGAAAAGATAATAAAAGTTTGCTGAGGCTTGAACTAGGTACTGTGGCCTCTACGGGGAGTATGTTGAATGAGTGTGGAGAAGGAGATTTGCAAGATCACGCTTATAGATATTTCACCGGTGAGCCGGACGCACAAAGACCTGGCAAACCTCAATTAACAACGTGGCCATCCGGAGAACCATGGAAGCCTGAATTTCTAAAAGATACAACCGCCAGGCAATTTAGCGGTGATATTGGGTTTACTAACGGGAATGATTAAGCTAAACCGGAGCCTTTTATTTACACAAATCTAGCACCAGCATATCCAGCGCCAGCACAAATTCGCGGTTGTCGCCCACAAGAATCCTTACGCCGCCGCTTTTTAGGCGCGTATCCAGGTTAAGCAGAAGTTTATAGGCTTTTCTTAGCTGATCCATGGAGAAATTCCTTGCCTGTGTCATTGAATTGGAAACCACAAACGGATGTTCTTTTAATTTCGCGGTTATGGAATCGCGGCTAAGATTTTGATCCATTAAATCTTTAACGCTGGTAATAATTCTAAATTGCCGCATTATCATGTGCAAAATTCCATATAATTCTTCGCCGGTTTCGATTAAGTGGTGTAGGTGATGAAGTGCGGATTTTACATTTCTTTGGCCAACCGAATCGGTTAATTTAAAAATTGAAATTGCCAAGCTGGTGTCTATTAAAAGTTCGATGTCGGCTTTTGTTATTGGCCTGTCTTGGGCATAACCGACCAGTTTTGCGATTTCGTTTTCGAGCCTGCAAAGGTCGCCGGAAGTTACTTCGGAAAGATGGATTATTGCATCTTTTTCTATTTGGCCGCCGGCCTGCTCAATTGTTTTTTGTATCCAACCAATTAATTTTGATCCCATGAGTTTTGGAAAATCTGTGACTTTTCCGATTTTTTGAATCTTTTTCCAAAGTGAGCTGCGTTTATCAAAATCCTGCAATTCGCTAAAAACCAAAATGCAAAAATCCGGGGTTGTTTCCACCAAATCCGCCATTGCATGCTTTTGATCATCATCACCTTCCGAAAGAAAGTTTTTTACCATTACAAAGCGCTTTTCTGCCAAAAATGGCATGGAAGATGCAGCTTGAAAAATATCATTTGCGGTTGCGTCTTTCCCGTCAAATGTACTCACATTCATATTCCCGCCAAATTTCTTTTCAAATTCTTTTTGCCAAAATTTTAGCTTTTCGCTGTGGCTGTGTGTGTCTTCTCCATGAAATAAGAATACTGGCATATATGCGCTTATTGTAGCAGAAAAAGGGGAGTAGTTAAGGCTTTATCCCTGTATTCTTCTATTACCTTAACTCTGCTTTACGGTCTCTTGCCTGGTCCAATTCACTTGGCTTTGGCAGAATCAGTTTATGTTCTTCTCCTTTAAAATGAGCCCAGTCTCTACCGTCAAATGGAATATTTGGATTATCACCTCTAGCAAGACTACTCATGCAGCTTTTTTTAACATCGCCACTAAATTGAGCATAAGAAATTAACTCATCAACTTTTTTGCTAAAACGAGGTGTGTTTCCCTCACCCATTCGATGATATTTATGAAGACTTGCATAGACACCATCTAAAGCATGCTGCGCATTCTCTTTGCCTGGCCTGACATATAAAACTATCGTCGGCATATTACCTCTATTGCGTGGCAGAATGTCAACTTTAAAGCCTATAATAGACTCTCTCAATTTTGTATCAGCGTTTATGGCAACCAATAAACTTTCAACAATTGCGGGAATAAATTCTGTTTGTGGTTGAATGTGAATTTTATATTGGCGTGCACATTTTTCTATTAATTCAGTGCGCTCTGTAGAATCAGGTCCAATTAGCGGGCTCGGATCTTTCATCAATTGACCGGATAATTCATTGATTTCACTAAAATCGTCATTTTTTGATCCTTTAATTGTTGGAAAGTAGAAGTGACATCCATCAGGTTCCACTCTCGGTTTTTTAAATCTCTTAAGCCCAAGCATTTTTGCCATAAATCCAAATACACCGGGTGGATAGTTGTTTTCGAAGCCGTTTCTGCAATGTTTATCAACTAATTTTTGAAACTGACGTTGAATTCTATATGCATTTATTCCATTTATAACATCTGCTCTTTCAACCAAACGTGCATATTTATTATCTGCGACATGTTTTAAATAATCATCACCAAAAGCTAAAGCTGGTTTTTTTATATAAGGTTTATTGCCAGGATCTTTTTGAGCTGAATTTTCCCCATCAGCTAAACCTTCTTCCATGGGCAAGCCTGCCATAATGCCTCCAACGCGATCTGCAGTATCTTTATCACCACCAATAGCCTGTTGTTCGTGCGCTTTATGAACCCCAGATGGTTGTTCTTCAGAACCTTCTGCTAAATCTTTTAGTGGCATCATACGTATATGAGTTTATTATCTTGCCACCTGTTCCGGAGCAATATTTAGCACCTCTTTGAGGCCCGGTGGCAGGTTATAGAACAATCTGCCGTCGTAGTTAATTACGATTGTGCCCTGGCCAAAGCGTGCGTTGCCAACGTAGCTTCTGCTTTCGAATAGTGGTTGAATGTCGCCATAAACCGAGCCGAGGATTTTCATTGGAGATTCCGATCTTGCAGTGCCCAAAACTTTTCCGCTATTTGCGCGGATGTTTGTGCCTTCGCCATTGATTGCCACAAAGATTCCCGAAAGTTCCGTTACGGAAGGATCAATTTGAATGCTTCCATTTATCACGATGAATGCGATTACCGGAATTTCTTTAATATTGGCCAAATCATAAGGAGATTCGGAATATTTAATATTGCCTTTGATTATCAAGTCGCCGTTTTCGATTACATATGTTCGTGCGCCTTTTGTGACCGGCGGAGTGAATGCATCCACAATCAAATTTCCATTTTTAAGTTTGTAAATCTGAGCATCCGGATTTGGAGATTCGCCTGTTAGCGGCGGATTATTTAAATCGGAAACCGTAATGCTGCGGCCAATTCCAAGATTATTATTATAACGAGTAATGCGAGTTATATTTGCCAACACATCTTTGCGAATTGCCGGTGGTGTGAGTACATCACTCAGCGTCATGGCCACTTCACAAATTGCGCTGCTAACGCTCTTTAATGGGTTTCTGTAGCCCTCCGGTAGGTTTGCATTGCCGCTGTTACTTTCTTGGCAAAGTGTGTGTGGAGGAATATTTAATGTGTCTCCGGCACCAGTGCTTGGTGTTCTTGGATTTACCGGTGGGGGAGTTGTTGTTGTTGGACCTTCAATATTTGGAACTCCCGCGCAGGCGGAAATATCCGAACCAACGCTCAAATCACTTTCCAGAATCACATCTCCAATTCCCTGTGTTAAGAGATAAGGACAAGGTGTATAAAGCGTTGCCCTAGCCACATTCCCAAGTGAGTCATGAATTTCATTTGTGAATTTTTCTCCACAAAATGCTGGGTCTAATCGCTTACAGAAATTCTCATTAATTTTTGATGTTACCAATTTGCCGCGGTAAATAATCGAAATTGTTTGGTTTGTTAAATTGCGAAGTGTTAGTCCATTTGTTATAAAAGGATTTCCTTCGAAACAAACTAGCCCGCGAGCGCGTGCAACTGCTTCACATTCTTGAATGTCTGCGCCGCTGGATGAATTCTCAACTTTAAAGTCTCTGCCTCCATAAATGCCTTTGGTTAGAGCAATTTCGCCTCCTTCCGTGCCAAATAATTTAGTGCGAAGAGATTCATAAAGTGTTACTTCCGGAGTTTCTGATGTAGCTCTAAATGTCACTTTAAATTCTGCAGTTTCATTTTTGCGAATAACATTTCCGCGCGATTTTATTTCGAATGCGGATTTGTGTAATTCTCCTGCAGGACGTGGTGGAGGACGTCTGATTAATTCCAAATTTAGCTGGCGTCTGCAAATTGCATTGACCGAAGCCGGAATAGCATCTACCGTCACGGTGCTGTTTGAATCCAAGTTGTTAAATGTTGCTCTGTCGCCAAATCTTGTTTCTACAACTGAGCCGTTTTTTAAATGAGTCCAAGTTATTGTTCCCAAAAAGTTTGATGGATTAACCGTCGCATAAAAAGTTTGCGTTGGTACATCTCTCAAAATTTCCGTCTGTGAGACTTGCAAATCAATACATGGATACTCTTGCTGTGGCTGAATTGGGATTTGCTTGTTGCAAGTGGCATTTGCTGAGGCCGGAGCCGCTGCCACGCTTATAAAACTGTTTGCATCCAAGTTGTTAAATGTTGCGGCCGTGCCGGTTTTTGTTTCCTGCGCGGTTCCATTTTTAAAGTGAGTCCACGTTGTTGTTCCAACAAAGTTTGTTGGATTTATTGTGGAACTGAATGTTTGAGTGGCAACGTTGCGCACAATTTGAGTTGGCGAAACTTGCAAATCAATACATTGATTTTGTTGTGGATTTTCTGTGCCCGTTAGTACAGCCTGGCATTTTTCATCCAATGATTTAATGGAAACCGTAGTGCCGGCAACCGGATTCATTAGCACTGCGCTGCGTGAAGAACTTTCCACTGCAAGCTGAGTGGTTGACCCAGGATTATGCAAAACCCAAGTGAAATTCTCGGTGTAATTTGCTGGTTGTACATCTGTTATTTGAATTGTAGTTGAAGCATCACTTACTTTAAATTGTGTTGGGAAAACAGTGATGTTCGCGCAAGAAATTTGTGGTGGTGGAGGTGGAGTTGGTTTTTTCCAAACGGAACCTACGCTACCAATGTCATACCAATAAAACATATGCGCGCCGGAAGATGTTTGCACCGGAACCATTTGTGGCCCGGCATTTGGTGTTAAAAAGCACCATCCTGCATTTGGATCATTTACATCTCCAGTTCCGCATCCCCTTGCGAAATTCTGCGGATAATTCGTTTTGCGTAAAGCTATGTCCGCGATTAAAGCGCGTGCCACAGTTGTTGCACTCCAAATTTGAGAAGCATTATTTTTTGTAGGTAAATTTACGTGGAACTCAAATTTTCTATTATCAGGGCTCGTTAAATCAAAATTTGCCGGAGTAATGTCTTGGCCCTGTGCATTATAAACTTTAAAATTTATTCCATTGTCACCATATCTTTGTGGCAATTTTCCTGGTTCGTTTACGCCAAATTCCCACAAAAGTGTGATTGTTTTGGAAGCTGCATCTTCCGTTTTTGTTACGACTGTTCCTCCCCACAAATCATCCGCGCGGCCAACGCAATCTGTTAAATCATTTGCATTGCCCGTGTAATTTTGAGGAACAATTATGTCGCAGCTAATTCTGCTTCTATCTAAATTTTGGTATCCATCTTCTTTTACAGTTATCTCAAACTTTTTAATTGCCGACTTATAATAGAATTTATTTTGCGCGGCTGTGTGATTTGAATTATTAAAATATGCATGTTGATGTTGCGCAATCGGAGCCTTTATAAGCTCTGAGCCTGGCAATACCGGATTTTCGGCTTCGCGTGGTGGTTGTGGCAGATATTGGCTTGGATAAGCCAAGTGTGTTTTGCATTCCTGCTCGCTTAAATATTGCAGGTGCGAAGTTGCTGCCTGTCCCGTGACATAAGAAGTCGCATCCGGGTTATATGGATAAACCGCTAGATCACATGTTTTTTGGAAAATTACGGCGGATGGAGTTGCGCTTGCCGTTTGTATAAGCAAGCCAATCATTGCCACTGCCGAAATTAGGCCAATATGTTTCCAGAATTTTTTGAATATTTTTTTATACATCTGAATAGAGGTTTCCATTTAAATTACTATTTGGGATAACTTCGCCCGGCAAACTTGGCATAGGTTGATCAGCAGATTTTTTCTGCCACATTACCCAGCCAACCGTGCCTGCGGCTACGATTGCGATTGTAATTACCAGAATGATTATTGTTTTTTTCATATATCTCCGTAGATATCGGTGTTAGAAGCTGGTGAAGTGTCTGTTTCCACAGTGCCCGTTTCTGTACCGCCCACGTTTGCGTTTCCAGGAGCTGGTGCCGGTTCCGGTTGTGCTGTTTCTGTTGTCGGAGGCACATCCGGCGGTGGTGTGTCAGGTGGAGTATCCGGCGGAGGATTATCCGGTGGGTTATCCGGTGGTGGCGGATTATCATGATCATGGTGATGATGATGAGGCGGTCTGCGGTGATGATGATGTGGATTATCCTCTTCACATCGAATCTCCTGTTTTCTTATAATTGGTAAAGCCGCACCCGCCATAACGGTAAAGTCAGCGCGACTGTAATTTCCATTTACATCAATTGTGCCTTCTCCCATTCCCGCAAATACCGGCATTTTCTTTGTGCCTTTATAAAAGAGCTCAAAATTTTCTTCCAACAAACCGGAAATATTTCCGCATTTTTTATAAACGCCCATTGCGAGCTTTGTGTTTATATTCAAAGTATATCCGTCTCCAAGGTCTACCGTTTTTGCTCCATCAAGTTCGGCCCCTCTAACTTTGTCGCACCAATCCAAAAACTTTTTCACGACTCCAATGTTTGTTTCATTTATGGAATCTGCATCCGGTCTTTGTTCGTGAATTGCGGCAAGTGCATCCATTTCCACAGGAGAAAGCATAAGTCCAAGCACCGGCACAAGTTTTAGCGCCAATGGAGAACGTAAATTATCCTGCAGCTTTCTTTGGAACTCCGCATTTTCTTGCGCTTTTGCGCGAGGCGGGAATTCCTTATTATGCATGCCCCTTATATATGGCGAAAGTTTCTTCATCCAAAAGTCCGCAACTTCGCCTGTAACATCTGTCTTTTTTGGGTCAAGTTCATGCAAACCAAGTACGCCATATTTGGCATCAGTCTCATGGAAATTGTACATTCGGCGCATTCCGGTAATGCCACCCATGCCAACCAATGTCGCAAACATTGTTCCTTCTTTTACACTTCCGGATTTCTGCGTAACATCAACATCTTTTAAATGATTTATTGTCCAATCCACCGCTTCTTTTGTTTTTTGCGCTTGGTCCGGGCGACCTTCATAATATTTTTTAAAAATAGAGGTGAGCATTGGACGCTCAAAACTTTCCAAAAAGCCCAAGTAAGCTTCTTTTGCTTTTGCTGGACCCTGGCTCTGAATATCCATAAAACTCGCTACCAAAAGTTCATATGTCGCAGAATTTAATTCTTCCGCATTTATGTCTTGGCCAAGTTTTTCTTTTAATTTTCTGGATAGGGCAGGGAAGCTTGGCTCCCAATCGGCATGAACATCTTTGCGGCCTTTTCTCTTTAATAGGTCATATCCGTCTGTAGTTAATCTGCGGAATTCTTGAATGAAGGCTTTGTCCTTCTTAAGTGCCTCCACTTTTGCCATAACTTCCGGGCGAATTCTTAAATCTGAATTTTCACCTTCCAAAGTCAGGCTTACGGAATCTTGCAGTCTTTCAAAGCTCCTTGTATAAGGTTCTGCGTCAAAGAATTTTACGCGCTCTGATTTATTTTCTTGGGCCCATGCTGTATATTCCTCCCAAGTTTTTAGATTTTCTTGTGTGGTGCCTTTTAATTCAGGAAGCTCTGTAACTGCGCTTCGTGGGCGCAATTTCCACTCTTTTTTAGGTTGCTGTTCATAATAAACAGTCGAAGTGTCTTTTATTAATTGTGGTTTTTTATAAGGATTATCTGTAATTACTATTACTGTTTGTTCCACTGCGCCTCTGTGCTCAAATGGGAAAGAAATGTCTTCGCGCTTAATGTAAATTTCGCGGTCTTTTTTAACGGAGGCAAATAATCTTCCGCCTTGTGAAGTCAAAACCACGTCGTTGCCAAGGGCAGGATCAATCTAAACTTCAATATTTCCATATGCTTCTTTTGGCTTTAACTGGAGCACATCTCCCGCCTCACCCAAGCCTTTTACAGGCTCCACGAAAATTTTCGCATCGCGTGAAAGTGTGTCGCGGAAAGAATCAAAATTATTTAAATGAGAGAAATCAATTTTACCTTCGCCCGCACGTTTTAGTTTTAATTGTTCGGTTGTCGGATCAAAAATTACTTCTCCGGAAGTCGCCAATTTTTTGTCTATGAATTCTGTTGTGCCTTTGGATAAAGCTCTGGCTGCCAGAATTTGTCTGCGAGCTTGTTCGTCCGTAACTTGTTCTACGTCTTCAACATCTGTTGCAACTCTATATACCAAATTTCTGCTCCAAAGTTGGAATTCCAAATATGCATAAGGGACCGGAACAGGGCCAACCATGGCCACGCCAAGCCCAACGCCCGTTGGAATAAATCTTTCATACCAAGTCTTTGTAGAGTCATCGATTGCTTCTTTTTGAATGCCCTCTTTGAACATTTCATATGAAGTTTCGAAGAGTTGTTTTTTAGAAGCTTCATCCAGTCCTTGTGTAGCTTCAATTGAATTTAAAATGCGAGTAAGTGCCGGATATTTGCTTCTGTTTTCTTTTACAGTTTCATATGCTTTTCCCGTGGCATCCACTTCTGCAATATGATGCTCTACTACTTTTTTGCTTAATGTTTCTCGGAATTTTTCATTTGATTTTGCCCAGTTTGCGGCGACCCCAACGCTTCCCATAGGAATTACTCCGCCAAGAAGTCCGGCAGATACTTGAACAGATCCATCTATATCATCAAATTCTTTTGAAATGCTTCCGCCAACACCGGCCATCCATCCTCCAACTGCTGCAACTCCGCCACCTGCGTGAATTGTAACTTTTACTTTTTCTGAAATTTGGAATTTTTGGCCAATGGCTGCGCCCGGAGCAAAACCGTCCCACTGTGGGAACATCGCGGTTATGTCTATCATTGTGCCCTGGTCGAATTCATAATGAAGCGAGAATCCGCCACCATAATTTGGTAAAACCACTGCGGCTCCACCAATTAATGAGCTTTTTATTTTCTGTAATTTTGTTTCATCAATTCCAGCTTCGCGCAATTTTGCCACGATTTCTTCGGCTTGCTCAGGCTTAAATTTAAGTCCAACACCTTTTTCTTTTGATTCCGCATCTTCGTCGCTTTCGCCTGCACTGGCCATTTGTTTATTGAATTTATTTTTCTGGAAAACAACCGAGCCAACTTGCATAAACATTTTTCTGTACTCGCTTATCATCAACTCTTTGTCTGATCCTTCTTTTTTTAATTCCTTTAAATCCGTAAGTGCGAGTGCCTCATACATTGCCGGCAAATCAATTGCCGGATCTCCGGACCATCTTGTCGGTATTGCATTCTCCTCATTTAAATTATCAACGATTTCTTTTAATGTTTCATCTGCCGGAAGCGCGTTATATGCCGCAATACCAAGTTTTAAGAGGTCATTTAAATGGGTAACTGCATCTTTTTCATCAACAGTTTCTACCCATGTGCCATCCGGATTTTGTTTTTGCTGAACGATTTCCGTGAATGCGCTTGCATAAGCGGCGTCCGGAGACTGCGCGATAGTAAACCATTTTCCTTCAACCGTCGCAGTTCGTCCGTTTAAATCTTCAAAATTAATTGGTCTGTCGGAAGTTCCAAAAAGTTCTGCAAGTTCGGATGTGTATTCGGTTGGAGAATCAACGCCCTTAATAAAGACTGTATCAAGTGCACTTTTTACGTGGTTGCTTGAATTGTCTATTTCTGTGCCATCTGGATTTCTTTCATATTCACGAACTGTGCGTTCGCGATCTTGTGTTTCTTTGGCAGGATTATATTTTAATTTACTTACAAGATTTACAAGTCTGTGAGCGTACACCATATAGTCGCCCAAAATCTGAGTTACCATGGCAATTTCGCTCGCATCAGCCCTGCTTGTGTCCAGTTCCAATTGTTTGAATTTCCTGTAGCAAAGAACCAAATCCTCATCGTCCAAAAGGTCGGTAACTTTTTCCGATACGCCCTTTTTCTTAAGGCCTTCTATGAATTCATCCGTGCGATCATTAAAAATCGCGTCTGCAACTTCTTGAAAATAAAGTCTTTCATTTGATCTTTCCTGCATCAAATCGCGCAGAGTGTCCGATTTCCATCCAAGTTCCTTAAAAGGATTTGTTTGGTAGCCTTCTTTAGTTTTTGGTTTTTGAACAAAAAGATCATCAATTTCCTGGCTAAAATCCATTGAAGGCCAGTGTTTTCTAAAAAACTCCGCGTCGTCGTCTTGAATTGTAGGGCTTATATTTGCGGAAAAATCGTATTCTTCGTCTTTTATGGTTTCTACTGTGGAAAGAATTCGTTCTCTTTGAGCTTTTTTTGCAGAAAGAATAACTTGTAATTTCTCTACTGCCGCAGCCTCTTCTTTGGAAAGTTTTCTTTTTGGTTTTTCCAGTTTCTTTAGAATTGTTTCTTCGCGGGCCGCTTGTGTCTTTTCGCGTTCCATTCTTGCTTTAACTTTTGTTTTTTTGCCTGGCACATCTTCTTCGGCGGTGTCCATTATTCTGCCTATTGTGTCGCGGCGTGAAGCCGGAGCCACGGTTCTCTCTCTTTCTCTTCTTGCGCGGCGATCGGCAATATCTCTGCTGTGCTCATATCTTTCGCGAATGGTGTCTTTTAATCCATCGGCAATATAAAATTCTTTAAGTACTTTTTTGCCGTCTTTAAACCTTAAAACGCCGGCCTTTGTAAGCTCAAGAGATTTAATGTTTTCCGCATTGTCTCTTACCCAGCCGTCATCTATATATTTAAAAACCGAACCAATCCTTTCCTGGTATTTGTCGCCCAAAGATTTTTCTATGACCTGTTGTACATTTACCTGCCACTCAATGCCCTTTTGAAAGGGAATTTCTGTGGTTTCCGGCCTATCTTTTTCGGGCGAACCTTCAGGTTTTTTTAATTCCTCTTTAGCCATGGAAGTTTTGTTTTAATGTATGTTTTTATTTGAATTAGTAAATTATAGCACAAAAATGTAGTTGTGTGAAGCCTATTTTATATAGGCTGTTAAGGTGATATATTATCTGGCGATGGATCAAGTCAAATTCCCGATCGTAATAACGAATTTTAAGACTTTCGAAAGCTCAACCGGCGTGCAGGCTTTGGCTTTGGCCAAGATCCATGAAGAGGTTGCGATTAAGGAAGGTGTTAATTTTGCCGTTTGCCCACAGGTTGTGGATATTTGGATGATTGCGTCTCAAATTAATATTCCGGTTTTTTCTCATCACTTTGATGCGGTGACTCATGGGCAATTTACCGGCCACATTATTCCGGAGGCGCTCAAAGCTGCCGGGGCAGATGGGTCTCTTTTGAATCATGCAGAAAGAAAAATTTCTCTAAAACAAATTGCAGAAAGTATTGTGCGAGCTCGCGAAGTTGGATTTTTTACACTCGTTTGTGCAAAGGATTTGGAGGAGGCGCAAGCGATTGCAAAATTTAATCCGGATGCGATTGCGATTGAGCCTCCGGAGCTTATTGGAGGCGATATTTCGGTTTCCACAGCTTCGCCGGATATTATAAAAAATGCTGTTGCCGCTATTAAAAATATTCCAATAATTGTTGGTGCAGGAATAAAAACGGGAGAAGATATTCGCTTGGCGCTAAAGTTTGGTGCAAAGGGAATTTTGGTTGCTTCTGCGGTTACAAAGGCAAAAGATCCACGCAAAATTTTGACCGAGTTTGCTCAGGCGCTAAAGGGCTAGTTTATGGAAGAAAATATAATTATTTTTGGAAAAGTTTTAAAGGGCTTGGGGATTGGTCGCAAGCTTGGTTTCCCGACTTTAAATTTAAATCCACAACTTGCGCCAAAAAAAATGGAATATGGAATTTATGCTGTTGTTGTAAAGGTAGGTGAGCGGCAGTTTAAGGGCGCGCTGCATTATGGTGTGCGGCCAACTGGAAATTTGCCCTCTTCGCTCGAGGTTCATTGCATTGGTTTAAATGAAGATTTGTATGGGCAGGAGGTTGAAATTCAGATTAAAAAGCGCATTCGTGATATTGTTAAATTTGCCGGTGAAGTGGAGCTAAAAGAGGCGATTGCGAAGGACGTAGAGATAGCAAGAAGTGCGTAACACTTCGTATGAGTATGAGTTATACCTCGTGTAACACAATCAACTTTAAAACGTTATCAACTACCTATTAACCACTATACATATGAAGAAAATTCTCGGTTTTATCTTAATCGGTGCACTTTTTGCCTCAACGACCGCTTTTGCGGCTTTAAAAATATTCCCCGATGTTCCTGCGGATGCATGGTATGCAAAGGCGGTAAACAGCCTGTCGTTCAATGGAGTAATTAGTGGTTATCCCGATGGCACATTTAAGCCAGACAATAATATTAATCGTGCCGAAGTAGCTGCGATTCTTTCAAAATATGACGAATATCAGACAAAGAAGATCGATGATTTATTGATAACTAGATTTCAAGGTTTCATGACAGCTCAAAAACAATTCGCAAATCTTAGTGATGTTCCGGAATTTTTTAAAGGATTGCTTACATTGGCTGGAATGGGCCTAAAGTGCACTGAAAACAAAACGGCCGATATGGTACGGGCTTCATTAGTGGAAGGTATAGGCACTTTGCCGACTGGATGGGCCATATATTCATTGCCACGTGGAGATTTTGCTGCTCATTATGTTAACTATACAGTGACAATGCCTGAGGGAGAGCTGGGTGAATATATAGATGAGTGGTGTGGACCTTATTAAAACTGGTATATTGGTAAAATTCACCTAGGCAGATTACTCATAAGTAGTCCAAAAAGCCGGATGGCCACCTGCTGATTCACTCTCTTCCATCCAGAGTTTTGCAACGACGGGTTTATAATTTTCGCCGATTTCTCTTATTGTTTCCCCCAAGGATTTGTCGCCAACTGCAACGCCCTCGTCGCGACGATTTATATATTCGTTATCATCATGATATGCCCTGCCATCTGTTCCAAATAAACAGTACTGTGATCTGCATGCACTTGTTGAGAAAGTTTTTTGTAAATGCATTTTGCTTGGATCAAAAATGGATTTTGCATTGCCAATGACGCTGATAGATAAAACGGCTCTAATGCGAATTATTTTTGAGTTATTGCATGAAATATAAAAAGTATAGGCCTCTCCATCGTAGGCTTGGTCCATAATTTTAATTGATATGCCCATCTGTTTTAAAAGATTCAATAAATTTAGAAGCGTTTCGAAATCTTTATTGTGAATAAACGTGTTTAGATGAATTTGAATATTGCGATAATCGTTTTTTAACCAAGCAAGAACTATGTTTGCAACATTGGCCATTCCAACTTTTTGTTGATGTTGGGAGTCTACCGATAAAAAAAGATTTAGGAATTTCCCGTTTGGCAAAGTCTGAGCCACTTGATCCAGCACAGTCTTTGCGCTTGCTTCTGAATTTCCCCAAAAACAATTTGTAGGTATGCCTATGTATTTTTTATCGCTTTGGGCTGTGATTTTTAATAATTTAAGTAATAAATCCAAATTTAAAAATGGTTCGCCGCCAAAAAGATGCAAGTGAGTGACGTGAGAAACTTCGTTTGCTGTTGATATTATATGTTCAAAAATTTGAGGATCAATTTCGCGGCCTTCCTCGGTTGAACTAAACAGGCAATGAGGGCAGTGATTAGTGCACCTTTCGGTTGTTAGGATAGTTAAGGCGGTTGGCTGATATAGGTCTTTCTCTTGCATATAAGGGTGGTAATCTAACATTAAAGCTCCGGCTTGTCTATCTGGTATAATGAGCCACGATGAGAATTTTAAATTTCGTTCGTTCAAAAATTTCACCACAAAATCCGCTGCTTCTTTTTTATCACCAGATTATTGCGATGGCTGCGGCCATTTGGTATAGATTTCCGGGAAATAAATTAAAAGTAATTGGAATAACCGGTACAAAAGGAAAATCAACGACGGTGCATCTTTTGGCAAACATTTTACAACAGGCCGGATATAAAATTGGTGTGGCGTCTACAATTCAATTTCAAATTGGCGATATGGTTTGGGCAAATACAACAAAACAAACGACGCAGGGGCGTTTTGAATTGCAAAGATTGCTGCGCGAAATGGTAAAGGCGAAGTGTGATTTTGCCATTGTGGAAGCCACTTCTCATGCGCTTGTTCAATCGCGTTTGTGGGGAATAAATGTAGACACTGCAATTTTGACTAACATTGCTCGCGATCACATTGAATATCACGGCGGTTTTGAAAATTACATGCATGCAAAAGGACTTTTGTTTGCAGGACTTGGACGATCGGAACGCAAATCCGGTCTACAGAAAACTGCGGTTTTGCCTATTGATGATCCTCAAATCGCATATTTTGATGAGTTTCCGGCAGACAGGAAAATTACATATGGATCAAAAGGTGTGGTCCGTTCGGAGAATGCCACTTTTTCGGCAGATGGTTCCAAATTTACAATAAAAATTCCGAATGATTCGGTGGAAGTTAATTTAAAAATTCCTGGCGAGTTTAATATTGCGAATGCGCTTGCGGCAACTGCTGCGGCGCTTTCTTTTGGAATTAAACTTCCGGCAATTAAAAAAGGTTTGGAGTCGGATACGGAAATTCCTGGCAGAATCGAGGTTATTCGCGCTGGCCAGCCATTTACGGTGATTGTAGATTATGCTCACACGGAAGATTCGCTGGAAAAACTTTTGTCGCTATTTAAGTCATTAACAAAAGGAAAATTGTATGCGGTTTTTGGTGCAACCGGTGGTGGCAGAGACAAGGCCAAGCGTCCGCTAATGGGTCAAGTTGCCGATAAATATGCCGACTACATAATTCTTACCGACGACGATCCGTATTTTGAAAATCGCATGCAAATTATTGAAGAAGTTGCCGCCGGAATAAAAAGAAAAGAAGGAGAACGCTTTTGGAAAATTCGCGATCGCAAGCAGGCAATTCGTCATGCTCTTTCACTCGCAAAACCAAACGACACGGTAATTATTGCCGGCAAAGGCTGCGAGCCGATTCAAATTATTGAAGACAAAAAAATCGAATGGGATGATCGCAAAATCGCGCGCGAAATTTTGAGCAGTGAGGTAAAAGTGGCTTTATAATGGCATTTGCCGAGCCTACGCCCGGCGCATATTTATGGAAAACATTCTTTTAATAGACAAACCCAAAGGCATTACTTCTTTTGATGTGATTCGAAAATTGCGCAGAAGTATGAATATAAGAAAGATGGGACATGGTGGAACTTTGGATCCTCTTGCCACAGGCTTAATGATAATTGGAGTAGGTGCCGGTACAAAACTTCTTACCGGTTATATAGGGCTAGATAAAACTTACGAAACCGTAATTGAATTTGGAAAAGTTTCGGACACTTACGATGCCGATGGTAAAGTTGAAGAAGTTAAAAATGTATCTCAAGTTTCACGCGATCAAGTTGAGGAAATTCTAAAAAAAGATTTTACCGGAGAAATTTCTCAAACGCCGCCGATTTTTTCTGCCATAAAAGTAAAAGGCCAACGCGCTTACGATTTAGCACGCAGCGGCAAAGAAGTTAAACTGGAACCTCGCAAAGTCACAATAAAAAATATAGAAATTCTAAAATGGGAGTGGCCGCTTGTAACTCTTAAAATTGATTGCTCAAAAGGCACATACATTCGCTCCATTGCTCATGATCTGGGCCAAAAGCTTGGTTGTGGTGGCTATGTAAAAGAATTACGTCGTACCAGAATCGGGGACTTTAAAGTTGAGGACGCCACTGTTATCTAGTGGCTTTGTAAATATTGATACGCTGTCTGGTCTGGTTCTGGTTTCAAAAGCTCTCACCATTCCGCTTTGTGCGCAAAATCTTATATGGTCAACTTGAGTGCCATTGCCATTTCCCATTGAAATATTTCTGCAAACGAAGCCGGCGGCTTCAAGTTGCATTCGGGTTGGGTCTTTAGGCAGTCCGGGTTCAGGGTTTATCCATCGCCCATTTAAAGCCATAAAGTCTGGAGTAATCTCGATTTCTCCTGGTTGTGTTCCTTCGGTAGGTTTCATAATGTAGGTATGTCAAGGTTGGTTTGGCCAAATCTGCGGTTAAGATAAAAATGCCTTCCGCAAAAGTAATATAGGGCTATAATTCCAAAAGTGTTACAAGTTTCTCAATTTTTGCCGGCGGCAGTTTCATTTTTACTCACTTTTGCAGGTATAAAGGTTATTTTGAAGGTTTTTCCAAAACTTGGGCTTTTGGATAAACCAGGTGATTACGGCCTTACCCGCAAACCCGTTCCTTACAGCGCCGGAATCATCTTTTTTATAGTATTCCTTATATGTACTCTTATTTTTGTTGATATAACCAAGCCTATTGCGGGTGTAATTTTTGCGGGATTACTGGTTACAACCGTCAGTTTTCTGGATGACAGATTTAAGTTAAGTCCTTTTTTGCGCCTTTTTGTGCAATTTCTGGCCGGAGTGATTGTGGTTTTGGCTGGCGTAAAAATACAACTTATAAATACGCCTTTTGGCACCCCTTTAATGCTCGACAGTTTTCAATTTAAGTTCTTCACCGAAACCATTTGGATTTTGTCCGGGATTGCGATCGTCATCTGGCTTATTTTAATGATGAACGTGATGAATTGGCTGGATGGTATTCCTGGGCTTTCTTCCGGCATTTCTGCAATTGCGCAGATTTCTATCTTTATATTGTCCATGCAGCAGTTTCACGTTGTTGATCAGAGTGCGCTTATCATAATTTCCAGTGTTCTTGCGGCTTCGTGCGTAGCGTTTTTGATTTTTGATTTTTCGCCGCCCAAGCTTTTGATGGGGGATTCCGGCAGTATGTTTTTGGGATTTATGCTTGGTGCGCTTTCTATTATCTCCGGTGGTAAGTTTGCAACTGCGCTCCTTATTATGGGTTTTCCGGTTTTGGATGCCTTTTGGGTCATTTTAAAGAGGATTTTAAGGGGTAAATCTCCCATGAGTGGGGATTTATCGCATTTTCACCATAAATTGCTGAATGTGGGTCTTTCTGCCCGCAAGGCACTTATCTTTAACTTTGCTATTTGTGCGGTTTTTGCGGCTATTGCTCTCCTGTTAGGCACCACTAAAGGTAAGGCTATTGCCCTTCTGTCGGTGTTCTTGATAATGGGCATTGCAGGGGTGGTGGTATGGCTATTGACAAAGCGCAATCAGAGGGTATAGTAGCCTCTAACGCATGGAACCTACGCTTTTTGAGCCTTTAATTCTAATATTTATTAATTTTTTATTTTTATGAATATGAACAAGAAAGTCTTGCTTAGCGCGCTCATGGTGGTGAGTTTATTTTTGCAGCCTTTAACGGCTTTTGGTGCATTTGCAAAAATTGCTCCTATCATCCAGGTAGGTCAATTGAATGTAAGTGTAAGTCCTTTAACTAGGGTTGCCTCAAATATTCAAGCAGGTACAAATGGTGCCGAATTGGCAACTTTTGATTTTACTGCAGTTAGAGAAAATATTTTAATTAGAAAAATTGGTGTGCAAATCGGTGGATCGGTAGATGTTACAAAAATTAAAAACGGTCGCCTTGTTGATAATCAGGGGCGCATTGTTTTTGGTCCGATTGTAAATGGTAATGGACTTGGTTCTTTTACTTTCGTTGGTAATGCTACTGTTCAAAGAAATTCCATACTTTCTCTAAAATTTTTAGCTGATGTAAACCAGGGTGCAGCAAATGGAGCAACCGTAAGGGCATATATTCCTGCCGCAGCATCATTTTTGGCAAATGGTAGTGTAAGCGGAAATCGAATTTTGCCAACTGGCAGATTCCCGGTTACCGGCAGAACAATGACAATTGTGAATGTTCCTCCGGTCGTTCAGGCTGGATCTTTAAATGTTACAAGCGATTTGTCTCTTCCTCCTTTCTCAACGGTTATTGCCGGCACTCGGGATGTGACTTTAATGAAAATTAATTTTACCGCTTCAAATGTTGAAGATATTGAACTTAGACGATTAAGGCTGAAAGTTAATGGCGTCAGAGATAATGATGTAATGATGATCAGTCTAATTAAAGATTCTGATGGCACTCGTATTTATTCAGCTGCGGCTGTTGATGGAGCAATGAATGCAGATATGGCACGCTTCATAACAATTCAAAAAGGAACTACCGAAGTTGTTTCGGTTCGGGCGGATCTTTCGGCTAATAGTTCACCTGCGCAAATTCAGGTTGAAGTTGAAAATCCGGCAGATGTAACTGGAATAGGAAGCGCAAGCGCAGCGCAAGCTCAAATATTTGGAAATTTCCCGGTTAGAGGCTCACAAATTAGTGTTATTGATAATGGCACATTAACCGTTACCGCTGGTGATTTAGCTGCTCAAACTGTTACAGCTGGTCAGGACAGAACTCTTGCGGCTTTTGATTTTACTGCAGCAAATGAGGACATGATGATTCGTGAATTAAAACTTAATTTTGTCGGTAATCCAGCGCTTGTGTCTTGGGTAAAGATTGTAAGACAAGATACAAATGAACTTCTTTACCAAGGTAGCATTGTCGGTGGTCAATTTGATGCAAGATTTTTTAACGCGAATGTAGTTGTCCCAAAAGGTGGCAGTCTTACTCTTATTATTAAGGGCGATATTACAGATCAATTTATAAATCCTGGAGACAACGATCGTTCAATGTCTTTCAGTATTCAAAATGCTGATGATGTTGTTGCAATGGGTGTAATGAGCAATATGGTAATTTTTGCTCAAGGTAATTTCCCGATTACAGGTCCGGTAATGACTTTGCAAGCCGCAAATGGTCTTAAAGTAAGTTTGAGTAATGAAGTCCAGTTAAATGGATTTTTGATGCCTGGCCTAAATACTTTGGCTGGCTTTAAATTGGAAGCTGGCAATGAAGCATTAGAGATAAGAAATCTAAAGGTAAAACTTATGAGCAACAATCTTGCCAATATTCGGATGGTTAACCTTTATATAAGGAGTGGCGCCAATGAAACCTTGGTTTATAGCGGAGTTCCCACTATGTTAGGAGGGCAAATGGCAGAAGTTGGAGGTGCATTGAATTCTGATGTTGATCTTGGTGAATATTCTTCGAAAATATTGGTAGTAAAGGCACAATTAAATGGCGGAAACATTGGAGACGTCATTCAGGCTCAGATTGAAAGAGCTACAGATATTTCTGCTTTGAGTTCGAGATCTGCAGAGTTTGTTGATGTGTTAGGTGTATTCCCCTTGATGGCCGGTGTTCAAAGGTTCTAATAAAATTGTTATAAAAGCCTTGGCCTTAGGGTCAGGGCTTTTTTTTGTTGATACTTTAGCGCTATAATGTGTCTCCATGGACGCTGTAGCAGAAATCAAATCGCGCATTTCTATTGAGGACTTGGTTTCTCAATATGTGCCTTTAAAAAAGGTTGGCAGGCAGCTAAAGGCTCTTTGTCCTTTTCATAAAGAAAGAACGCCGAGTTTTTATGTAAGTCCGGAGAGGCAGATTGCGTATTGTTTTGGCTGTCACAAGGGTGGAGATATTTTTAAATTTACAGAAGAAATTGAAGGTTTGGATTTTAGTGGGGCGCTTAAGTTTTTGGCAGAAAAGGCTGGGGTTACGCTCCCAAATAAGTCTGATTTCCATTTTAATAAAGAAACAAAAACGGAGAGAGATAGGCTTATTTCCATTCATAGTGAGGCTACGGAGTTTTTTGAAAATCAATTGTGGGAAACAGACGGTGGCAAGAAAGTTTTGGAATATATAAGGAAAAGGGGAGTTAAAGATGAGACAATTCATTCTCACAGACTTGGGTTTGCGCAGGACAGTAGAGAGAATGGGGGTAATTCACTTTTTAAATATTTGTTGGAAAAAGGATTTACCCGCGGCGAGATTTTGGCTTCCGGCCTTGTAATTGCGAAAGATACAAATCAAGACGAATGTTTTGATCGCTTCCGCAGCCGTTTAATGTTCCCTATCCAAAATCTAGCTGGAGACATTTGCGCATTTGGCGGCCGCGCACTGCGTGAAGGGGACGAACCGAAATATTTAAATTCGCCGGAGACATCCATTTATCACAAAAGTTCGCTTTTATATGGCCTTGCCGGCGGCCGCGCCGAAATTCGCCGCACAAACTCTGTATTAGTTGTGGAAGGCTACATGGACGCGTTATCGGCACATCAAGTCGGAGTTTTAAATGCTGTCGCGTGTTCAGGAACTTCTTTTACCGAAGATCAACTCGCAACTCTAAAACGTTTCACTCCGGAAATTATTTTCGCATTTGACCGTGACAACGCCGGCAAGCTCGCAACTCTCCGTGCAATAGAAATGACTCTTCCACAAGATTTTGCAATTCGTGTTGCGGTTTGGGAATCCGACGCAAAAGATCCGGACGAATGTATAAAGAAATCACCGGAGTTATTTTTGGATTCCGTGAAAAATGCAAAACCCGCTTTTTTATATTTATTTGAATATTTCGAATCATCTTTCGACAAAACTTCGGCGGCCGGCAAAAAGAAAATAATGGACAGCCTTTTGCCATTTTTAACAAAAGTAAAAAGTTCGGTACTTTTGGATGGTTGGTTAAAAGATTTAAGTTCGCGCTTCGACCTTTCATTAAATTCGTTATATGACGAATTTAAGAGTTTTAGTGGTCGTCAAAAAGTTCAAAATCGACCTGCGCCGTCTTCTGGCATTGGGCCGGAATCGGCGAGAGAAACGGCAAAACAATCCAAGGGAGAAGAATATTTATTGGGTATTCTATTGACACATACCGACTCTTATTTTCTAGCTAATCAGATATTGACCCCAGAAGATTTCGAAGATAGTGAGTTACAAAACATTTACAGATCACTTACAACTCAATATAATCAACAACTGGATGAAAAGGAAAAGCAAAGAGCGTCGGTTTGCGCCATGCTTGCAGAATCCCTGCATTCCGAAATGGCAAAAGAGGATGTGCAACAGGAAGTGGTGAAGCTTGTACATTACATAGCCCTAAGAAAGATAGAGAAAGAGAAGAGAGATATTGTGAGGAAATTGAAGATGGCGTCTGGTGCCGAGAAAAATTCATTTCTTGAGACTTACCAGGAACTTCTTGCAAGGGAAGATAAATTGGTCGGTGGGGGCAAACAATAAATAACTTATGGCGAAAAAACTCAAAAAATTCATAACCCAACCTTCGGACGAACAGCTGGATAAATACCCAAAGGCTGTTCAAGAGCTCCTGAGGAAGGGCCGAGAACAAAAGTTCGTTACACAGCAGGAGCTGATGCAGGCAATTCCGAACATCGAATCTAACGTCATTTTACTTGACGAAATTTACACTCTTTTCATGGATTTGGGTGTTGAGGTCATGGACGTTAAAGATTCTTTGATTTGGAAAAAGGAGGAAGAGGAAGAGATAAATAAAGAGATCCACAAGGCTGTGGAAAAAAAGACGGTTGAACTTTCCGAAATTGCGAACGATTCGATTCGCATGTATTTGTGTGAAATAGGTAAGGTAAAACTTTTGACGGGTAAAGAAGAAATTGATTTGGCCAAGAGAATTCGCAGAGGAGACCAAACTGCAAAGCAGAAGCTTGCAGAAGCCAATCTTCGTTTGGTGGTTTCTATCGCAAAAAAATATATTGGCCGTGGTCTTTCCTTTTTGGATTTGATTCAGGAAGGAAACATTGGTCTTTTCCGCGCTGTAGAAAAATTTGATCCGGATAGAGGTTTTAAATTTTCTACTTATGCAACTTGGTGGATTCGCCAGGCAATTACTCGTGCCATTGCAGACCAGGCTCGTACGATTCGTATTCCGGTTCACATGGTGGAGACAATCAACAAGCTTACTCATGCACAGCGCAGACTTGTTCAAGAACTTGGCCGCGAACCGCTTGTAGAAGAGCTTGCTGCAGAAATGGATATGGATATTAAGAAGGTTCGTCATATATTAAAGATTTCTCAGGACATCGTTTCGCTCGAGGCTCCGGTAGGTACAGAAGAAGATTCCAAGCTCGGCGACTTTATTGAAGACGACGATGCACTTTCTCCATCGGAAGCTACAAATCGCCAACTTATAAAAGAAAATATTCACGAGATGCTCCATTATCTTTCTCCTCGTGAAAAGAAAATTATCGAAATGCGTTTTGGGCTTAGAGATGGCGTTGGCCACACATTGGAAGAAGTAGGCCAGGAATTCCGTGTAACTCGCGAACGTATTCGCCAAATTGAGGCAAAAGTCCTTCAGAAGTTGAAAGAACATCCTACAAGCGTTAAAATTCGTCCCTATATCAATTTATAATTATTATAAATAACCGAAACTTTTATGACACAGCAATTAAAAGGTGATCAATCAGCACAAATCTTTGCAACTGGAACAAACGATGAAAAAGTGACCATGGTTACAAAGGAAGGTTTTGAAAAACTTCAAGAAGAGTTGAATTTCTTAAAAGAAGTGAAAAGAAAGGAAGTAGCAGAACGTTTAAAGGAAGCCGTAAGTTATGGTGACCTTTCCGAAAACTCAGAATACGAAGAAGCAAAAAACGAACAGGCCTTTATAGAAGGTCGCATTATGGAGCTTGAGGAAAAAGTAAAATACGCAAAAATTATTGACGAGAAAATCAAGCACAGCGAGGCAATTCAGCTTGGTTCCAAGGTAATGGTTCAGAATCTTTCCAGCAAAACAAAGTCGGAAGAAGAATATACAATCGTTGGTTCAACTGAAGCTGATCCTATTAATCATAAGATCTCCAATGTGTCGCCGGTTGGCAAGGCTCTTATGGAGCGCGAAGCAGGGGACACAGTTAAAGTGGTTGCTCCAGGTGGAGTTATGGAATATAAGATTCTAAAAGTCTTGTAGTATATGAAACTTTTTTCCAAGCTTTTGCAGGTGGGCGGGCTTGTGTTTTTTTGTATTCTGGTCGTTTTTGTAATTCTTTTTACAGAGGGATATCAGTACGACGCAGAGAGTAAGGACGTAATAAAAAAGAACGTTGTTTTTTTTGAAGATCTACCAAAGGATGCCAAGGTGATTTTGGATGGAAAAGAAGTTGAGTTTAGTGTGCCGGGAGAGCTCCGCGTTGTTCCTACCGTGCACGAAATAGAAATTACCAGAAATGGCTTCTATCCTTGGAAAAAGCGTGTCGAAGTCTCTGAGAATTTTATTGTTAAGTTCCCGCCTTTGGAGTTTTTGCCTACCGAAAATACAGTGCTTTTTAAATCGGTTGAAAGTATGGCTTCTTGGAGTTTGCAGAATTTATCACAGCAGGGAGTTTTATTGATCAATGACAAACTTCATTTTGGAAAAATGTATTCCGCAAATGATGACCAATTTAGAATTCTGGAAATTCCCTTAAAGTTTAAGACGAAGAAAATAATTTCTTTTAATAATAAATTGATTGGAATTACAAATGACTCCAGACTTTTTGTTTATGACCTCGAACAGGGAAAATTAATTTCAAATATAAAAGATAAATTTAAAGATTTAAAGGAATATGCGGATGATATTTTTGCAATTAATGAGGCCGGAAAAATCGTTAAATTTAGTAATGACTTTAGCACTGCCGAAGTCTTTGCAAGGCTTACAGAACCCGTAAAAGCCTTTGGTCGACTTCAACACAATGGTAAGTATTTAGCGTTCTCTCTTGTTAACGAAAAGAATAAGAATATTTTTATAGTCACAGATCCGAAAGACGGTTCGATAGTTTTTCAGGAAGGGGAGTTGTCTAATGCTTTTTTGGATAATTTGGATAAAAACAGAATATTTTTCACTAAGGGTAATGACCTCACTGCCTATGATTTAAAAGAGAAAGAGGACATTTTTAAAAAAGTTCTTAATACAAAAACGCTGTGGCTTTCCAGGCTTGGATCAAGTTTTCAGTTTCTTTTTGTGGATGACAAATTTAATGTTAATTTTTGTGATGAGGATGGCGAAAATTGCCACCAGATAGCCAAATTATCCGCTTCTAAAAATGGCCAGATCTCGATTGAGTCATCGCAGGATGGTAAAGAAATTTTCGCCATAATAGCCGGACAGCTCTCTAAACTCGATTTGGAAGACAGTTCATTTTTGCCGACATTTCTGCAGGATCTTGTGTCTTTGAAGACTTTGGAATTTTAGAAAGCACCTGAGCGACAAAAGTTTTGAGAACACGTTCCGGGTCGCCTCCGGCGCGATTTGTATAGCGCCTGTATATTAAATATGCCCCAACTGCCATGCCTGCAAATGCAGCCAATAGCGGGAAGCGCATGGTAAAGATTTCCAGAGTTTCATCTCCTCGTATAAATTCTTCAAAGAATCTCAAAAAGCAGAAAGAAAACAGAGCGACCTCGGAAACAAACCCCGGCAATCTGTCGCGAAGCTTTTTTAATAGGAAATATAGACCAACTGCAAGCCCCGCGGCATAAACCGCGCCATAAAGCTGCGTTGGATGAATTGGAGTGATGTATTTAACGTTTGCGCTCCTAAAAACGACTCCCCATGGCAAATTTGTAGGAGTGCCGTAATTAACGCCATCCAAGAGTGCACCAATGTCTCCAAAAACCATTCCACATAGAATTGCGGGCACCATTATATCTATTAGTCGCAAAGGAGATTCGCCTCGTTTCCTTGCAATATAAAAGATTCCACCCATCCATCCGATTATAGCTCCCCAAAAAGAAAGTCCCTTGTCCCAAACTGCAAAAACATTCAAAAAGTTTTTAAGCTCAAACTGGTAGAAAAAAAGATCATAATTGAAAATCACAAAGAATATTCTGGAAACTATTAGTGCCGAGAAAAATAGAAAAAAAGTGTTGTCTGCCAAAATATTTAGTTTGATTCTGTTGCGTTTTGCGAGCTGTATAAAAACATATGATGCAACGGTAAAACCAATGGCTATAAAGAGCCAAAGCGCAAAAATGGTTATAAACCCGAACTCAAGCAAAATTGGATACATACTTTTTAAACGTTTGGCTTATATTAAATTGATTATAATAAGGAGGAAGCCAAACAAACTAAGCGGATAAAGAATATAGGGAGCAATTGTGAATTTCTTCAGCCAGTAATTCCTCAAGGTCACACTACAGTAAGCTATAAAAAGAGCAATTGTCACTATTTTTGTAATATGAGAATGATAAAAATAGAAGCCCTTTGGTATAGACTGCACATTGAATTGTTTTATCGTAAAGGGATAGGAAATAATATAAGAAAGTAGATAAAAAGCCAAAATGATTCCTAGTATTGAGCCTATCTGCTCAAATAACATGCTTTGAGGTCTGTTTGCCAGTTCTTTTTCTCTTAATTCGGATTCTAAAGCGGAAAGTTGAAGATTTAGACGTTTCTTTTCCTGGCGCAGAGCCACTATGCTTTCCCATGCTTCGATTTTTAACGTTTTTGTTTTTCCTATAAAAATAATTTTCACGTATGACCAAATATGACTGTTGATTGTTTTTATATCAGTCTTTAATTTTTGAATTTCCGGCGTGCCCGGCTTGAAGATTTTAAGAATTATATTTGCCAGTGGCCTTAAAAAAACATTGCTTTGCCAGCCCATCGCTATTTTTACTATATCTATGTTTTTAGAAAGTCCGGTTTGTTTTAGGCTGGAAAGGAGATCTTTTGTCTCTATTTTTATCTGGGCGCTTTCTTTTGATTGTTTTTCTTCGTGTATAAAAAGTTCTTGGCGCTGGATGTGCTGCAGCATTTTTTCGCAAGTGCTGCGAATGTGTTCCAGGTTTGTGGAATCTTTAATCCTTACAAGCTGATTTAAATATGATTTTATTATGTCGCCTTCGTCCGGTTTTAAATCTGCGCCAAAATCCTTTAAGAACTGTTCAATTCGAGCCATTGTCGCATCAACTTTTACAAGTAGTTCTTCTCTGGTTTCCTGCATGTTTCCATCAAGTTGAACGTTTTGTTTTTCCATTTGGGCTTTTTTTTCTGCTCCGTAAGTTTTTTCGTATTCTGCTTGAATTTGTGAAATTCCATCTTGTCGGATTTTGTCTTTTTCTTGTGCAGATAAGGTTGCATTTGCCAAATAAATAACATTTAGCTGATATTCGTCAAAAAGCCTTGCAAAAGCCTTAAGTGCGTCCACCGCCACAATTGTTCCAATTACTTTTTTGCCCTGTTTGTCTATGGCTTCAAATTCAAAAGTTGTTTTTCCTGCAACTGCCGGTGCTCCTGCAACTTCAGCAGGTGTGGCGGCCACATTAAGCGAAACTACCGAAAGTTTTAATTCGTTTAATTTCTTGCGGGCAGCTTGTTCATCGGGCGCTTCTATTATTCCCGACAACTCACTCCCTTCTTGATTAAGCGCAATGTAACGGAATGCAGCCATGGAGTAAAAATTGTTGCAGTTATTATAAAATGTACCACGATTATTTGTTTTTCGGGAGTAATTTACCTTTTAATTGCAGCGTCTATAAAACCAAAGAAGAGCGGATGAGGCCTGTGTGGTCTGGATAAGAATTCCGGATGAAATTGTGTACCTATCATAAACGGATGATCCGCTATCTCTGCTATTTCTACCAAGTTTGCTTTTTGGTAAATACCAGATGGTATCCAACCTTTTGATTCCAGTTTTTCTCTATAATCATTATTAATTTCATATCTGTGTCTATGGCGTTCTTGAATTGCATCTTGTTTGTAAATTGCGTGGGTTTTTGTGCCCTTTTGTAGTTTGCATGGATATCCGCCAAGGCGCAGTGTGCCGCCTTTCTCCTTTTGCCAGGATTGATTAGGCAAAAAGTGAATTAAGTATTTTGAAGGATCAACCTTGGAGTTTTCATCAAATTCTTCTGATGTAATTGAATTGTCTTTTAAAATGTGGCGGGCAAATTCAATTGTCATTATTTGTAGGCCTAAGCAAAGTCCAAGGTATGGAACTTTGTTTTCGCGTGCATAGCGCGCAGCCATTATTTTGCCTTCTGTGCCTCGAATTCCAAATCCGCCTGGAACAAGAATTCCATCTGCGCTTTTTAATTCCGCCCAAGTTTTTTCGTCATTTTCTTCCAGTTTTTCGGAGTTTATCCAAAGCACTTCCAGTTTGCGTTCGTGGTGGAAGCATGCGATTTTTAGCGATTCAATAACGGATAAATAGGCATCGTCCAGGCCTGTATATTTACCTACAAGTGCAATTTTTACTTCTTTTTTGCTATTTTGGATCTTCTCGTTTAATTCTTTCCAGTGTTTTAAATTCGGCTTAACTTTTTTGAGATTTAATTTATCCATCACCAATTCCGCGAGGTTATATTCTTCCATTAAAAGAGGAACTTCGTAAATTGAATTTGCTGTGACTGATGGCACTACATCTGTTTCTTTTACGTCGCAGAACAGTGCGATTTTTTTGATTAAGTCTTTGTGGATGGCGTAATCTGCACGTGGAATTATTATGTCCGGCTGAATGCCAATTGATCTAAGTTCGCGAACAGAAGCTTGTGTTGGCTTTGTTTTTAATTCTTTGCTGCCTTTTAAGTAAGGCAAAAGTGTTAAGTGAACGAATAATGTATTTTCGTGGCCAAGTTCCCAGCGTAGTTGGCGTATTGCTTCCAAAAAGGGGAGACCTTCGATGTCTCCAACAGTTCCGCCGATTTCCACAATCACAATGTCTGAGCCTGTTGATTTACCAATTCCGGTGATCTTATTCTTAATTGCGTTGGTAATGTGAGGAATAATTTGAATTGTGCCGCCGAGAAAATCTCCTTTACGTTCTTTTGCTATCGTTTCGCTATATATTTTGCCGGTTGTGACGCTGGAAAGTGTCGTGGCATTCACATCCATAAATCTTTCGTAATGGCCAAGGTCTAAGTCTGTTTCGGAGCCATCATCGGTAACAAAAACTTCACCATGCTGAAATGGGCTCATGGTGCCCGGATCCACGTTTAAATACGGATCCATTTTTTGCGGAATCACAGAAAAACCGCAGGCTTTCATTAGGGCGCCTATGGACGCAGCCGCGATTCCTTTTCCTAGAGAGCTGCACACGCCGCCTGTGACGAAGATATATTTGGTGTGCTGCATGATTAGTAATTACCGAAATGCAGGGAGAAAGTCAAGCTAAGCCCAATCCCGTTTTTCTTCTTACTTCCTCCATTGTTTTACTTGCAAGGGCACGGGCTTTTTTGGCTCCGTGGGCAAGAATATCCTGTACCAAATCGGGTTTTCCCATTAGTTCTAGCTTCTTTTCGCGTGCTTCGGCAAAATATTTCAATAATTTTTCGAAAAGCTTTGTTTTTAAATCTTTATATCCAATTCCTCCTTTTTGCAAAGCTGCTGCAAGTTCCTGTTTTTCTCCTTCATCAATAATATGTGAAAGCAAAGTGAAAGGCAGGCAAGTTGCAGGATCTTTTGGTGCGGAGACGTCGGCTGAATCCGTTTTTACCGAGAATACCTGTTTTTTGAGTATATCCGCCGGTGCAAAAATTTCGATTACATTGCCATAGCTTTTGCTCATTTTTTGTCCGTCTGTGCCGGCAACTGTGGCAACGTCCTTTTCTATGGAAGGTTCCGGCAGTTTAAAAGTTTCGCCATAGGTGCTATTGAATGAGGTGGCAAGGTCCCGAGCAATTTCCACATGCTGTTTTTGATCCTGGCCAACCGGAACCAAATCCGGCTGATAAAGCAAAATGTCCGCCGCCATTAAAACCGGATAATTAAATAGTCCGACGGTTTCGCCCTTTTTGCCCTTTTGCTTGGCATCTTTCCAGGCGTGGGCGCGTTCCAAAAGTCCCATTGGCGCAATTGTGTCCAAAATCCAAGTTAACTCTGTAACCTCCGGAATATCGCTTTGTAAAAAGAATATGGCCTTATTCGGATCAAGCCCCAGCGCGAGATAGTCCAGCGCCAGTTCGCGAGTTTTGTCGCGCATTGCGGATCCATCACGAAGGCTGGTCAAAGCATGGTAGTTTGCAATAAAATAAAGGCACTCACCCTCGCTTTGCATTGAAATGTGACGTTTCATTGCTCCGAGGTAGTTGCCAAGGTGGGGATTGCCAGACGGCTGCATGCCGGATAGAATTCGTTTCATAAGGATAGGTTATAGGCGACGGGGTATAGGGTACAGGGCGGGGAGGCAAAATCGCTTGACAGATACATTATATAATATATAGTTACAGCCATTTTTAACCAATTTTTATATGAATCCAGACCATCCAAGGCTAGAAGCAGGAGATGACAGAGGGCAGAGTAATAATGCTCATTCTCAACCTGGTTTTTGTAAAAGACATCCGATTTTGACGGCTGCTGCAGGGGTTGCGGCTTTGATAGGTGGTGCCGCTCAAATTGGAACGTGCCAGCACGAAAGGGAGCTTGCACGTCTTGAGGAGCAAGAACGCGCAGAAAAGGAAGAAAGGGAGGGCAAAGTACCAGCAATGATTCTGGGTGGGTCAGACGATTGTTCTAGGGGAGATATGACGGATAGCTTA
>JBAYHN010000006.1:0-31476 GCA_041666125.1 Candidatus Altimarinota bacterium | reverse complement strand
GGAAATTGGTCTTCGCAAAGCCATTGGTGCAAAAAGTAGCGATATAAATATGCAGTTTTTGTGCGAGGCCGTGATGCTTACTTTTATTGGTGGCGTGGCGGGAATTATTTTGGGATGGCTTATCGCGTTTGTGATTGGGCAATTTGCCGGAATAACGGCGACAATTTCTCCGACATCAATAATTCTCGCATGTTCCGTTTCGGCCGGAATCGGAATTGTTTTTGGATATTATCCTGCGCAAAGAGCATCTAAACTTAATCCAATTGAAGCCTTGCGTTACGAATAATTTTATTTTTAATCTCACTGCCGGTCTGCAGTTTATATATTTTTAATTTATTTTTTATGACAAAACCACCAGTAGCAGTTGTAGTCGTTATAGGAATTGTTGTTGCAGGCGCGGCATTTTTTGGCGGGATGCAATATCAATCGGGCAAAACACCACAAAGAGGGCCGGGAGGCTTTGCTGGAGCGGGCGGTGCAAATTTTCAAGGGATGAAGCAAGGGCAGGGCGCCGGAGCAAATCGTGCGGGTGCGGGTTTTACCGCTGGAGAAATTATTTCTAAGGACGATAAAAGCATTACAGTAAAAATGCGCGATAATGGTTCCAAAATTATTTTTGTTTCCGACAGTACGAAAATTACAAAGAATACCGATGGAGCATTGAGCGATTTAGTTGTTGGAAAAACGGTGAGCATTAATGGAAAAACTAATTCCGACGGAAGTTTGACCGCGGACAGTGTTCAGCTGATGCCAGCTGGGATGGTTCCCGCTGTGTCAACTTCGTCTACGTCGTCGGCTAATGCTAAGCAAAAACAAGTAAATGGAGTGCAGCAAAATGGTGGATTTCCTGGCGATATGCCTCCTCCACCATCAGGCATGTAAGTCTTAGTTTATTGTCTTTTGCGGCGCCTTGACGTTTTTCTGATATTGTGGCATATTTTGCCGCTATATGAGTGAAATCCTTCTTGTAGAAGACACCGAAAGTACCCGTCGGCTAAAGGTTGATGCGCTTCGCAATGCCGGTTTTGGGGTTCATGCGGTTTTTAATGGCAAAGCGGCTCTGGAGGCATTGGCGGATGGCAGTTCTTGTCCGGATGTAATAGTTTCCGATCTAAATCAGCCGGAATTTGAGGGTTATGACCTTGCACATACTTTGCGTGGGCAATTTAATTTTAAGGCATTAACTTCCACCGAAATGTTGTCCAGGCGTTTTAGGCGTCGCATATTATTTATCGCAGAAAGGTATATGGAAGGAGGAGATTTTCCTCAAGTAAGGAAGAATTATGGCAAAACGCCGTTGATTTTGACGAGTTCTGGTCTTCTTCCGGCAGAGTGGCCAATGAAAATTTATCCGCCTGGATATAAGCCTTCACAGGAGGAATTTGAGACTGATAATGCGGAAGTTTTTCACTACACTCGGGCGCTTGCACTGGCAGATCGATTTTTTGTGGTTGAGCCAAGTTGCGAGAATGAAAGTGGGTTCACTCGCATTTCCGGAATGGATCAAGTTATTAATTATATTCGCGCAAGAATTGCTGATACGGAAAAATTTTTGGAATTGGCGCGTCGTCGTGAAAGTGGAGAAATTTCACCGATTAATTACAATATCATGGGATTATTTTTGCTTATGGAAAGAGGAGCAGCTCTGACCGCATCGGAATTGGAAAATATGCCTCTTGTTTTGGATTATGAAGAGTTTGAGCAGTTGGGGGCGTTGGATATAATTTTGCCAAATGGAGAAAGTACAACATTGCTGCCCGATGATTATCCTACTGGTCATACATTAATAATCTTTCCCTGGGATTTGGGGGATTGATGAAGTTTTGGCAGGGGCGGTAGGAATCGAACCCACAATTTCCGCTTTGGAGGCGGACGTTATACCACTTAACTACGCCCCTATATTTGATGTCACATCTATTCTACTTGTCCGGAGGGATATTGTAATACTTAAATAAGAATTGCGCTATCTGAGCGAAAAGGGGAGTTGCCGTCGAATCTGCCCATATAGAGCTGCGTGGCCTGTCTACAATCGTCAGAACTATAAACTTTGGATCATTTGCCGGTGCAAAACCTATGAATGAGGCAATCGTTGTTCCGGGACCTGTTAGCGGTATGCCGTTTTTATAAGTCTGCGCAGTTCCAGTTTTTCCGGCAATTCTATATCCGGGAATCATTGCTTTGTTTGCGCCACCATTTTCCACCACACTTACCATCATGGCTGTTATTGTCGCAGCGGTTTTTTCGGAGATTACACGGTGAAGTTGTTCCGGTTCGACTATGGTTACTTTGTCGTCCGACCCTTTAATGCTTTTTACAATATGCGGATGCATTAAAATTCCCTTATTGGCCAGCGCGCCAACGGCTGTAATAAATTGGATTGGACTTACGGCTATACCTTGTCCGAATGCATAAGTTATAAGTTCGCTTTCCGCCCAAGTGGAGGCTTCTTGCAATTTTCCATCGGCCTCCCCTTCAAATTCGATATCGGTTTTTTCGCCAAATCCAAATTTCTTTAAATAGCGATAAAAAAGCTCGCGACCCATTTTGCGAGCCACAAAAGCCATGCCTGTATTTAGCGATTTTTCCAAAACTTCGCGCATGGTTGTAATCCCAAAATATGTATTTAACGCATTGTGAATTTCGAACTCATCAACCTTAAGCGGGCCAACATCATTAAAAGTTGTGTTTGGCGTAACATCGCCATCGTCAAGCGCAATGGCCATTGCGATTGTTTTAAAAACCGAACCAGGCTCATAAGTATCTGCTACTGCACGATTGCGATATGCGCCTGAGCCAAGAATATTTTTGAATTTCGAAATGATAACTTTCCCGGTGTCTAAGATTTCTTTAAAAACTTGAATTCTGTAATGAGAAGCCGCATCCAAATATAAATAATTTATTTCTTCGCCTTGGCTGTTTTTTAAAGTCACAATATTATTTTGCTCTTCCGCAGAAAGTGAAATGTCCTCTGTTTCGAGCGCTTTTGGATATTCATTGGGGTCAAAAGTTGGATAATGTGCCATGGAAACAATTCTTCCGGTGGAAGGTTCCATAACTATTACCAAGCCGGAGTCGGATTTTGTGTCTTGAACCGTTTTTGCAAGATATTTTTCTACCTCCATTTGAATTGAGCGATCCAAGGTTAATGTGACGCTTGAGCCATCAATTGCCGGTTGGATAATTAAATCATTCCCCACTATTACTTGTTGGCCGGTGGCGTCCAAACGTGTTTTAAAAATTCCTTTTTTGCCACGGAGAATGGAGTCAAAACTTTGTTCGATTCCATAAAGTCCGCTTCCGGTGCCGGAAGTAAAACCAATTACTTGTGCGGCCAATTTGCCTTCCGGATAATAGCGATAATTTTTTTCTTGAAAGGCCAGTCCGGTGAATAAATCCTTTTTGTCTTTTTTATCATCAGCAATTAATTTTCTTAATTGTTGCTCGGCCTCTGCCGGAACTTCTTGGCGCAAAACAATATATCGGTTGCGGCCAATTAAAAGTTCGCTCAAACGTTCATAAGGAATATCTATAATTGGTGAAAGGATTTTTGCGGTGTAGTCGCGATCGCCAATTTGTGCAGGATAAGCCATTATTTCTTCGGCGGTTACTTCTATGCCGGGCAATTTTGTGCCATCAAAAAACTTTAGCATTTCTTCGGTTGGAGCTTTGTATAATAGAATTTCCGAACGCGTTTTTTGGCTTAATTTTTCAAAAAGATTTGTGCGGAAATCTTTAATCATGTCCGCTTCGCTTTTTGGCGCGATGGCGGCAAGTTCTTCTTTTGTTGGATTATCGGGTAATCTGCGTTTTAAATCGCGTATTCTTCTGGCATCTTTTTCATTTTCAACTTTTTTATCGAAAAGAAGTGGAGCAAGCTTGTCGGCCACATAAGTAGGGTCTTTTATAAGAGTTGGATCAGCAAACATTAATGGGAAAGAAGTGTTTGTGGCTAAGCGAAAAACTTCTCTTGAATGGTAGTCTTCAATTAAAATTTCTCCGCGGCGCGCGCTTACTTCGCTATAACCAAGGTGTCCATCTTCGGCTTTTGCCAAAAAATCTCCATGCCTAATTACTTGTAGCTGGAATAATTTTAATACAATGCAACCGCCAACTATCAGCATTGCAAAGAGGAGAAAATAAACACGATTGATTTTTAAGCGGGGTACTCTCATTAGGCTGGGTTATTATACCTCATTTGTTTGAGTTTTGACTGTGCTTATGGTACGAAGGGCTCATGCAAAAAGAAATTTTTAAAAATGGGTTGCGCGTAGTTACAAAAAAGCTGGAAAACACAAAATCGGTGACGGTTTTGATACTTACGGCTGCCGGTTCGCGCTATGAAACAAAGGAAATAAATGGAATTTCGCACTTTTTGGAACACATGTTCTTTAAGGGAGCTAAAAAATATAAGAATGCCAAAGAAGTTTCCAGTGCTGTGGATTCGATTGGTGGTGATTTTAATGCGTTTACAGGAAAGGAATATGTTGGGTATTTCGTAAAGACGGCTTCGCAACATCAAGATACCGCGATGGATGTTTTGTCGGATATGCTCATTCATTCGCGTTTTGATGAAGCTGAAATAGAAAAAGAGAGAGGTGTGATTTTGGAGGAATATAATATGTATCAGGACACGCCGATGTATCAGGTCGGTTGGGATTTTGAACGGCTTGTTTATGGCGATCAGCCAATGGGTTGGGACCAAGTTGGTGAGAAAGATGTGATTTTGAGGGTTAAGAATAAGGATTTTGTGGATTATAAGACTTCGCTTTATACACCGGATAATTTGGTGATAAGCGTGGTGGGAAATGTTGAGCATGACGAGGCATGCAAAATGGTTGAGAAGTTTTTTAAATTTGAAGGGAATGGAAAAAAGAATCGCAGTTTTGCACCGCTGGTTGATAATAAAGATACAAGTCGCGTTTTTTTGCACAGCAAAAAAACTGAGCAGGCTCACATGGTTGTTGGATTTACCGCTTATGAGGAAGCCCACAAAGATCATTACACAGAGCAGGTTCTTTCGGTTGTGCTTGGTGGAAACATGAGCTCTAGGATGTTTTTGGCGGTGCGCGAGGCTAAAGGTTTGGCCTATTACATTCACACTTCCACGGATGATTATGTGGATACGGGAATTTTTTCGACCCGTGCCGGAGTGGATGTTAAGCGCATAAAATTAGCCATTGCCGCAACTGTAGAAGAATATAAGAAAATTCGTGGCGAAAAAATTCCGCACGCCGAGTTAACTAAAGCCAAAGAATATTTGAAAGGAAAATTAATTCTCCGCCTGGAAGATTCTGAGGAATATGCCCATTTAATCGGCAAACACGAACTTCTATATAAAGAATCAAAGAGCCCGGAAGAAATAATTGCAAAGATTGATGCGGTCACCGAGGAGGATCTTTCACGAGTTAGTGAAGAATTGTTCCGTGATGAAAATCTAAGGCTTGCAGTTATAGGTCCTTACGATAAAAAAGAAGAATTTGAAGATATTTTGCACTTATAGGGTTTTTGGATATAATCAATGTGGTTATTTTCTTTTATTAATCACATAACAGGCCATTGGCCACAATAATATTTTATGGAAAAAACATTAGTATTGGTTAAACCGGATGGAATGCAAAGAGGGTTGGTTGGTGAAATTATTAAAAGATTTGAGTGCAAAGGACTTAAACTTGTCGGAATGAAAATGATGAGTTTGGATGAGGCTGTTTTGCGTGAACACTATGCTCATATTGCAGATAAGCCTTTTTATCCCGGTGTTGAAAAGTTTATGAGAAGCACGCCGGTGGTTGCTATGTGCTGGGAAGGCGTTGATGTCGTTGAGTCGGTTCGTTTGCTCGCAGGTATTACGAAGGCTCGCGCAGCAGCTCCTGGTACCATTCGTGGGGATTTGGCAATGAGTGTGGCGTGTAATGTAATTCACGCTTCAGACAGCATCGAGAATGCGCAAAAAGAAGTTAAGAGATTCTTTAAACCAGATGAAATTTTTGAATACGACAAGACGGAATACATGCACGTCTACATGGGAGACGAGCTTGGAAAATAATATTTCTGTACATCATGTTTTTGAGTCGTTAAGAAAAGCCGGAGAGGAGGTCGTTTTGTTTGAGGGTGGTTTTGGGGCGGAGGTCTGGTCTTTTGTTGGAGTTGTAAATAAAAAAGTTAAAGTTCCGCGAGGCGAGGAAGCTTTTGAATTTATGCGTAAATTTATTAAGAAAAATAAATCGCAAAATAAAAAATCTTCTTGGGAAAAATTAGATAAAAATGCATCGCCTTTTAAAAGCGGTTTTGTGGGATTTGCAAGTTATGATTTGGGGGCAAAGTGGCAGGGGATTAAGCAGAAAGTTAAAAAAGATATTGATTGCCCTGATGCGCATTTTGTTTATGTTGATAGGGTTTTTGCCTTTTCTGCTGCCAAAACTTTATCGCCCTCGGCTTGCGGGAGTCCTGCTCGGAGTACGCGTGCCATTCCCTCACCGACTTCAAATCTCACATACAAACAATATTTTTCAAAACTCCGAACCATCAAAAAATATCTTTTTTCCGGAGATACATATCAAGTTAATTTTTCTCAAAGATTTTCTGCGCCATTTAAGGGCGATGCGTTTGAACTTTATAAAAAAATCACAAATATAAATCCTTCGCCGTTCCAGTTTTTTATGGAAACTCCGCAATTTGCCGTGATTTCGAATTCGCCGGAGAGGCTTTTTAAAATTTCGCAAAACGGAGAAATAGAAACGCGGCCAATAAAAGGCACCGTGCCGCGCGGCAAAAATGCCGCGCAAGATCGCGCAAACATAAAGCGCCTTCTTGCCAGCGACAAAGAGCGGGCGGAACTTTCTATGATTGTAGATTTGGAACGTAATGACCTTGGCAAAATTTGCGTGCCTGGCTCCGTAAAAGTAACCGCTCATCGCACGGTCGAAAAATATTCGCATGTCATTCACACTTCCTCCACCGTTCGCGGAAAATTGGAGAAAGGAAAAGATTGGCTGGATGCGCTACGCGCGCTTTTCCCCGGCGGTTCAATTACCGGCTGCCCAAAAAAACGCACTATGGAAATTATTGATGAGTTGGAAGATTTTAAGCGCGGAGTTTATTGCGGCTCTGCCGGTTACATCGACCTTTCCGGCCGCTGCGACTTTAATATTATGATCAGGACTCTTTTTCTTGAAAAGGGCTCAAAACCCAAACACAGGCAAAATTGTAAGATTTCACGACATTTTGATAATTTCTCCAAATTCCTCCCCGGGGAGGAGTCTAACCTGTTTTTTCATTCCGGTGGCGGGATTGTGGTCGATTCTGATCCTAAAAAGGAATATGAAGAGACCACCCATAAGGCCAATGCTCTTCAAAGAGCCATTTCTGAAAGTAGGCGAGTGGAGTAAAATACATCCAGCATGTACGTCTATTTAAATGGAAAATTCATAAAAGCGCGCGAGGCAAAAATTCCTGTTTTTGATGCTGGTTTTTTGTATGGTGATGGAATTTTTGAAACTCTGCGCACATATAATAAAAAGATTTGGCAGATGGAAGAACACTTGGATAGGCTTTTTGAATCGGCAAAAATGCGTGGATGGAAGCTCGTTTGGTCTCGCAAACACCTTGCAAAAGCCATTGAGGACACGGCAAAAAAGAATGATTTTGATAGGTCGCGTGTTCGCGTGATGATAACTCCAGGAGTAATTTCTCCTACGCTTTTTATTTGGGTGCAGCCGCTGGAAAAAATCCCGGACTCAGTCTACAAAAATGGCGTCAGCGCAATTACTTTTCCTTTAGAGCGTCCTTTTCCTCAAATGAAAACCACCAGCATGCAGCCGCTAATTGTTGCGCGCATGGAAATGATGAAAAAGAAGGCGTTCGAAGCACTTTTAATTAATCGCAAAGGTTGCATAACCGAAGGGACTTGGACCAATGTTTTTATTGTAAAGAAAAAGCGCATTATTACTCCGCGCCTTGGAGTTTTACTTGGCACAACTCGCAGCCTACTTTTAAAGCTTTCACGGAAGCTTTTTAGGCTCAAACAACGCGATATTACCCGCCGCGAAATTTTCAACGCAGACGAATGTTTTTTAACGAATTCACCGAAAGGAATTATCCCGGTCGTTAAAATAGATGGCGAAAAAATCGGCACCGGCAAACCCGGTCCGATCACAAAACATTTAATGCAGGAATTTGAAAAACGAATTAAGAAATTCTAATTTAGCGCTAAGAAATGAACAGCGAAAGGAAAGTTGAAATTATGGGAATTTTAAATATCACGCCGGATTCTTTTTCGGACGGCGGTGTTTATTTTTCGCTAAATAAAGCCATTTCTCGGGCCAAGGAAATTATAAAGGAAGGCGCAGATATTATTGATGTTGGCGGAGAATCGAGCGGTCCAAATAGTGTTTTTGTGTCGGAAGAGGAAGAATTAAAAAGAGTTATTCCGGTAATAAAAAAGATCGCGCCAATTTGTAAAAAACATAAAGTTTTAATTTCCATAGATACTTATAAGTCGGAGGTTGCGAGGCAGGCGGTTAAGGCAGGAGCCTCAATTATTAACGATGTAACAGCTTTTCGTGGCGACCCAAAAATGGCTGGGGCTGCAGCAGAACTCAATGTGCCAATTATTTTGATGTATTCAAAAGATTCAACTGCGCGCACAACTCGACTTGAGAAAAAATATAAAGACGTAGTAAAAACCGTCATGGAATTTTTAGAAGAACAAATTAAATATGCTCGCGATGCCGGCATTAAAAAAGAAAATATAATTATTGACCCAGGAATGGGGGCTTTTATAAGCGCAATTCCGGAATATAGTTTTGAGATATTACGCAGACTTTCTGAATTTAAAAAACTTGGCTGCGAAATTTTAATCGGCACTTCGCGTAAATCATTTTTGCCTGGAGCGTTAAGTCAAAGGCTCATTCCATCTTTAATTGCCAACATGGTGGCGGTCAAAAACGGGGCAAGTATTTTGAGGGTGCACGACGTTATTGCCTCGAGAAAATGCCTTTAAATAGAGGTAAAGTTGACTTGGCGGGAATTTGGGATGATAATTATATCTTTAAAATTAACTAAAATTACATGGTGGAATTCTCAGCCAATAATCAGCAGCTAACAGCAGAGGAAATACATGGTCCCGATTGTGCATTTTTGGATCATTTGCCGGCAATAACGCCAGAGGAAGCACTCGTTTTAGTGATGCGGCAGGCTGTAGGCGCAGATGTAATAGAAATCGTTGATGTAGCTCAGGTATTGAGTCCTCAGGGTAACTTAGGTCAAGCAATGGATGGCCTAAATTTAATATCCGCAAGACTGAGAAGTGGTTCAGGATTGTGGGGGGAACTGAATGCGAAAATGATAATTACGGCCGCATATAACTTAAGGGACCAGAGAGTGCGTGGCAGAAATGGCGGATCAGTCTAATAGATCAATTGCCTAAATCTGCTAGAATATAGATACTTTATGAAAGTTACTCGAGTTTTTTCATTTTCAGCAGCGCACCACCTAACTGAATACAAAGGTGCTTGCGAACGTCCGCACGGACACACCTATCGCCTTGCCGTTACTGTGGAAGGGCCGGTGGCTAAAAATGGCTTGGTACTCGACTTTGTTGAGCTAAAAAAAGTTGTGGGAGAAAAAGTGCTCGAAAAATTGGATCATCAGGATTTAAATAGTTTCTTTAAAAATCCGTCTGCGGAAAATATTGCAGTTTGGGCATGGAAGGAATTAAAAAATATTGGCAAAGACACCGGCACAAAAACTAAACTTGTTGAAATTAAATTGTGGGAAGGGGATAACACTTACGTTTCTTACAATGGAGATTGAACGCAAAATTTTGGGTATAAATAAGGAAGAATTCGTTTTGCGACTTAGAAAATTAAAGGCAAAAAAAGTTTTTGAAGCTCTTGTTCGTGTTAAATATTTTGATTTTGAAGATGGCAGTATTCGTGCAAAAAAAGATTTGCTGCGACTGCGTGAATTTGTGCAAAAAGGAAAAGAACCTTATACGGAATTGGTTTATAAAATTTACAAAGGAGTGAAGGGCGGATGTAAATATTTTGAAGAATTGGAGTCCAGGTTTGATGGTAAAAAGCATTTTAAGACGTTGAGTGATTTTCTGCTTGGATTAGGCTTAAAGCACACTCTTTCTTATGAAAAAAAACGCACACTTTATACACTCGGAAAGATGCATTTTGAAATTGATGAACATCCAAAAATGCCGGCTTTTGTGGAAATAGAAGGCTCGTCACCGAAAGAAATAAATAAGGCGGTTAAATTGCTTGGTCTGCAGGAATATGAACAGACAGCCGATTCAATCTCGGAGTTAATCAAAAGAAAATATCCACATTTATCTCTTAATGGTTTAAAATTTAGGTGATGGAAAAAGCAATAATCCTACTTGGTGCAAATCTAGGTGACAAAAAAGCCAATATAGAAAACGCGATTGCGCAAATGGCGCAGCTTGGAAAGCTTGGTGCAGCATCACGGCTTTTTGAAACTGAACCGTGGGGCGAAAATAAGGACCAGCCTTTTTATTTGAATGCCGCAGTGGAGCTTTTAACGGATTTAAAGCCCCTTGAACTTTTGGATGCATTGCAGAAAATTGAGCAAAGCCTTGGTCGCGAAAAGCCGGCTACTCATACCGGCCAGCATTACGAACCGCGCCCAATTGATGCGGATATATTGTTTTATGGCTCACAGATCATTAAAGATGAACGCCTGGAGGTGCCACATCCGTTAATTGCCCAGCGTGCCTTTGTACTGGTGCCCTTGAACGACATAGCATCGGAATTTGTGCATCCAGTACACAAAAAACCGATAAAAATTTTGTTGAGAGATTGCGCAGATAAGGCTATAGTGAGCCCACATGAGCCCCTTTAGGTGGCTCTAGAATATGCAATCACATCAATTAAAAAAACTAGCCGCTCAGTTCCGCATCGACCTGCTTTGGGCCGTACATAAGGCAAAATCCGGGCACGCCACAACCGCTCTTTCGTGCATAGATATTTTAACTTTGCTTTATTTTGGCGACGTCGATGGCAAGCAGATAATGAAATATGATCCGCAAAAACCGCAGTGGGAAGGCCGCGACTATTTTATTTTGAGCAAGGGACATGCCGCTCCGCCGCTTTATACCGTTTTGGCTTGGCTTGGATTTTTTCCAAAGGATGAACTTGGTCATCTGAGACAAATAAACAGTTTATTGGAAGGACATCCGGTTAATAAAATACCAGGAGTGGAAGCCACAACCGGCCCGCTTGGGCAGGGGATTTCTTTTGCGAATGGAATTGCGCTGGCGCTAAAAATGGATCGCAAACAAAATCATATTTATGTGGTGGTTGGCGATGGAGAGCTTCAGGAAGGCCAAATTTGGGAAGCTGCAATGACTTCTGCGCAGCACAGGCTGGATAATGTCACCGTTATTGTCGATAATAATAAACTTCAACAGACTAATTTTGTGCGTGCAATTAAACAAGTTGAGCCGATTGGTCAAAAATTCGCGTCGTTTGGCTGGAATGTGATTAATGTTGCCGATGGTCACAATTTTGATGAGCTTACCGAAGCAATTCGCAAGGCGTGGAAAACAAAATTAAAGCCAACTGTGATTGTTTGCGACACGGTGAAAGGTAAAGGCGTGCCATTTGCCGAAAATAAGGCCAATTATCATGGCGTTCCGCTTTCTGCAGAAGAAATGGCCGCGGCAATTCCTTTGTTGGAAAAGGAGCTAAAAGGTACCTTATAAGTTGACATGTGCTTCCTTAAGGTCTTTTATTAAGTTGTTTTAGGCTTTATTTGAAAGTTTAATTTCTACATATATGAAAAAATATTCCTTTTTAATAGTCGCCAGTTTGATTGTATGTGTTGTTTTTAGTGGCTTCCCAAAAGCTTCCGCCTTAGTTGTTATTGGTAAGTCATCTGATATTGAGCAGACTCATCCATATGCTCCAGCCATCATATATTTAAAGGATAATAACATTATTAGTGGATATGCAGATGGTACATTTGGCATTCATAATTCAATAACAAGAGCGGAATTTATAACAGTTTTAATGAAGTCTGCGGATTATAAGGGCATTAAGAATGTTAATTGTTTTAAAGATGTGAAAAAGGAATGGTTTGCCCCTTATGTATGCCAGGCTAAGGAATTAAATTTTATTGAGTCTAGTTCGGGTTTATTTAGACCAAATGATTTCATGAAGTTTAAGGACGCTGTAATCGCAATTGTTAATGTGTTTGATCTTAAGCTGAAAAGCATCAAAGGAAAAGACCAGCTTGAGCCTTATATGCCTGCCCTGGAAAAAATAAATGCATTGCCGGTGGCTTCACCTATTTATTTTGAAGAGGATTTATCGCGCGGCATTGCACTGGAAATGATTTGGAGAGTAGCAACCAAAACTACAGATAAAAGTTCAACAACGTATGCGGTAATAAAAAAGGCTAATAAAATGATGGATTCTCTTGATGGGCTCAATGATCCAAAAGCGTTTAAAGAAGGTAAGGTTGATGGTGAAGATATCGGGATAATATTTGATCCGTTAATCGAAGATGAAAATATTTTTCTTAATCCGGGGGAGCTCCCGTTTGGAGTTGACGAGCAAACAGCAAAGCAAATAAAGCTTATTGCCTTTATGCAAAATGCTTCATATAAGTCGATATTTAAGAAAAACGATAAGAATGGTCCTGTTTTTCTCCATGTATTCAAGAACATCGCCTATATCGCAGTTCCTTCAAAGAAATTATATGCAATTTTTCCGCCGCCGGTTGATGCGGAAACCGCCGTGTTGGTTGGAAATACATACGAGGGAAATTTAAGTGAAGTTAAAGATAGTTTGTTTCTCAAAGACAAGAAGATGGTCTATAGGATTCTTCCAAATTATAAACTTGAGCCGCTAGATAGCGTTGATGCTGCAACTTTTAAAAGCGCAAAGTTTGGGAATCAGAAAAACCCTCGTTTTTTTAAAGATAAAAGCCATATTTATCATTATTATGGAGGTAATCTCTATGAGATAAATAATGTTAATGCCGCTACTTTTGCCGAGAAAAAATGGCCGTTTTTTCTCGATAATGAGAATATATTTTTCTTTAATAAGAAAAATGTTTTTATGAGAGTTTTAGATGTAGATGTAAAAACTTTTGAAGAGGTCTACGTTTCTAATTCTTTATTTGCAAAAGATGAAGTAAATGTGTGGGCATATAGTCCAGAGTTCGGTGGCATTATGAAAAAAATAGAAGGAGCTAATCCAAAAACGTTCGATTTTAAAAATTATGCAAAAAATTACAAATCGACAAGGTTTAAATTGTGATTAATTATATTGTGGGCTTAAATCGTCTTCGTTTACGTTAGTAAAGCCAGCTTGCTGTTAATTCAGTAGGTTGACAGGCTTGGTTTTTAGGTTTATTAAGTTCAAGCAAATGAAAAAAAGCGCTTTTAAACTTTATAAAGAGGGGGAGGATTACAAACAGATTGATTTGAAAAAGCTGCGTGCGCAGTTAAAAGAAATTGCACCTCTTGTTGCATTTGAATTTGAAGAAGCTGCGGCGGGGGAACATTGGGTTTCCATTGCCACTCCGGAGCTCACTTCCATTTGTCCGTTTACCGATTATCCGGATTTTGGAAAAGTGGAAATTTGTTATGTGCCGAATAAAGTTTGTTTGGAACTTAAGTCTTTTAAGCTTTATATAAACGCTTTTCGCGATGTTAAGATTTTTCATGAGGCGCTGACGGAAGTGCTTTTTGCGGATTTTTTGGAAGTTGTTAAGCCGCGCAAGGCTTGGATTTGCGTGGATATGAATGTGCGTGGAAACGTAAAAACTGTGTGCAAGAAATATTTTAAGATACGTGCGAACGAAGTGAGTGCGCTTTAAATTAAAATGAAAATAATCCTTAACGAGATTTTTTATTCCATTCAAGGCGAAGGATTGAATATTGGCACGCCGTCTGTTTTTGTGCGATTTGGAAATTGTAATTTGAAGTGCGTTTGGTGCGATACAAAATATTCTTGGCATAAGAATTTTTGCGATAACAAGGAAGTTGATATTAAAAAAGTTTTTAGGGAAATTCGCTCGTTTAAGAAATGTAAGCACCTCGTGATTACGGGAGGCGAGCCAATGCTCCAGCAAGAAGCTATTAAGGCAATTCGGCGCGAATTTCCCAGCCACTACATAGAAGTGGAGACAAATGGCAGCCAACCTGTAAATTGCCTCAACGAAGTTGATCTGTTTACGGTCTCCTATAAGCTCAAAAACTCTGGAAATTTGACATATCCACTAAAAACTATCAACAAAAGGTGCGTTTACAAGTTCACAGTCACAAAAAAGGCCGATTTTAAGGAAATTGAACAGGTCATAAAGAAGTATAAGCTTCCAGGTGAGAAGGTGTTTTTAATGCCAGAAGGCGTAACCAGAAGAAAAATCGTTGAGAAAGAGCCTTTTATAGTCAGTTATTGCCTCTTAAAGGGCTATAAATACACAACTCGCCTACAAATACTGCTGTGGGGCAACCGACGCGCCATATAGAAAATTTGACGTAACTGCTAGTTTTGTCATATATTGGGGTCCCTTATTATAAATAACCAATAATTGTATGGCAGAACAATCAGGGAAAACACCAAGAGAGTTGGATGAGAAGACAGGTGCAGATTTAGAATTTTTGGTTACATTTGGTAGAAATTTGAAATTTGCTATGGAAGCGGATACCTTAGATTTACAGAGTAAACCAGGAATAAAACCGGCTTTTGTTGATGCGAAAACTTTGCTGGATCAACCCTCGGGAAAAACAGCAGGCATTCTTGCTAGAGCATTACTAGATCGTCCAGATCTGATAAGGGAATTACTTGTGAAATTATGTTCTGTTGTGGATAAATTTGACACAACGTTTTTTGTTAATTTTTTCCGTGCGGTGGGGGAATTGATGGTGGAAAGTAGAATGTCCACGGCTGATGATTCTCAACCTTCTTCTCAAGAAGAGAGAACCTCAATGCTACCAGCAGCAGTAGCGGCGGCGCAAGATGGGGTAACAGCTATGTGCCAGGCAGTAGTTGATGATGAGCCAGTCGCTCCCGGTTCACAAGGTAAGGCATAATTTTCCCCAGCTTCACATGTATATTACTAAGGCTATTTAATTTGGCCCGTTTTAACCTGTAAACTTAGGCACTTGGCCTTAGGCTTGACAAATATGTGATTATGGCTATAATAGCGTTACTATGAGTGATTCAACTTCACAACAACCAGGACAAGAGCCTATGTCTTTTGAAGCTTTTGAAAAGGAGCTTGGCGAAGAATTTGGTTTAGTGGATCAAGACTCTCAATCTGCCTTAACTCCGAGTGTTCTTGTTTCGGAAAACTGCGCTTTGCCAGACGATGCGTCAGCACTAGGTATGGCATGTGATTTTCATGAGCAATTTGCCGAACAGCTAGAAATTTCACGTGAGAAATCGCCTGCTCCTGCTGCTACTATTATTGATTCAACCACCGAAATGCCTCGTGGCAAGCACGTATTCCCTTTAATGAATTTGCCATCTAGAAAAGATGGAGGTTCATTTAACCAATTTACGGATGGTGGTTTTGATAGGACAGCTCAATTGCCACCAGCGCCTAAGCGTTCTTCAGCCACTAGTGCTCAAATTGCTTTACAGCAGCGTCAAATGGATGAAACTGGACGTTTTACTCGAGACCAACTTGAGAAACTTCTAAAATAGCTTCACTAGGCATAAAATGAGCTCTGTGAAAACTATTTTGGTCTTTTCCGGTGGCATGGATTCCACAACGCTGCTTCATAAATTGCTGCACGATGGCGACACGGTTTCGTGTTTGTCTTTTGATTATGGCCAACGACATAAAAAGGAACTTAACTGTGCAAAGAAAATTTGTGCGCAGTTAAAAGTGCCGCACAAAATTGTGGATATTTCGTGCACGCAGGAACTCATGGCGGGTTCTTCGCTAACTTCCAAAATTGCAGTTCCGGAAGGTCATTATGAAGATAAAACCATGCGCGCTACAGTCGTTCCAAATCGCAATATGATTTTTATTGCGCTGGCAATTGCTCAAGCCGTTTCTCTTAAATCTGATCGCGTTGCGATTGCGGTTCATGCTGGAGATCATGCAATTTACCCCGATTGTAGGCCGGAATTTATAAAGGCAATGAGTGCGGTTTCCAAGGTGGCGAATTATAAATCAGTTGATATTTATGCGCCGTTTTTAAAGATGAGTAAGCGAAAGATAGCTATTCTTGGCCGAAAACTCGGAGTCGATTACTCAAAAACATGGACTTGTTATAAGGGTTTGGCAAAACCGTGTGGTAAGTGTGGGGCGTGTGTGGAAAGGCAAGAAGCGCTTGCTCTATAGACAATCAGCTTCTTTGGCTATACAATTGCACCCTTGTTATAATGTTAAAAAATCTATGAAGAAAAAACTAATCGCTCTAATAATTCTTTCTATTTTACTCGCCGGTTGCGGAGAATTTTTGCAAGATGCGGTTTTAAAGCTTCGTGGAAAATTGCCAACGAAAGAAATCTCATTACAGACGCAAAAGGAAAAAATTGAGATTACCGCAGAAGTTGCGGACAGCGCAGAGGAGCGCACGCAAGGCCTTATGGATCGCAAAAAAGTGGGGAGCTCCGAGGGCATGCTTTTTATTTTTACAGACGAAGCGCCGCGAACTTTTTGGATGAAGAAAACGCTTGTTCCGCTCGACATTATTTTCTTTGATAAAGATAAAAAAGCCGTTAAGGTAATCAAAAAAATGGAACCGTGTACTGTGCCAAATTGCACGCTTTATAACTCGGATAAAAAGGCAATGTATGCCCTGGAAGTTGCGGCCGGCTTTGTTGAAAATCACAAAGTTAAGGTTGGGGATACGGTTACTTTTTAATGTTAGGCGCCTTAATTCGCATTACAAACGCGTTTTAGGTATACTTGCGCTTGCTTATGCCAGCTCCTTTAAGTGAAAATTCGGTTGCAACTCGCAAAGCTTTTGGTGAAGCTCTAGCGATTTCCGGCGATAAACTTAAAAATGTTGTGGTTTTGGCTGCGGACGTTAGCACTTCTGTGATGACTCATTTGTTTGAGAAAAAATTCCCGACGCGGCATTTTAATATGGGAATTTCCGAGCAAGACATGGTGGATACTGCGGCGGGACTTGCGATGGCCGGCAAAATTCCGGTGGCATGTTCGTTTGCTGTTTTTGTTAGCGGGCTTGCGTGGCAGCAGATAAGAAATGGCATCTGCTACCCAAATTTGAATGTTAAACTTGTTGGTTCTCATTGTGGAATTCAAGTTGGAGAAGATGGCGCAACTCATCAAGCGCTGGAAGATTTGGCAATAATGCGAGCAATTCCCAACATGAAAGTTTTTTGTCCTGCGGATGCGGTGGAAACCAAAAAAATGTTGCCGGTTATTTTGCAAGATTATGGTCCGACTTATATTCGGCTTGGTCGCCTGCCGGTTTCTAGAATTTATGATGATAGTTATGTATTTAATATTGGGAAGGGGAGTGTTTTAACCGATGGCGACGATATTGGAATTATCGCTACGGGAAGCCTTGTTGAAAGCTGTTTGGCCGCTGCGGAAAAATTCAAATCCCAAGGAATTTCTGTGCGCGTTGTAAATATGAGTTCAATAAAACCGATAGATACAATTTTGGTGGAAGAAACCGCGCGAAAAGTAAAAATGCTGGTAACTGCCGAAGATCATCAAATCTCAGGCGGTTTGGCAGGAGCAGTTAGTGAGGCTTTGTGCCAGACTTATCCAAAAAAACTCTACAGAATAGGCATGCATGACCGCTTTGGAGAATCCGGAAAAAGCGCTGACCTATACAAAAAATTCCAATTCGACGCGGAGGGGGTTTATGAGCAAGTCTCGAATTGGTGGAAGAGTAGAGGGTAAAAATGGTATAATAATAGCTGATGGATAAGCATTCACTTAAATTATTTGCAGGCTCTTCGCACCCACATTTGTCGGCCGCGATTTCTAAACTGCTTGGTGTTCCGCTTACTCCAATTGAGTTGAAGCGTTTTGCATGCGGAGAAATTTATACAAAATTGCTGGAAACGGTTCGCAATTCGGATGTTTATATAATTCAAACAGGCACGCAGGATGTTAACGAAGACATGATGGAGCTTTTTATAATGCTCGATAGTTGCAAGAGGTCTTTTGCGAATAAAATTCACGTTGTAATGCCATATTTGCCTTATGCAAGGCAAGATCGCGTGGCAAGTCCTCGTGAGCCAATTACTGCAAAGCTCATGGCGGATTTGATTTCTAAGGCTGGTGCGGATCATTTGGTAACTCTCACTCTTCATAGTGAGCAAGAGCAGGGGTTCTTTGATTTTCCGGTAGATAATTTGAATGCACGCCAACTATTTGTGGATTATTTGAAAAAGAAAAATATTACCGATGCTGTGATTGTTGCGCCCGATGTTGGAAGTGCAAAAGAAGCGCAAAGACTAGCCAAATTGATTGGTGCAGATTTGGCGATTTTAAATAAATTCCGTTCCGCTCACAATGTTTCGGAAGTTACTCACTTGGTTGGAAATGTGGCGGGTCGCACATGTATTTTGTATGACGATTTGGTGGATACGGGCGGTTCTGTGGCTAATGGAGCCAGGATTTTGCGTAGGCATCGTGCCAATAAAGATATTTATTTAATGGCAACTCATGCGGTGCTTTCTAAAGATGCGCACAAAAAACTCAAAAAAGCTAAATTTAAAGAAATTATTTTTACCGATACAATTCCGGTTCCAAGAGAAAAAATGTTGGCGAATATGACAATAGTTTCTGTTGCTCCTTTGCTTGCGAGCGTCATAGAAAATGTTCACACCGGCAAGCCTTTAACTCCGCTTATTAATCCACTAAACGCATGATTTACATAGGCTCGGACCACGCCGGTCTTCCGTTAAAACAGACAATAAAAGCACATTTGGAGAGCAAAAAAGAAAAGGTTATAGATCTTGGCGCGTTTGCCGTTGAGCCACCTACGGATTATCCTGTGATCGCTCACGAAGTCGCAGAAAAAGTACAAGAAGATTTGAGCAATAAGGGGATTTTGGTTTGTGGAACGGGAATTGGAATGTGTATGGCGGCAAATAAAACTCCTGGAATTCGCGGTGCAAATTGCGAAAGCGTTGGGACTGTGGAAATGTCTCGCAAGCACAATGATTCAAATATTCTTTGTCTTGGCGGTAGAGTTTTGGAAGAAAAACTTGCGCTGGAGATGGTAGATAAGTTTTTGGAAACGGCTTTTGAAAAAGAAGATCGCCATGTTCGCCGAGTTAAAGCGATAGATAAAATATCCAAGTAGCACGTGAATAAAATTATGGAAAAACAAAAAATTCTCATAGCCCCGTCAATTCTTTCTGCCGATTTTGGCAAGATAAATGAAGAGATTGCCGCGGTAGAAGCTCATTCGGATTTGGTACATATAGATGTAATGGATGGCCATTTCGTGCCAAATTTAACCTTTGGTGCGCCTGTTGTTTCCAAGTTTAAATGTGGCCGACCTATGGATGTTCACTTGATGATAGAAAATCCTCAGGATTTTTTTGAAGATTTTGCCAAGGCGATTATGAAGGCTCATGGCAGAAAAGATGATTGTTATATTACTGTTCATCAAGAAACTTGCCCTCATTTACATCGAGTTATAGAGCAAATAAAAGCTGTGGGATGCCTTGTGGGCGTGGCTATTAATCCGGCAACTCCGCTTTTTACAATTGAGCCGTTTTTAAAAGATTGTGATTTAGTGCTTCTAATGACCGTAAACCCAGGGTTTGGTGGGCAGGGATTTATTGATTCTGTGGTGCCGAAAATAAAAGAACTTCGCCAAAGAGAACCAAAATTAAATATTGCAGTTGATGGCGGAATTAATGAAAAAACCGCCAAGATTGCAGTGGAAGCCGGTGCAAATATTCTCGTTGCCGGATCTTATATTTTTGGGGCAGAGGACAGGGTAAAGGCGATCGAGAGTTTGAGGTAAAAGGGCTTCGCCCGCTTGGAGGAGAGCTGTTTTTAAAGGAAAACTTCGTTCACCTCTAAGTCAAAACCATTCGCTTCCATGACAGGGAGCGCTCATGGTTTGTCTTAGGATTCACTCGTTTTCTATGGTGCGCCTGCCAGGAATCGAACCTGGATCAAAAGCTCCGCAAGCTTTCATTCTATCCGTTGAACTACAGGCGCATGGCTATTTCTTATACCACCGAAGGGATTTTACCGCAATATTGTAGTATATGACACCGGAAAATTGGTATAGTGTGCCTAGTATGAAATTTTTGCAGTTTTTGGCACTTATCCCGTTTGCCTTCTTTGGCACTCAACAAGCTCCTGCCGACATCGCTCCGGAGATTGCAGCGCCTCTTCATGGCATCTATATCACCAGCCAAAATGCATCGAATACCGGCGGAGGTTTGATTATGGATGAATTTGCAAAGATCGGTGGAAATTTTATTGTGTTTGATATTCAGGATTCCGATGGCAAGTTGGCATATCTTTCGAATGCGCAAATTTCGCACGAAATTGGAAATCGCAAAAACCAAATTCCGGACTTGGCCGCAGCAATAAACACAATGCATGAAAAAGGTTTTTATGTGGCGGTACGATTTGTTCTTTTTAAAAATGGTTTTTTGGCTGCCAGAAAGCCGGAGTGGACTCTAAAAGCCAAAGGCACAAATAGCCCTTTTGTGAGTCGCGATGGCCCAATTTGGCTTGATCCGGGGAATCCGGAATTGAAGGCATATTTAACGGAAATTTCTCAGGAAATTGCGTTGGCCGGAGCAGATGAAATTCAATTTGATTATGTTAGGTTTCCGGAAGGTGGCAAAGGCGGATATGTCGGATATTCGTTTATTGATGACGCCACTTTAACTCGCGATCAGACGCTTACTAACGCTGTGGCGGAAATTGCGAATGAAATTCATTATCTTGGTGTGAAAGTTGGAGTGGATATTTTTGGAATCGTGGTTTGGGATAATGTTAGCTGGAAAGTTATTGGGCAAAATATCGCTGAGCTTGCCAAGTATGTGGATGTGCTTTATCCAATGCCTTATCCTTCGCACTTTGGGCCTGGCTGGGGTGGCCACGCCAATCCTGCCGATGAACCTTACTTTTTTGTGCAAGAGACAACTAAGAAGTTCGTGGAGCAGACAATGGGCACCGGTGTAAAAATTAGGCCATGGCTGCAGGGTTTTGCCATGCGCGTTACAAATTATGGCTCAAATTACACTCGTGAACAGGTTCGTGCCTTAAACGACATGGGTCTTGATGAGTTTGTGGTGTGGAATGCGGCTAACAATTACGGGATAGTGTTTGGCGGATTGAAGTAGTAGTTTTTACAGGTTAAGTCCGCCACGTTGCCACCTGTTAATAAGGGTGGCTTTTTTCGTCGTTTTATGGTAAAATAATACGATAATAAAAAACAAAAAATAAACAATGTCTACTGGTTCCAAGAAAATCCTCGTTGTTGAGGATGAAAAACCGCTATATACCGCACTTGATTTAAAGCTCAAGCGTGCCGGATTCGAAACCAGAATTTGCACGGACGGTGAGGAAGCAATAAAAGCTCTACAAGAAGAGAAATTTGATCTTATTTTGACTGATTTGGTATTGCCCAAAAAAGATGGATTTGCGGTTATAACCGAGACCAAAGAGAAACAGCCTGGTGTTCCGATAGTTATAATTTCAAATTTGAATCAGGAAGAAGATATTGATCGCGTTAAAAAAATGGGTATTACCGAATATTTTGTTAAAACGGACGTGCCAATTGCGCACATAGTGGATTATATAAAAACTCTTTTTAATTTATGAAGCTCGAGGATGTCAAAATTCGTGAAGCCTTAGCCAAAGGAGACTATGTGTCCGAAGAGAATTTAAATGCTGCGGAAGTTTTTGCAAAGGAACATTCGGCATCAATTGTTGAGTATTTATTTTTCAAAGGGTTCTTAACTCGTGATCTTTTGGGGCAGGCGATTGCCGAAATGTATGGAGTCACCTACGCAGATCTTAATTCCAAGCCAATTGTTAGAGAAGCAGTGCTCCGAATTCCGGAAGAAATATCCAAAAAATATGAAGTTGTTTTGATTGGCGAGAATGAGACGGAAGTTACAATCGCGACGACAGATCCGAGCAATGCAGAGTTGCCACAAGTATTAAGTGCAATCTTTCCAAATAAGAAAATTGCGTTTGCATATGCAATGCAAGAAGATTTTGAAAGTGTTTTTATATATTACAGAAAGCCTTTAAATACACGTTTTGTTGATATTTTAAAAACCGAAAAGCACATTGCTCCGGAAATAATTGAAGAAATATTTAGGGATGCATTTTTATATCGTGCTTCGGATATACATTTTGAACCTCAGGAAAACGAAGTAGTTATACGTTTTCGCATAGATGGGGTTTTGCATGAGGCAGGGAGAATACAGAAAGAATTTTATGAAAATATTTTAAATCGCATAAAAGTTCAGGCGCATTTGAGAATAGATGAGCACTTTGCCGTACAGGATGGTTCAATAAGATATGAACGCAAAGCTGCGGTTCCTGTGGATATGCGTATTTCTATTGCTCCAACAATCAATGGCGAAAAAATAGTAATTCGTTTGTTGGCGGAATATGTGCAAAGTTTGTCACTTTATGATTTGGGACTTTCATATAAAAATCAAAAAGTTTTAACGGAGACGGCGCAAAAACCGTTTGGAATGATACTCGTTACAGGCGCTACGGGATCAGGAAAAACCACTACGCTATATGCGCTTTTAAAGTCACTAAATACACCGGAAGTGAATATAACAACAATCGAAGATCCGGTTGAATACAAGGTCGTTGGAATTAATCAAATTCAAGTAAATCCGCAAACGGATATAACTTTTGCCGCTGGGCTTCGTTCGATAGCAAGGCAAGATCCGAATATAATTTTGGTTGGTGAAATCAGAGATAGGGAAACGGCGGAAATTGCAGTAAATGCCGCTTTGACCGGACATCTTTTGCTTTCCACTTTTCATTCAAACGATGCGGCAACTTCTATTCCGCGTTTGCTAAATATGGGCGTTGAGCCGTTTTTGATGGCATCGACTTTGGAGCTTGTAATAGCCCAAAGATTGGTTAGGACGGTATGTAAAAATTGCAGGTATGGCATGAATATAAAACGAGATGAAATTGCAGGCAGCATTCCGAATGCGGGAAAATATTTTCCGGAAGATGTTGTAACTTTGTATAAAGGCAAAGGGTGCGAATCTTGTGCCGGCACGGGCTACAAAGGCAGAACGGCGGTTTTTGAATTTATGAAAATTACACCCGACATGAGGGATTTAATTTTAAAAAATCCATCCACTAAGCAGATTTGGGAATTGGCCAGAAAAGAAGGAGCAGTAACTTTGTTTGAAGACGGTATTGATAAAGTAAAATCAGGCATTACTACGCTGGAAGATTTGTTGAGAATTACAACGCCACCAACAGATTAGTATGATCAACGCAAAAACAAAAAAAAACTCGTTTTTTAAAACCCTTTTCTTGGGAGAAGAAAAGGAATATTTGGTTGAGAATTTGGCAATGATGCTGGAGTCCGGTCTTGATATTTTAGCTGCACTGGATGCGCTAAAAAGAAGTTCGAGATCTGGAAGAATTAAGGAAATAATAAGCGAAATGGAAGAAGATATTAATTCGGGAATGTATCTTTGGGAAACTTTGGAAAAAATAGGCCTGTTCCAGCCACATGTTATATCTCTCATAAAGCTTGGTGAAAAATCCGGCAATTTGGCGAATAATTTTAGGGCAATTGCCGAGCAACAACAGAAAGATCGCGTGTTCCGCTCAAAAATAAGATCAGCGATGATGTATCCGGTTTTTGTTATGGGATTAACTGTAATAGTTGGCGTTGGAATAGCTTGGTTTATTTTGCCCCGACTCGCAACTGTTTTTAAAAGTATGACGGCCGACTTGCCGCTGATAACTAAAATTTTAATACAGGTTGGTAAATTTCTGGGGGATAAGGGAACGGTTGTTGTGCCGCTGGCAATGTTGGCGGTGATTTTGATTTCATATTTTGTGTTCTTTTTTTCTCGCACAAAAATTATTGGCGAAAAAATACTTTTGATTTTGCCCGGAGTTAATAGGATGTTAATTGAGGTTGAGTTGGCGCGATTTGGTTATTTGATGGGGACTCTTCTTGGCGCAGGACTTCCTCTTGTGGAAGCCATTAATTCCATTAGAGATGCGACGGAATTTAGAATTTATAAGAAAATTTATTCCACGATAAGCGACAGCGTTAACGAAGGAAACTCTTTTAAGAAAACTTTCGAAAATGCAAAAATAGATAATAAATTTTTGCAAATTACAATTCAACAATTGATTATTGCCGGAGAGAGGTCCGGCGAATTGGATGAGGTATTTATAAAAATCGGTAAAATTTTTGAAGCAAAAACGGAAACGACCACCAAAGATTTGGCTACGATTCTTGAGCCAATTTTGCTGGTGATTGTTTGGCTTGGAGTTGTGGCTGTGGCACTTGCCGTTATTCTTCCAATTTACAGCTTAATTGGACAATTAAGATGAAGAAAGGATTTACTCTTCAGGAAATGCTTTTGGTGATTGCTTTAATGGCGATTATGGCCGTTATTTCCGTGCCTATTTATCAGTCATTTCAGGTAAAAAATGATGTGGATTTGGTTGTGAATGCAGTGGCGTCAACCGCAAGGCGTGCGCAAGTTTTATCTCAAGGGTCAAGCGAAGATTCTTCTTGGGGGATTAAATTAACCAGCACTGCGGTGATCCTTTTTAAGGGCGCGGCTTATGCTGCCAGAGATGTAAATTTTGACGAAACTTTTGATGTGCCGGTAACAATAACCGGGAGCGGCACGACAGAATTTGTTTTTGCGAAATTTACCGGATTCCCGCTTGCTGCCGGTACGGCAACGCTCACTACTTCGACAAATGAAATTAGAAATATTGCGATTAATTCTTACGGGACAGTAAGTTATTAAAAATGAATATAAAAAAACAAAATAAAGGATTTTCTCTAATTGAAATAATACTTGCAGCTGGACTTTTTGCTTTGTTGGCGACTGGAATATTTGGCGCCTTGATTTATGGAGAAGAAAGCCCGTCCACGTTTGGGCGCCGGGTGCAGGCGGTTTTTTTGGCGGATGAAGGGCTGGAAGCAGTTCGCAATATTCGTGACTCCGCATATGTAAATTTAACTGACGGTGCGCATGGTTTGGCTGTTTCTGGCGGGCAATGGGCGTTTTCGGGAACGCAAGATATAAACGACATATTCACGAGGCAAGTACAAATTGCAGCCGTGGGCACAAAACGAAAAATGGTAACTTCTACTGTCACTTGGAATCAAAATGAGCAAAGAGCGGGCTCCACTTCGCTTGTGACATATTTAACTAATTGGATGGCGGCGGGTCATGGAAATTGGGCGCTTCCCCAACAAGTTTCCTCGCTGAATTTACTCACAAATGCCAATGGTTTAAAAATCAAATATGCTAATAACTACGCATACATAATCAGAAATGGAAATGGTAACAATTTTTATGTTATAGATCTTACAAACTTGGCTGCTCCAACAGTTGTCGGATCAATTAATCTAACAGGTGTGCCGGTGAATATAGATATCAGCGGAAATTATGCGTACATAACTACAAACGGCAATAGCGAAGAATTGCAAATAGTAAATATTTCAAATCCGGTCGCACCGGCACTGGTTGGCATTTTTAATGCTCCCGGAAACGCAGACGGCTCAGGCGTTTTTGTAAATGGGACGACAGTGTATTCATTGAGAGTGTCCAGCGCTAACGATGAATTCATCGTTATAAACGCGAGTAATCCCGCGGCTCCAACTTCGCTTGGTTCCCTGGACCTTGGAGCAGATGCAAACGAAATAGTGGTCTTGGGAAGTTACGCATATATTGCATCAGCGGACAATAGTCAGGAAATACAAGTTGTTAATATTTCAAATCCAGCCAGCATGTCCATTGTTGGAAGCCTTAATATAACTGGAAACACAAATGCCACGACAATAGATGGATTTTCGAATATCGTTGCGCTTGGTCGCGGAAGTAATGTTTATATCGTTGACGTCACAAATCCACTCGTGCCCGCCACTCTTGGTTCTATCGCTGTTTCGGACGGTTTAAATGACTTGGTGTTCGATGCAAATAGTGACTATGTTTTCTTGGCAAAAGATAATGGAACGCAGGAATTCCAGGTTTTGGATATTTCAACTCCGGCTGCGCCGGTTTCCGTAGGCACATTCAACTTAGGTGGAGCTGTGGACGGAATTGCATATGATTCTGTTCGCGATCGAGCATACAGCGTTGGCGTGGCTAATGCAGCGGAATTAGTAATACTTGCACCTCAATAATTTATGAAAAAACATACACAGGCATTTACCTTGGTAGAACTCCTGCTTTCCATAGGCTTGCTGGCTACAATATTGATGGTTGTGTCGGTTTTTCTTTTTAATACTTTGCAAATTAGAACAAAAAGTCAGGTTGTTTCTGAGGTTGAACAGCAAGGAGCGGCTGTAATTCAAATAATGACGCAAGTGGGTCGCAATGCCCTTTTAATAAATTCGCCGGCCGCAGGCAATTCTGCAAATTCTGTGTCGTTTAGCACTTTGAATTTAAGCAAGAATCCAACTATTTTTGATTTAAGTGCTGGAGCTATAAGAATAAAAGAAGGTGCCGGTGCAGCGGTTGTATTAACTGCGACAAACGTTGTAGCTTCAGGTTTAACTTTTCAGAATTTATCCAGGCCGGGAACAAAAGGCACTGTAAAAATACAATTTACATTGGCGTATAACTCCGCCTCTGGTCGCAATGAATTCATTTATTCAAAAACTTTTTATGCCTCGGCAAGCCTTAGACAACAATAGGGGATTTGGTGCACTTCTAGCGGTTTTAATTCTGGGCGTAGTTATGACGTCCATTGCGGTATATATGGTTTTGCTTGGAATTGATACTTCGCGAACCGGCTTGGAATTGGAAAATTCCGCCAAGGCAAAAGCGTTATCTGTAGCTTGTGCAGAAGAGGGGCTAACTAAAATTCGCGAATCAATTATTTTTACCGGCACTGGCACATTAACAATCGGCGATGGTTCGTGTACATATACTGTTATAAATACTGGAGGCACAACTAGGACGATAACCTCAACCGGTACGGTGGGCAGCGAAATCCGAAAATCAAAAGTTATGATAAGTCATATAAATCCAACTATAAGCTCAATCTACTGGCAGGAACTCGCTGATTTTTAGCTTTTGTGTTATAATAAGAATAATAAAATTAATTTGAAAAACTCAAAAATGAATAAAATTAACGCCTCAAAAAATGGATTTACCCTTTTGGAAATATTGCTTGTTGTCGCTGCGATCGCTATTTTGGCCGGAATAGTTATTTTGGCAATTAATCCGACCAAACAGCTGGGAGATACGCGAAACGCACAGCGTCGCGCTGATGTGAATACTGTTTTAAATGCGGTGTACCAATATGCCATCGATAATAAAGGGGTTCTGCCGGCAAGTATTACGGTTACTTCTACAGAAATTTGCAAAACAGGTGGAACTTGCACTGGACTTATAGATCTTGGCGTACTAACGGCGAGCGAAAAATATGTTGTTTCTATGCCAATTGATCCGAGTGGAGTTTCTGTAAACGGAACGTCATATAATATCTCCAAATCTGCAAATGGACGCGTCACTGTGACTGCTCCGCTCGTAGAACAAGGCTCTACTATTAGCGTAACAAGATAACCATATGCAAAAAAAACTTTTATCGAAAAAAGGATTTACATTAATAGAAGTTTTGCTGGTCGTAGCAATCATCGCGATTTTGGCCGGAATAGTTATTTTGGCAATTAATCCGAGCAAACAATTGGCGGATACTCGCAATGATCAGCGCAGAAGTGATGTTAGGACTATTCTGGATGCTGCTTACCAATATTCTATAGATAATAATGGAACAATGCCTGTAACTATAGGTCTTAGCCCTACTGAAATATGCAGAAGCAATGTGACTTGCACCGGCGGATTGGTTGATTTGGCTGTTTTAACAACGAACGAAAAATATTTGGTTTCCATGCCAATTGATCCGATCAGGATTAATTCCGGAGACAATGCTACTGGTTACACAATATTCAAAACTGCAAATAATAGGTTAACTGTGACGTCGTATTATGCCGAGAGTGGCGCGTCTATTACGGTTACGAGGTAGTCAAAAAGTTAAAAATAAAAATAAAATATGAATGTGATGGTGAGATTAAAATTATTGGCAATACCCGTGTTAGTTTTATTGATTGGATTAGCTCTTTCTGTGTGGGTTTCGCTTGCTTCATATCAAAATCAAAAAACGCAAAGCTTTCTTAAGTTTGATTTGGCCGTTAATGAGATTACCGCTGCAGTAAACGAAGAAATCGATCAATATATACACGCTTTATATTTTATTAAAGGGCTTTTTGTGGCTGACTATGCAGTTAGCCAGAATGAATTTAAGGCTTTTATTGGGACGATTGACATTAAAAAACAATATCCTGGACTTTCTGCCATATCTTTTACAGAGAAAGAAAATGGCAATCATTTCCCCGTGAAATATATTGAACCAGAGAAGGAGAATGAAGAAGTTCTTGGTTTTGATTTTTATTCTGACAATGTTAGGCGTGCTGCAATGGATTTTGCGCGGGACAGTGGCGATGCGCGGCTAACATCAACGATTCGGCTGCTGCCGGATAATGCAGTTGGAGTTTTAATTATAATGCCGGTTTATAGGATTGGCGCAGATATATCTACACTAGAATTAAAACGCGCCAATTTAATTGGGTTTGTTAATGCGGCTGTTCGCATAGAGCAATTCTCGGCAAATACATTGAAGAAATTTATAAATAGATTTAATGAATTAAAATTTAGTGCGTTTGATGCTACTGCAAAAACAACGGGAAACGTAGATCTGTTGTTCGACTGGAGTACGACCATAGAAATTCCAGCACAAGAAAAAAACTCAAATCTTAATAGTACAAGTGAAATTGCACAAGCAGGTAGAGTGTGGAAGCTTCTTTTTGAAGGTGGATCGGATTTTGGGCTCGCAGAATCGGAAGTAATAATTCCATTAATTCTGTTTGTTGGCGGCGCACTGCTGGCTATGTTTTTGTCTGTCACATTTTACATGATGCTTAATGCAAGATATAAGGCAGTTCAAATTGCAGAGTTGCAAAAATTTAAGATGGCGGTGGACGATGCTTCTGATCTCATTGTAATAACTGATAGCGAGGGAATTGTGGTTTATGTAAACAGAGCAATGGAGACTGTAACGGGTTATTCCCCCAAGGCAGCAATTGGGCAAAAGGCTGCGGCTTTGTGGAAATTGCCTATGCCGGAGCCATATTATAAAAAAATGTGGAAGCGCATAAAAACCGAAAAGAAGCCGTATGTGGGCGAAATTCGCAATCGTCGCAAGGGCGGTGAAGAATATGATGCAGTGCTTAGTATTTCGCCGGTTTTGGACAAAAATGGCGAAATTATTTTCTTTGTAGGAATAGAGAGGGACATTACAAAAGAAAAAAATATAGATCGTGTAAAGAGCGAGTTTGTGTCTTTGGCTTCGCACCAATTGCGCACGCCGCTGTCTTCTGTAAATTGGTATGCAGAAATGCTGCTTGCCGGCGATGCTGGAAAAATAAATAAAAATCAAAAGAAATATTTGAAGGAAATTTATAATGCCAATAAAAGAATGGTGGGTTTGGTTGGAGCGCTTTTGAATGTTTCTCGTTTGGAGCTTGGCACTTTTGTGATTGAGCCGAAAATGGTTGATATACGCGAATTTGCGAGCAGCGTAATAAAAGAATTAAGTCATGATATTTCGCAGAAGAAGCTTAAAATAGTTGAAGAGTACGGGAATAAGATTCCAAAAATTTATATTGATCCAAAACTGATGCGTATTGTTTTTCAGAACCTTCTCTCTAATGCCGTAAAATACACACATGAAAACGGAAAAGTTACGTTAAAAATAGAGCAAAAAACTTCGTATGTTCAAATCACGGTAGCGGATAATGGCTGCGGCATACCGGAATCGGCGAGATCAAAAATTTTTACAAAGCTTTTTAGAGCAGACAATGCAAAAGTAGTAGACTCTGATGGCACGGGGCTTGGGCTATATATAACTAAATCTATTATTGAGCAATTCGGAGGAAAGATATGGTTTGAAAGTGCTGAAAATAAAGGAACGGCATTTTATGTTACGATCCCGCTTATAGGAAAGCATAAAAAATAATATTTATGAATACACCAAAAATTTTAATTATTGAAGATGAGGTTTCTATACGCAAGGCTTTGGCCGATAAGTTTACTCGCGCAGGCTTTGAAATAGTTGAAGCCAAAGATGGCGAAGAAGGACTAAATGCAGTCCTTAGTCATAAATACGATTTGATTTTGCTTGATTTGGTTATGCCACACATGGATGGCTCGGATTTTTTGAAAAGACTAAGGGTTGATGAATTTGGCAAGGACGTGCCGGTTTTAATACTCACGAATTTGAATGATGATGTTAAGGCGCGAAAATGTGCAGATGAAGGTGGTAAATGTGAATTTGTTTTGAAATCGGAGGCAAAGCTGGAAGAAGTGCTGGAGAAAGCCAAAAAAATGATGAATAAATAGGCCTCAGGAGTAATATAGCCCTGTTATAGCCCCTTTTTCTCTGCTAGACTGCTTGAGCCCTATTATATGTCAAAAGATTCTTCCCGAAAATTCAAACTGGTTGCGCCTTTTAAGGCCGCAGGCGATCAGCCACAGGCAATTGAAAAGCTCACAAAAGCTATTAATTCCGGCATAAGAGATCAGGTTTTGCTTGGAGTTACAGGCTCTGGCAAAACTTTTACCGTGGCTTCTGTAATCGAAAAAATCCAAAAGCCGACGCTTATAATTTCGCATAACAAAACTTTGGCTGCGCAGCTTTATGCTGAATTTAAGGAGTTTTTCCCGGAAAATGCAGTGGATTATTTTGTTTCTTATTATGATTATTATCAGCCGGAGGCATATATGCCTGCTACTGATACTTACATAGAAAAAGATGCGTCAATTAACGAGGAAATTAGCAAATTTAGGCATGCCGCCACAATGCATTTGCTCACGCGCAAAGACGTTATTATTATCGCTTCCGTTTCTTGTATTTATGGACTTGGTTCGGTGGAAGAATATGAGGCGTTGGCAATCACTTTAAAAAAGGGCGAAAATTTTGAGCGCGATAAATTGCTTCGCAGGCTAACGGACATCCAATATACGAGGTCCAGCATGGAATTTAAACAGGGTATGTTTCACGTGCTTGGAGACACGGTGGAAATTTTTCCTCCGGGCCAGGATACAATTTTCCGTCTGGAATTTTTTGGCGATGAAATCGAAAATATTGTGGAAGCGGATTCTTTTACCGGTGAAGTAATAAATGAATTTAATGAGATCACGGTTTTTCCTTCAAAACACAGCGTAACTACGGAAGATAAGATTAAAAAGGCCGAGATTGGCATACGCG
>JBAYHN010000005.1:0-31687 GCA_041666125.1 Candidatus Altimarinota bacterium | reverse complement strand
GCAGGAGGAATATTGAACCACAAAAAAGCCAAGGTTGCGCCAACTATAATTCCACAAAAAGCGGCCAAAATTACAAGACTCTGCATGTATGCAATTGCTCCAAAAGCCGTAAAAGCTATTACTATCAATCCGCCGGCAAGCCCATCCAATCCATCTGTTATATTAACCGCATTGGCACTGGCGACAATTATAAAAATAAAAAGTAAAATATAAAAAATGCCGATTGGTGCGTCGCCGATTCCCGGAATATGTATGGTGTTGTAGCCTAATTTAAAGTAAAACCACAGGCCGCCCATTAGCGCAAAAAGTGTTAGCCATAAGAACTTTGGTTTTACCCTAAGTCCTTTTTGTTCGCTGTGAATATTTAGGTAATCGTCAATGAGACCCAAAATGCCAACGGATATAAGTGTAAAAACCGGAATGTAGGTTTCGTTTCTGTTTAAGAGTGAGAAGTGGGTTATGCCAAAAAACTGGGCCGCAGGAGAGATTAAAACAATTAATGCTGCAACTACCCAAATTAACACTCCACCCATCGTTGGGGTGCCTTCTTTGCCTTTGTGGAGCTCTCTAAAAATGGTTGCGGCTTTGCCGTCGGCAGCTTCTTCTCTCAATTTTTTCTTAATGCCAAATTTAAGCAGAAATTTGTAATAAAAAGGTGTTATTCCCGCCACAATTATAAAACTTGCAATAGTTAGTCCAAAAATAAGGAAAAAGTGTCGAATGGTGGTTTCTAAATCAAAATTTTGGAACATGTTGTGGCAGTTTTGTTAAGGAAAATTAAAATTTGTAGTTTCTCAAAAGCCAGTCTATAAGGACTTTTGTTTCTTGAAATCGATCCGGGCTGTGAAGCATTACCGTTAGAATTTCGTGGTTGTTTGGGCCTTGAACCAGGGAGACAAAAGATTCGCCAGCCGCTGGAGTGCTGCCGGTTTTTAGGCCAACCACTTTAAAAAATGGATTTTCCAAAAGTTCGTTGGTGCTTTTTAGCTCGTGTTTAATTTTTTTATCTACAGAGTAAACTTCGTAAGTTTTATTTTGTACCGTCTTGCGAATGAATGGGTATTCCAGGGCTGCGCGGCCAAATATCATAACGTCAAAGGCCGTGGCGTAATTCCCCGGTTCATCAAAGCCTTTTGCATTGGAAAAATTAGTATCTTTTAGTCCGAGTTCAATTCCTTTTTGATTCATTTTTTTTACAAAAGCTGCTTCGTTACCGGCGTCGTACTCGGCAAGTGCAAAAGCTGCGTCGTTGCCGGAATTTATTAGCATTCCTGTTAATAAATCGCCGACGGTCATTTCTTCGTCCATTAGAAGCATCATGCTGGAGCCTTCTGTAAGGGCGGCGGCTTTGCTCACTTTTACTTTTTCATTTAAATCGTGATTATCCAAAATAACCATTGCCGTCATTAATTTTGCAATTGAGGCTATTGGGCGGCGCGTGAAAATATCATTTACAAAAAGAGGGGAGCCGGAGTTTAAATCCAATGCGTAAACGGATTTTGCAGCAAGTACCGGAGCTATGCTGTCGCCGATTTTTTGAGGTGCATTTGGAATATCCAAAGACAGATTTAGCGTGCTTGCATAAGGAATTTCGAGATTTTTGTCTTTTAAATTTTCCGTCATTGCGGAGGCAATTATTTCCTGTGGCACGATGCTCAAAAGAGTACCGTACGACGGCTCAAAAGTTTCCAGGATCAAATAATAAATAAGATTGCTTAGCATGATTTATTTTACAGTTGTGGTTGGTGATGAGGCTGGTTTTACTTGGCCTGGGGCCGTTGTGGTTTTTGCAGCCGCGCCAGGTGGAGGCACCATTAAGAAAATATTTTTAAATATATCAAGTTTCCTTAGGGTTGGTTCGTAGTCTTTGCCTATTTCCAGTATGAATTTTGATCCGATAAGTTTTGGATCCATTTTATATTCCGTTGGGATTTCCGTGGAAATTTTGCCAGGCAAAATTTCCTGTAAAAACTCTACAAGAGGACGCGCTTCCGGCGCAACGATATACCAAGTCGTTTCTTGTAAATCTTGCCTTCTCGCATTGGCTGTCGCGCCAGTTGCGATTCCAAATCTATGTAAAATGCTCTTATATTTGCTGGCGAGTCCGTTTTCTTTTGTGCCATTAACGATTGCCATTGGAATTCCTGCAACATCTCTTGGTCCGTAAAAAGTAAGGCGCGCAAAAAATCTTAGTGAATTAAAGTTATCGCCTGCAGGTAAAAGTACATAGGCTCCGCCGTAAAGATCTCTTACCGGTACATATAAAAGTCCTCCTTTAAAATTCGGCTCATCGTTAAGTGTCGACATAGAAACGGATTTGGCATCAAGTTTTGAACCAAATTCCGCAAAAGTTAACATTTCGCCAAAAGACATATCGGTTTCAACGTGTTCTGTTAGGGAATAATAGGCCTCGCGGAGTAGGCTGCGTTTGCTTATTATTTGCTCTTTTTGAATCTTATCTTTTATTGCCAACATTACTTCTTGTTGGCGAGAGCTGCGGTCAAAATCCGAGCTGGTTTTGCGTGAACGTGCATATTTTAAAGCCGTCGTTCCATCTAAATGCTGAAATCCCTTTGCAATGTAGAATGTCTCATAGTCAAACGTTCCATCTTTTGGATACATCGGATCATTAATCTCATTTTCTATATACAAATCTATTCCACCAATGGCGTCCACAATTTTTGTAAATGCCTCAAAATCCACCTTAACCACATATTGGAGTTTAATATCCAAAATGTTTCCAATTGTGTCGCGCGCAAAATTCAAGCCCTCCATTGAATCCCATTTATTTTTACCGGCTTCATAAAGCTTATTTACACGCATGTCTCCAGCCGTGGATTTTACATAAAGATCGCGCGGAAGAGAGAGCATTCCGATTGAAGAATTTTCATGATTAATACTCGCAACTATTATTGTGTCCGTTAGGTCTTTTCCTTCATGTTCTCCACCACCTACGCCGAACATGAGGATGTTTGTATTGCCGTGGTCGTCGGTTTGCAATTCCTGGCCCACAAGGCCGGTTATAAGGCTAAAGATTTTAGAATTGCTAATTTTGTTTATAAGAGCTCGTCCACCCAGATATATAACAACAAGTATTAGGATGATGCCTACAGCGGTAAGTAGGTGCTGTTTTGCCTTCTCGCTAAGCGGTTTTCGCCTTGGAGTAAGTCTGATTTTTTTATGTTTAAAATCGATCACGCAACGACCATTTTACCAAATGAATCTTCTAAAAACCATGCACATGATGGCACTAAAGTATTCCAGGAAATAACTCCTAAATACAGCAACACGAGTGCTTTATGGTGTATAAATTGCAGTCATAAAGATTTCCCCGATTTTGTTGGTGCCTATTCCTATGCCTACTTTTATATTTGAGGCATCGGTGATGGCATCTTCTGCCAATATTTCTTCTCTTAGCTGATCTTTTTGAGAGGCTTTAATTATGTACATCTTAATTGCAGTTTTTACGTTTCGGGCATGCAATATATCCACAAGGCCTTGTCCGCCAGAAGGATTTGTAGTTGAGAAGAAATCGTCTGTTGCCATTTGTTCGGACCACTGGGCTGCCACTTCTTTTAAGGTTTGATTGTGGCTCAAATTTGGCAGGCCATTTTGGCTTCGAACCGAATTTGCATAGTTAAATAATTCATCGACAATGCCGGAAAGCTGATCTCCGGTTACCGGGTCGGCGCTAAAATTTTGAGTTGCCAATATATAACCCTCGGAATCTTTTACTATTCCAATTCCAACGCGCGTCATATTTGGATCAATAATTGCGGCGCGATGTACCGGGCTGCGCATAAGTCCCTGCTCAACAAGTCCAAGAGTTGCCGCCTTACCAAGATTTTCGCGCACTGCGGAAGTGTAGCCTGCGTTTTTTCTGCGATCATCCGGCCCTAAATTGGAAGGATTTATGTGTGCAAAAAAGTTTCTGTCTTTCATGTCTTGGCTGTGAGCCTGAGCAATTGCATTTAAAGCGTTGTCCATAGCTACAGGTGCAAGAGAATGATTGGCTCGATCTTTATTTATAAGAGTTAGCAGTTGCTGTTTAGCTGTATTTAGATTGGAAATTGGTGAAGTGTCGAGAACCTCTTCGTTAAGCGCAAAATAGTCCGGCAAAAGCGGAATGCTGTCGCCCACGAAGATAGGAATATTTATAACGGCTCCTCCTTCCGTGTCATTTACTTCAAAAATATATGTTCCGGTTGAATCAAGATTTGTTTCGATATTAAAGATGGTTTGGGCCGGCACTGTGCTTGAAGCAAAATTTACGTCCTTAACTTGGCCGTTTGGAAGTGTAAATGCGGCCTTGTTGGAAATTTTCGAGAGAGTTTTTCCCTGAAAAGTAAATTTGGTTGGAGCCGGATATGTTTCTTTAACTTGTTTTATTTGTACGGCTTCGCTTCTTACTTTGTAGAAATCTTGCACCGTTAAGTTAATTTCTCGTGTGTCGCTTGCTTTGTTGCCAATTTGAATTTTCCAGCCCGCTTTGCCTTTTGCAAAGCCATCAAAATCTTTTGAGGCCGGGGAGAAATTATTTGTTTTTTGACGGAATAAATAGTCGCGACGTTTGTTGTTTTGGAAAACTGTAAGCCTTGTGAGCGAACCCGTTCCGCCCCAGCTAAAAGTTGTTTTGCCGCCGGCATAATTGACCGCCAAAGAAGTTGGCGTTTCGCCCGTGCTTGATTCCGGTTCTCCAGGTAATACGGAAATATTCTGAATTTTACTTGTGCCGGATCTGCCTGGAATTACTCCAAGCTGATAGTTGCCAATTTCTTTAAAACTTACGGAGATTTTAAAATGATTATTCGTTGTTTTCTCCAAAAAGTTTTTTGATTTATCGCAGCTGAATTTGTCCGGACATAAGAATACAAAGGCTTCGCTTGCGGATTTATTTATAACGTCGCCTTCAACAAGGTACACTTCGTCTTTGTAAAATCTTGTAGGAAGGGGAGCTAGCAGCTTTATGTTGTCAAAGAAGCCGACGTCTGCAGTTGTGTTAGGAACCGGAGTAAAAGATAAAGATTCAATTTGCTGAGTTGGAATAGTGTCATTAAATTTTTGATTTGCTTGGTCTTGTTCTTTAGAAATAGGCCTGTCTTCGCTTTGAATGTTTTGTGCTTGTCCCGCTGTGGATAGCGTGCGATCTAAAAGCAAAGAAAGCTCTTTGTACGTTGCCTTTTTTGTAGATGCTATTGTCTTTGGAAACGGGGAGGCAAGAATACCTTGAGTTTTTGCATAGCTGGCACAATCTTTAAAATTCTTTTTTACATTCCAATTTTTTGCACGACACAAGCTTGTAATTGCAAATCCAAAATCTGTTTGATTATTAGGGAGAAATTTCTTTGAACTTGTGGCGGTTATAATTTTTGCCTGCGCAAGTCCACATATAAAGGGTGAAGTCTCGTCTGTTTGATTTAAATCTTTAAAACATTTTGAGTTTTCTGCAGGTGGAATATTAAGAGCCTGTGCCATAGCTTTTGCGAAGATTTTCTTTTGAATTTTTTGGCTATCTTTAAATGTGCTACCTAGATAGGAAGATGGCAAAGGTGACTGTGCAAACACGTTTGCCGCTATTGAAATAATCAGAGCAACAGATAAAAACCAAATTAGTCTTATTTTTAGGATTTGGTGTTTTTTGATGCCGTGACCTGTGCTTACCCTATGGGTTAGCCTTCTACCGGCTCCTTTATGTTTATTGTTTTTCATCATATTATTATAACATAATTCATCTCGATAGTCTACTCGCTCTTTTGACAATCAATCCAAGTTTTTATAACCTTAAATACGTGTATTTTTTAATTTATCTAATATGAAAAAAGTAATCGCATTGATTGCTACGTTGTCTTTGGTTCTTTCTGTTTCCGGTTGCAGCCTTTTTACAAAGGATCCTCAAAAAGCTGTAGATGAAGGTTTTGCAAAGTTCGCAGATGTAAACAAAATGAATTCTATATTAAAGCTATCTGGAACTCTAAAGGCTCCAGCTGGTGAAAAGCCGGAGACTATTCAGTTTGAGTTGGATGCTTCTGGTAAAATGGACACTTCCGATTCTGAAAATCCTAAAATTGATGTTGCTTTTAAAGCTGATGCAACCGTTGATGGCCAGAAATATTCCGGAGATTTTATGATCAAAGCTTCGGACAAAAAAGTTTTTGTAAAAGTTGGTAGCCTTCAAATGCCTGGAGAGGGCGGGAAGGCTTTAAATACACAACTTGCTTCGGTTTTGAATGTTTGGTGGTCATTGCCTGCAAGCGAAGACAGCACTCTTAGCAAGTATGGTTCTCAGCAGGCCGAATTTAGGGAACTTTTGAAGAATACAAAGTTTTTTACCGGTGCTCGTGAAGAAGCAAAAGAAATGATACAGGGATCCGAGATGACAAAGTATCGCGTGGATTTGGATAAAGAGGCTTTGAAGAAATTCCTTTTGGAAATGATTAGAATTTCCGGCAGTCAATTACAACCGGAAGAGGAAGTTGCAATTGGTGAGCGTTTGAAAGAAATCGAAACAAGCGGAGCTCTTTGGATTGGTGGTGATAATTATATGCACAGAATCCAGGGAACGGTTACAAGCCAACCAAAACAGGGACCTTCCACTTCTTTCGAAATTGATTATACTTCTTGGGATTTTGGAAAGGATGTCACAGTAGAGGCTCCGGCTGGTGCACAAGAATTCAATCCGTTAATGCTGCTGCCTATTTTGGGAGCGTTTAGCTCTGTGGGACAGGAAGCTGCGGTTCCAGCTGCCGGAGATTTGGGTGCAAAGCAGGTAGCTCCAAAAGCGGTTACTCCTGTAAAGAAATAATTAGCAATTCTGGTTTTATTTATAAGGAACACTGCCTTTATCTCTAAAATAAGCCATTTGCTTGCTGGCAGGCAGCGCTCATGGCTTATTTTAGGATTCACTTGTGTTCTGTTGTAATAAAAAGTTCATAAAAATTTAATAAAGTTTTGATAGGCTGGGACTCTGTGAAACTGAAAAACGTTTCAATTTGGGTCCTGGCCTTTCTTGTTTTTGCTTTAAGGTATTGGCTTGCGCTGCCGGCAAAAAATGATTCCGGCAATGTTGGGTTTTATTTGGGGCAGCGAGTGGAAATTGAAGCTGTGGTGGCCGAATCGCCGGATATAGAAGACGCAGTTGGTATTTTTTATTTGGATGTGCGGAAAATAAAATTATTTGGGAGTTGGCGTGAGATTGTCGGAAAAATCGCAATAAAAACCGTGATGGTTCAAATGCCGGAAATTGGGGACATTTTAATTTTAAGTGGAATTTTGGAAGAATATTTTATACCGGATCCGCGCATTCGCGGATTTATAAAAAGTCCAAGTGTGGAGGTGGTTAATAGGAGTGCTTATAATGTTTTTGGGGCGTTGCATAGGCTTAAATTGGTCTTAATTGAAAGGCTGAATGGTGTTTTCCCGGAACCTTCTTCGAGTCTTGCTGCCGGCATTCTTTTGGGTAGCAGAAGCGCTATTCCGGCAGATAATAAACAGGATTTTAAGACGTGTGGGCTTACTCATATTCTTGCAATTTCCGGTTACAATATTGTGATTGTTATTTCTTTTATTTCTGCGATTTGCGCTTTTTTGCCACGGAAATATTCGGTTACTCTTTCTATTCTTATGGTTGCTGTTTTTACGCTTTTGGTTGGAGCCAGTGCTTCTGTTGTGCGAGCAGCATTTATGGGGTCGCTTTCGCTCGTGGCTAAGTTTTTTGGGCGGCCATATAGCGGACTGCGTGCGCTTTTTATAACGGGCTTTGCAATGGCTCTGCTTGATCCTTTTATTATTTTTTATGACATAGGTTTTCAGTTGTCGTTTGCTGCAACCGCCGGAATGATTCTTTTTTCCAAGCGCATAAATGAAAAGCTCAAGTTTGTGCCGGAAAAATTTTCACTGCGAGAAAATCTGGCCTCAACGTGGTCGGCGCAGGTTTTTGCCTTACCAATCATATTTTTCCAATTCAAAAATTTTTCCGCAATCTCCACGTTCGCCAATTTAGTAGTTCTCCCATTTATTCCAATTTTAATGGTAGGGAGTTTTCTTGGCTTAATATTCGGCAAAATCTTCGCCGGACCGACGTGGATTCTTTTCGAAGCGGTAATTTATATTATTCATTTATTGGCGGGAATCCCCGGCGCATCTTTTAACTTCTGAGCGCCATTCTGAATTTCATAAATCCAAATTGGGGCATGATTTCTTTCTGGATTTTTTGGCTCAACATAAGTCGGTTCCAAGCTTTTTATGGCAAACGCATAGGAAATTATCTTTGCGCCGTGCGGCAATTCTCTTTCAAATTTTGGGCGCAAATCTTCAACTGCCTGTGGAAGCAAATACATCATCACAACTTTTGCATCCGACAAATCAACTTTTCTAAAATCCGCAAAAATTACTTTTGATTTTGAGCTTAGAATAAAATTACGCACGCGAGCCATTGCATAAACTAAAGGCGAAAATTCAACACCAACGCTATTCGCGCCATAAACTTTCGAGGCCAAGTGAACCATTCTTCCATCGCCACAGCCAAGATCATAAACTTTGTCTCCCGGCTTAATATTAGCCAATTCAAGCATCTTTAAAATGCGTTTCTCTGGAGTTGGCACCCACGGCGCGATCAACAGAGCCATTACTGTAGGAATAAAAAGCAGCGCTAAAATTATTACCTCAATTATTAGAATTATTTCAGACCTTGTAAACATAAATTGTTGGGATTCCTTTTTTTGGATCTTTTAAAATTTTTTCTACCAATTTAAGCCCCGGAATGCTGAACGTATTGCTTATAATACGCGTTCCTCGCTTGCATTCTTTTTTGATTTTTTCCGCCAGGCGTTCCATTACATTTGGGAATAGGTAGCAGAAAATTACGTTTGCGCTGTGCAAATCCGCATTAAAAAAACTTCGCAAATTAATTTGCGCCTTTGATCCGGAAATAAATTTTCTTGTAATGGCCAGCATATAAACCAGGGGAGCAATCTCAAATCCAATTGCTTTAACGCGCGCCTTTTTTTCTGCCTCTATCAAAAATCTTGCATCTCCACACCCAAGATCAAAAACTGTCTCGTTTGGCTTTAACTTCGCAACTCTAATCATATTATCAACCGCTCGATTGTTGGAAGGCACATAAGGTATAAGAAAAAACATGTGCACAAACACAGTCACGAGCAGGAGGCACATGAAGAGCGAGATTCCTATTAAAATTATATCTACTATCATAAAAAAGCTTTCGTCTAATTATACCAGAAAAGCTCCTAAAATGTAATGCTAAGCGGCCCTTCTTATCTTTTCCTTGCCCATTTCCTCCCAATCGGCCGTTTTTAGCTGTGCATCCAGCTGTTTGTCGTCCAAATTCACGCCTTCTCCCACTAATAATTTTTGGAGGACCGGCGCCACTTTTTTTCTTACACTTCCAAGTTGTCTTTGCAATTCGCCGGTAATAAATTCTCTTTCCTCTGTAATTACAACTCCGGCCTGTGTTACAAGCAACACATCACCTGCTATTTGAGCCTTATTTGAATCATCAATACCAACTTGTTTTAGCGTTCGCTTTAAACTTTGTACTGCTCCAGGCGTTGCCATCATTGTATCCGCTTTTAATTTTAATTTACCATCTTGGGTCTTTAATTTTTCATCGTGCACGGCGCCAATAATTTTTTGAGTTCTATCCAGGCTGGCGGTTTCTCCTTTTTCTGCAGCCTCCTTTGCCACATTTGTTTTTGCGCTGTGGCCAAGTCGCTGAGAATTTCTCCTTTTCTCCTTTGTTATCTCATTCATTACTGCCCAGGCTTCCATTGGGCGCTGCACGTCTTCATTTGCAGAAGTCCCCATTATTTTTCGGAGTAGGCGATGAACAATATTTCCTTCCCCGGCATTCGCCTCCATTTTTTTACATTTTTCTTCCCATTTTGGGATTATTACTGTCTTTCTTTCGTCCAAGTCTGCTTCATTAAATTCTTTTAATGCCGCTGCGCGCATTTTGCCAGGAATTTTTGGTAATTGTTTGCGCATTGTGTCGCACACGGTTCTTCGCTCCGGATTTTGCAGATCGGAAGATGAAACTGCCCCAGCCATTCCGGCAAGAGTTAAATCATTTTCAAACCATTTCATGTATGAATTTGCGCTGGTGCCTGTTTGTATAATGGGCTTGCTGGAGAAAAGAGTTAGCCCGTCGTTATCCGGTCTTTGGCGTTCTACAATCTGCGTTCTGTACTGCATTGTGAATTTTAAGACCTTTGATTCTGTTTCTTTTAAGAATTTTTCTCTTTGATCAAATCCCATTTCTTTAAAAGCCGCTGTGCTTTCGGCTTGTACCATTCGCGGAAGTTTTAAAAATCTAGCCTTTATGATTTTGTGTCTATCTAGAGCTTTATTAATTGTTTGAGAAGTTGCGCTGGCATCTAACTGCAATATTTGGCCTTTTAAAGATTCGCGCACGACGTGTGGTAATTTGGAGTCTTCGAGTAGCTTTCTCTTCGTTTTCATTACCTCAACTTCTTTTTGTCTGCCCTGTAAATCTTTTTTGTCGAAAAGTTTTCTTTGATCTTCCGCAGCTTTTTTTGATGCCGGGTTTGTGAAGAATTTAAAGAGGTCATTTGCTTCGTGTAATGTTTTTGCTCTGGCTGGATTTTGTGCGTCGGTATTTTTGCTGCTCAAATATTGTTCTCTTTCTTGGAAGTTCAAATCTTCGTGAAACCATTTTAAGTATTCACTAATGCTTTCTTTAGAAAATTCGCCCTTCTTCGCAAGATCTTCCAATTGTTTTTTGTATGCATCAACCTGCCTTTTTACCGATTGTTTCCCTTTTTCAAAATTGTCTATGCAATATTTTAATGCTGCTGCATCTTGGCTATCTGGTGAGTTAATCCATTTTTCTACTGCAGCGAGGTCTTTTTTGGACATTACGTCCGTTTTTCTGTCTTTGTATGATTTGCCGGATTCTCCCTGCATTGCCTTTTTTTCATTTTCCAATAAGTCCTTATATTGGTCACGCAACTTGCCCACATCTTTGTCAGGTGATTTCTTTGGATCTTCGATTTTCCTTAATTGTTCTTGTTCTTGCGGGGCCATGGAATTGCTATTGTATAACTAAAAGTAGAATATCGCAAGATTGGGGATGTATTTTTACAAGGCGAACATTTACAGAAAGGGCGCTTCCGAATCATGTATGAGGAAGTGCCCGATTCCGTTCGCCGATCAAAATACATTCCCAATCAATTCTTTAGGAACATCCGCTGGTCTCTCCACATTCCATACATTTGTAGCAAGCTCCGTTCCTAATCATAACAACTCCGCATGTTCCGCAAATGGGGGCGTCTTCGTTGTTTAGGGCAAGAACCATGTTTGTCTGGCTTTTGGCCAATTGTTCCTTTGTTCGCGGAGAAACGATGCTTACATGTTCTCTTTTTTCTGCAACAACAGCCGGTTCTTTTAATTGAATTGTAGTCTGCGCTGTTTCGGCAGTTGCCATTGGTGGAACTTCCATCGGCAATCTTTGCATCATGGCCGGGCTGAGTTCCGCATAAGCGCGATCAATTAATTCTGCATTATGATATTTTTTTGCAGTTTCACGTGGTAAAAACTTTAGCGCCATGTATCGGCCGATGTAATCAACAATAGATTTAACAATCGGAATATTTTTATTGCCTGTCATGCCGGATGGTTCAAAACGGCTGTGGCAGAATTTTGCGACCAAAACTTCTACCGGTACGCCATATTGCAAACACAGGGAGATTGTAAGTGCCAACGCATCCATAATTCCGGAAAGTGTAGAACCTTCTTTGCTCATTTTTATAAAGATTTCACCCGGAGTTGAATCATCATAAAGCCCGACAGTTAAATAACCTTCGTGGTTAGCCACTGTGAATTTATGAGTGATTGATTGGCGTTCTGCAGGAAGTTTTCTGCGTATTGGTCTAGCTGTTTCCGCGGCAATTGCCTTTTGCATTTGCTCTCCACCAATTGTTTCATCAAAATCATTTTCATCAAATTTAAAGAGCGAGGCATATGTGGAATCAGAAGAAGAAGTGTTTAGCGGCTGGCTTAATTTGCTGCCATCGCGATAAAGAGCAACGGCCTTTAGCCCATATTCCCAGCTGAGCATGTAGGCCTTTTTTACATCTTCCAGCTGCGCTTCTTCCGGCATGTTGATGGTTTTGCTAATCGCGCCGGTAATGAAAGGTTGAGCGGCTGCCATCATCCTTAAATGTGCAATCCAAGGAATAAATCGTTTGCCTTTTTTGCCGCAGCGATTTGCGCAATCAAAAATAGGATAGTGAATTTCTTTTAAGTGCGGTGCACCTTCCAGAGTCATTGTTCCGCAAACATATTCGTTGGCCTTTTCGATTTGCTCTGTGGTAAATCCTAAAATTTGTAAAATATCTGTCTTTGGATCATTTAAAATTTCGTCTGTCATTCCCAGCACGTTGCGGCAGAATTCTGTTCCAAGAACAAAGTGATTGAATGCAAATTTTAATTCAAAGATGGCGGAAAGTTGCGTTTCTATAGCCAATAATTCCTTCTCTGTAAATCCAAGTTTTTGCAGAGATGATTCGTTTATAAAAGGGCAGTTTTCCAGCGTGCCGTGTCCTTTTGCATAATTTTCGATATCGCGAATTTGAGCTGTGTTGTAATTTAAAGCTTTTAATGCGCGCGCCACAGAATTATTTACGATCTTAAAATATCCGCCGCCAACAAGTTTTTTAAATTTCACCAATGCAAAGTCCGGTTCGATTCCGGTTGTGTCGCAATCCATCAAAAGTCCGATTGTTCCGGTTGGAGCAATAACTGTTACTTGTGCGTTGCGGAAGCCATATTCTTCGCCCAGTTCAAGCGCGCGGTCCCAAGTTTCGCGTGCGCATTCTAGCAAATAAGCAGGGCAAGATTTTTCTTGAATTCCATGTGGAGCCGTGTGCAAATTTTCGTAATCGGTTTTTGGAGAATTGTAAGCTGCGCGTCTGTGGTTTCTAATTACTCGCAGCATTTCTTTTTTGTTGTGCTCGTAACGTGGGAAAGAGCCAAGCACTTTTGCCATTTCTGCAGAAGCGGAATAGGACTCGCCACACATCATAGAAGTAATTGCTCCGCAAATTGAATAGGCCTCTTCGCTCAAATAGGGGATTCCCATCTGCATTAAGACTGTTCCAAGATTTGCGTATCCCAAGCCAAGAGTTCGATAGTCATAAGATTTTTGCGCAATTTCTTTTGCCGGGAATTGAGCCATCAATACGGAAATTTCCAGAACGATTGTCCAAAGTCTGCACGCGTGTTTAAATCTTTCGGTATCAAACTTTAGCGTTGCTGGATCATAAAATTTAATTAGATTTATGCTCGCCAAGTTGCAAGCCGTGTCATCCAAAAACATATATTCGCTGCATGGATTGCTGGCGTTGATTTTGCCGTCTGCAGGGCAAGTGTGCCAATCATTGATTGTTGTATCAAATTGAATGCCGGGATCGGCGCAGGCCCAAGCGCTATAAGTAACATCTTTCCATAATTTTTGCGCTGGTATTTTTTTTGCCACATTCCCATCTATTCTATTTATAAGTTCCCATTCTTCGTTATTGCCAACAGCTCGCAAAAAAGCATCGGTAATGCGAAGTGAATTATTTGAATTTTGGCCGGAGACAGTTAAATAAGCTTCTGATCTAAAATCCGTATCGAAAACTTTAAAATTAAAATCCTCGGTATTAAAATTCTGCTCGGCAAGCATCAAAATGCGCTTGATGTAATTTAGCGGCACATGGTCTTTGTGCGCGTCCGCAACCAGTTTTTTTAGTGCGGCGTTTTCTTCCGGATTTATTCCTTTATCGACGGCGCAGTCCAAAATCTTTTTTAAATGTTCAAAACAAATGTATGAACCTGCACAAAGTGCGGCCACTTTTTGTTCTTCGTTTACTTTCCATTGTATAAAGTCTTCAACTTCCGGATGATCAATGTCGAGGCACACCATCTTTGCGGCTCGGCGCGTTGTTCCACCCGATTTAATTGCGCCGGCAGCTCGATCAATTGTAATTAAAAAGCTCATTAGGCCGGAAGATTTTCCGCCACCGGAAAGAGTTTCGCTTTTCCCTCGAATGGAAGAGAAATTTGTGCCAGTTCCTGAGCCAAATTTAAATAATCTTGCTTCACGCGTCATCAAATCAAAAATTCCACCTTCGTTTACCAAATCGTCTTTTACCGATTGAATAAAGCATGCGTGCGGTTGTGGTCTGGAATAAGCGTCCAAAGATTTTTCCAATTTATTTGAATCCGGATCAACATAAAAATGTCCCTGAGATTCGCCCTTAATCCCATAATATTGAGAGAGTCCCGTGTTAAACCATTGCGGGGAATTTGGCGCCGCAATTTGATTTATGAGCATGTATTTTAATTCATCTTCAAAGTTTTTTGCATCCGCCTTTGTTGCAAAGTAACCATATTTTTCTCCCCAATGTCTCCATGTGCCGGCAAGTCTTGTCATCACTTGTTTTGCAGACCATTCTGAACCGTTGTGGCCTCCTTTTTCGTCCGTTACTCCTTTTTTGCGGAAATATTTCTGTGCCAAAATATCTGTTGCAACTTGAGACCAAGATCCCGGAACTTCTACATTTTTCATTTCAAATACCGCAGATCCGTCCGTATTCGTAATTTTTGAAGTCCTATACTCATATTTTATGTTGTCCAATGGGTTTTCGTCAGTTTTTGTGAACACGCGGGCTATTTTTAGCCCCTTTTTTGCCGTTTTATTTAAAACACCTTTTGTGGATTTTTTAGGCTTTGTCTTTTTGATTTTGGATTTCATATCGGAGGAGAGGTTAAAAAGGTGATTAAATACGCAAGAACACAACCTGTTGTGTCCAAACGAGAACTTTACCCCTATATATTGTGGTTTACAACGCTAAGTAAAAAAATAATATTGCGTGGCGGCCGGCAAGATGTTTAAGTCGGACTGGTATTTCTGACATATCGAGCCTGCATCTTTTTGTGATCACTTTTAACGCAAGGACATATTTGTCGTCATAAAATGCTGACAGTTCATCCGAACGGGTTGACATAAATATGCTTACGTAGTCTAGCGGTGCCTTTTATATTGAAAATTCTTTAAAAACATTTAATGTAAAGAAACAAAAATAAGATATGTCACACTCTCAAGCGAATAAATCGGGAGAAGATACATCGAGCAGTAGCGGAACGGAAGAGCCCCCAGTGGAAACTTCTCCGTTGCTTTTGGGTAGCATGGAGGAGAATTTCAAAAAGCTTAAGCGCGCAGTGCTTGCCAGGCGTCCGGTTCTTAGGGAAATACTTCGCAAACATGGCCGCAAGAAGCTTTATAAATACGTTCAAGATTACGTTAGCGTAAATTTAAATCCACCGATCAAGAGAAGGCAGGATGAATTTATAACTGCTTTTAAGAATGAAGTTGCAAAGCGTCTCGGACATGAAATTTCCGAAAGCGCAGCTCTTCAACTCGCAAAGCATTATTTTGTTTCGACTGCGGATCATCATGGGCCAATTTGCCATCCGTTCTTTGTTAATTCAAATTTGCTCACGGCTGCGCCATATTTTGAATTACAAGATCCGGATTTAAAGTATGTGATAGTTCTTTCATGCTCGGATGTTTCTCTTAATAATTCTTCATTCCCACGCGGATTAATTTTTCACAGTTCTTCGAATGATCAGTTAAAAATGCACAGGCTTGGCTTTTTCCCGGCGAGCATGCAACCCGTTTATAATTTTCCACCTTATTCCAAAAAAGAAATTTTAAAAGTAAAAAGTAACCTTGAAGAAAAGGTTAAAAGCGGAGAAGTAAAGCCGGAAGAGGGGGCTGCAATAAATAAAATTATAGATACTATTTATAAAGATCCGGAAGTTTTGGCATGCAAAAACTATTCTTATCAAATAACGAAAACTAATTTTGAGTTGTGGAAAAAATTCTTTGCGCCAAACCATGTTGCGCCTCCGGATTTAATTTATTTGGAAATGGAAGGCTTGGTTGGGCGTCTTTTAATTGATCATCACTTTTACCAAGATACGATTTTAAATCACATGATTTTTGACCCGGTTTATGAACCGATGATAATTAAGAATTTTGAGGGGATTTTTGGCTCTTTCTCGAGGCAAGAGCAGTCTGGAACATATTTGTTTTGGGCTTTGCCGGAAGGCAGTAAGGCCAGAGTTCAGCTTTGGAGAAAAGGTGATTTTTTGGTTTCAAAAGATGAATCGTACAAGATTGAATTAAAGCCGGATATAATAAGGCAGGCATTGGAAAGGAAAGAACTTATTCCTGGATTGCTCCTTAGCTATACGACTATTTGTTTTTATTATGGGCTAAAGTGTCTTCGTGGTTTTAATCAGGTTAACTATTTAACTTTGATGAAGAATGGCTATATAAAAATGAATACGGACTTGGGGAATTATCGCAGTATAGAAGTTTGTGCCCGTGCTCAAACTAAAGAGCTTTGTGATGGACTCACCATTGCGTTTTTGCAGGATTCCAATGGCAAGATGACGCTTGCGACCGGGCTTGATTTGATTTTATATGGAACGTCGCAAACCTGGACCCAATTTGTGGATATAGCAAAAAATATTACATTCGGAGAAGCGCTTAGCCCGCTTATGCCGGAAATATATAAAATTAGTTATTTGGAAGAAGAATGGGATCCGGCATTGGTTGCGATTAAGGATGAGGATATAATTAAACTAATGAAGTTGGATACAAAGATTCCGGCGTGCGCTCACATAAAAACAAATGGAGCATGAAGTATAGTTTGTCCGATTATTATCCGCCTGGTACCGTTTATTTTCACTGTTTTCCATCTGGAAAAGCTTCGGGTTTTTATAATAATGTAGATGCGTGGGTGGATGCACTTGGAGCCGGAAGAATGCTTACATGTGCCGGTGATAAAATGAAAATTGTTTTGCCAGGTGCGGATTTTACTCCGGATGTTTTAAAGTTGCTTAGGCATGATTTAAAAGTGCCGATTCAAACTCAGGAGAATATAGTTTTTTTGCCGGAGTCTATTACTTATGATATTCAGGGAGAAAAGCGCGACACGCTTGTAAAAAACGCACTTAAGGAGCTTGTGCCACAGGGCAAATTGGTAATTTCGCAGCCTTATTTTGATGAGGATTTTAATGATATTTATCAGATTCCTGTTGGAGTAGTTACCCATTTGAACGATAAGGCTAATCTTGCAGAGTATGTGCCTGAGGAATTTTTGCCTAAGAAATATTGCGAGTTTGAAAATGGAATATTGTTTGCGAAAGATAATAGCAAGTTACCGGTGCCGTGTGTTGTAAAGGTTTCTCATTCCAGCGCAGGAGATGGTGTGCGCGTGTGCAAGACTCTTTCCGATATTGATTCTGCAAAAATCGCTTTTAAAAATATAGATGGAAAAATTATGGTGGAGCAATTTATAGATGCCGCTCACAATATAGGCGTGCATTTGGCTGTACCGTTTGAGCGCGAGAAACCCATGCAGATAATTGGTGTAAATGAGCAGATTACAACCGATAATGGTGGATATTTGGGCGGGATTGTTGATCTTTCGAAGACTTGGCCGCAAATGAAAGATATTCAAAATTTACTTTTAAATAGTGTTTTGCCGATTGTTCGCGAAAAAGGTTGGTATGGTGTTGCGGGGGTGGATATTCTTATTGGTAAAGACGGTGGAATTTATGTTATTGATTTTAATTTTAGATTAACCGCTCCAATGCCATATTTATTCCAAACTAAAAATGGGTATATTACAAAACCGGTTATAACTTTTACCGGTACTTTTGATGGAGATGAGGAGACGTTTAAAAAAACTATCGTTCCGCTTGCGAAAATGGGAGAGAAAAACCAGATTCTAGATATTGTAAGTCTTATAAAACATGAGAATTCTTATAGGTTTAATTGCGGAATGTTATTTGATGATGAGGCCAGTATGACAAAAAACGCCAAGGCTCTTTTGGCTGCCGGGGTTCGCGCTCACGTTTTAGAACGATTTGCCGGAAGGTAAGGAGTAAACCGCAGGTATCTCTTTTATAAAGCTTTGGGCCATGCTGTAGGTGTAGGCGCCTTGGTTTGGTATAACCAAAATGTCGCTTGCGGCCATTTTTGAAGCATAGCAATGGTAGCCCCACACGTCTCTTGGTGTGCAAAGTGAGCCGTAAACTGCTGTTTTGAGCACACTCTTGGACGGATGAGTTAGGTTTACTATCGGAAAGAAATATTTTTCGCCAAATCCCCAGCCCACACCAACCATATTTGTGCCTCCGTCGGTAATATTGGAATATTCGTTTTTTACGTCTGTAATGCGCAAAACCAAGTGCATTGCCTTTGTGGAAAAAATGCGCCCGGGTTCACAATAATAAGTGCAATTTAGAAGGGGATTTAAGTGCTTCTTTAGTGCCCCGGAAATTGTTTTTGCAAAACTCTTTATTGGCATAGATTTTAATGCCAGAATTTTTATTTCTTTTTTCTCCAAATCTTTTTCCTCATAACAACCTTCGAGTCCGTCCGGCATAAATCCTCCGCCAAAATCCACAAATTTAATTTCATCGCGCATTTCCTGCGTAAAATTCTTTTTTAAGTAATCGGCAATGTCTTTTATTATTAATTCGTATTTTTGTGCATCTTCGTTGTGGCTTGTGTGAAACTGAATTCCCTTTAATTTTATATATGGATATTTTTCTGCCTCCAGCCAGAAATCTTTTAAATCATTTAATGGTATGCCAAATTTATTCCAAAGTCCGTGATGTTTGGTGAAAATTCTAACGCCGGCATTTATTGTTTTCTTCTCTTTTTTCGAGATTGAACCAAGCCTTTTTAATTCACTAAAATTGTCTATATTTATTGTTACAGACGTGTTGTTTTTTACAGCCAAGCGTAATTTTTCGTCGGTTTTGCCCGGGCCGCTAAAAAGTATATTTTTGGTCCCATGATCCAAGGCGATTTCAAGTTCGCGCCCACTGGAAATATCCAGCCCAAGCCCACACTTTAAAACGGTTTTTAATACTAGTGGATGGGAATTGGATTTTATGGCGTAGTAAGCTTTTATATTTGGGATGACTTTCTCAAAAGTCGCCACAAAATCGATAATGCTTTTTTTTAGTTCATCCTGATCAAACAGGTAAAAAGGGGTGGGGTATTTATTGGCAATTTTTAAGATAGCACCTCGTTTTTTGTGAGCCTTGGTCACTACAGGTAAGAAATCCTCAAAAGTGGCAGTAGTTAACATTTGGACTGTGCCATTTTCTTCTGCTGGGACCCAATATGCAAGGGTTATTTTCTTAGCTAGCCCTTAGATTCCCTTCTTTTTCCTTCGCATTATGGTTATGCCTATTCCAATCAGAATTATTGCTCCAAGGGTAAGTATTCCGGATAGAATTGGGGATTTTATACCTGCAATTCTGCCGGAGGCTGCGTTTGCCGTTGGAACGATATTAAATTTGATTTTTACAGGTGCGCTTTGTATTCCGCCTGCGTCCAATTTTGTAGCATAAACAACTACTTCGTGATCGCCGCCTTCCAGAGGTTTTGCGGAACTAACCGTAAATGATCCTGTGGATACGTCGGCCAAGATTGCAGATGTAAATACGGCGCTTTGGAAGGTGCCGATAACCATAGTTGTAATATCGCTCAAACCCGTAACGCGGATTTTGCCGTCTGCGGTTGATTTAACTTTAATGTCGCTTATGCCGGCAACCTCTATATTTTCGATATTCTGAACTGTTGGTGATTCAACTTCTTTTTCTTCCACCACGTCAACGAGGACAGGGTTTGAAGGTTCAAGACTTGTAGTTTCATTTAGTACGCTTGCATGCCAATTGTTTGAATCAAAATAAGAAACTTTTGCGGACGGTTTAATTTGTATTACGCTTTTACCTGCGCGGATTTTATTACTAATAACTGTAAATATGGTTTTAATGTTTTCGGAAGATATTTTTGAATCCAAAATAACTTCGTTACCATTCTTGTCTGTAGCTACAAGATTAAATGCTTGGTTTTGTGGACATGCGGCCAATACCGTAAACCCACCTGAAGATAATTTTGAGCCATTTTGAATGCTCATGGAACACTGGCTTGTAGTTTTAGTTTTGTCATTTACACCGTAAAGTTTTTCTTCGATTGGTGAAAACTTAGCGTTTTTTTTGCCCTCCATATTTTTAGGTGAGACTCCCAAAATAATTGCGGCACGTTCCGATTGATTAGGTTTCTTTAGCTTGTATTTTGAAAGCGCAACTTTATCAATTGCGGCGTTTCTTTTTTCTGTCATTTTTGTTTTTAATACCTTTTGGACTATTGCTTTTGCTTCTGCTTTTGATTTACCACCTTTTGTAACCAATTCCTGTTCTTGAACTTTTAGTTTTGCTTGAAGTTGGACCAGTTCGTTATCTACTGTATTTGCAGCGCTTCCTTCCAAGCTATCTGGCACACCATTACCATTTACGTCTGTTACCATTGGTTTTGGTGCTGTAACCGGAGTATTTTTAAAGATCGCTCTAAATGAAGGATTATTTTCTACTGCGGCTGTTAATGCCTTTTCTGTTTGTTCCGTTTGCTTTAAATTTTCTTGAATTTTAGCTTGAGCCTGAGTTTCAATTACCTGCGCCGCGGCCTCAATTGCCTGAGACTGGGCTGCTTTTTCTTCTGAAGTTAAGCTTTTATCCAAGGTCTCCAATAAATTTGTGGCTTCGGCGGCAGCGTTGGCTACTGTTTCGGCAGGTGTAGTAGTTGTTGTAACAGTGTTTTCTTCTACTTCTGACACTGCTGTTGCTGTGTTTTCCTGAGTTGTAACCGGAGGTGTTTCTTTTATTACTGGAGGGACAACCTGTGTTTCAACTTTTATTGGCGGTGTGCAGCTTTCTTTTTCGGAAGGGGATTTTGTGTCCGCAGTTTCACAGTCAAAAGTCATTTTGCAAGTGCGCGTTTGAATTCCATAAGCAGAACAAGCGCTCCATCCTCCGCATGACCATGTATCTTCTTCACATTTTGGTGCCGGTGGAGTGCAAGATGCCGTTTCTGCCGGTTTATAACCTCCTTCGCAATCTACGCCTGTTTTTAACTCGCAGGCTTTGGTTCTTGTGGTTGTTCCCTCTGCGGAACATTCTTTCCAGGAACCGCAATCCCATGATTCTTTTGTACATTCTTCTTTTGCTGGAGGAGTTTCCTCTTGGGTTATATCTGTTGGATCGGTTGCAGGATCTTCAAGAGTTGGATCGGTTGCTGGGTCTTCAAGAGTTGGATCTGTTGTTGGATCCTCAAGAGTTGGATCTACTCCATCGTCAATTTCGCTGCCACAAAGTTCTGGAGGACAATCATTTGTTATGTCATCTATGTTAATGCCATCTATGGTAGTTGTAGCTGCTGTATTCTCAGTGTTAGTGGTATCTGCAGCTAAAACATCAGATAAGGGTTTATTATTGTCGTTAGTGAGCTTATAGCCCAAAAACGTTACTCCCAAAAGTAGGAGAGCAATAGAAGCAGAAATCAGAACTTTGTTTGGGTTTTTCATATTTGTTTTTTATTAAATTTATTACAATATATTACCACATTTACAGGTTTGGTGCAAACAAAATAGGGGTTTGCAGGTGAGATTTGTCTGGTTTTAGGGAGTCTACATCTGGTCCAGAGCTTCTTTTATTACCTCGCTTATAACCGGGTGGCAGTGTAGATTTTGCTTTAAGTCAGATATAGTCATGTTTTTGGAGATGGCCAACGAGGCTTCGGCGATGATTTCGGAGGCTTTTTCGCCAATAATATGAATGCCCAGGATTTCTCCCGAGGATTTATTCGCGAGGATTTTTACGAAGCCGTCGCGGGAATTCAAAATCAGCGATTTTGAATTCCCGCTATATACCGACTTTACTGTTACATATTCAACTCCACGTTTTTTTGCTTCTTCTTCGGTAAGTCCGCAAAATGCAATTTCCGGCAGGCTAAATACTGCGGAAGGAATTTTTTCATAATCAAGAGCGATCGTTTTCTTGCCCATAATTTGTAGGGCCACATTTGTGCCTTCGCGCTCGGCAGTATATGCGAGCATGGATTTTCCGGCACAATCTCCGATTGCAAAAATGTGAGGCAGATTTGTGGCCATTAAATCATTAGTCTCTATATATCTGCCAACTTTCACGCCAATTTTCTCGAGTCCAAATCCTGCTACCACGGCTTGTCTGCCGGTAGCCGATAAAACTTTTTCGTAATTTCCAATGTCTTCTGGCTTAAATGAATTATTTTTAAGTATTTCTATTCCTTTTCTGGCGAAAATTCTTTCCAGTTCAACGCTTATTTCGCTATCTGCTCTCATTAACAGTCTGCTGCCATATTCCGCAATTGTAACTTTTGTGCCAAATGCTGCGAACATGGAGGCAAATTCCACGCCCGTAACTCCGCCTCCTATTATTAATAATGTTTTTGGAATTTCGGCCAAATCCAATATTTCGTGAGTGCCCAACACATTTTCCGTTTTTGGAATGCTTGGTAAAAAGATGGCTTTGGAACCGGTTGCGACGATAATGTTTTTTGCCGAAAGAGTGTGCACTACGCCGGCCGCGGCAGTAACACTTATAGTATTCGCATCCACGAACTCGCCGCGGCCTGCAAATATCTTTACTCCCGCCTTTTCCAAACTCCACGTCAAATTTTTCCTCAACTTTTCCGTGATTTTATTTTTTCGCTCTTTTACTTTTTCCCAGTTAATTTTCGCCTCGCCAACTTCCACCCCAAATTCAGCGGCGGCAGCAAATTTTTCAACCAATTCCGCAGTCCTCAAAAATATTTTTGTCGGAATGCAGCCATAATTAACACATTCTCCGCCAAGCTCATCCGAAACCACGGCGACGCTTTTTCCTCCCAGCGCCAAAGTTTTTGCAGCAGCGGTTCCTCCCGGGCCTCCTCCCAAAACTATTACATCAAACTTTAAAGCTTCCATAAATTATCTTTGTTTATTCCAAGTATCAGCTATATATTTTTCTTTTTTAAGCTTTTGCGCAAGAGATTTTTCGTTTTTGCCAAGGGCTCCCATCTCAAAAGTGCAGTTTGAAAATTCCTCTTCAAATCCGCTTTTTAATGCATCAAGCGCCTCGTCAAAACTTATTTCTCGCCCGGCAGCATTATTAAGTCCCACCACTCCTTGCTTTACATTTTCAATCATTTTTCCTTTTAATTTTTCACTGGGAACTTTTAGAATTTCAAACATTTTATCCACATCCACTTTTAAAAGAATCGTGCCGTGCTGAAGAATTACACCTTTCTTGCGAGTCTGTGCATTCCCGGAAATTTTCTTAAAAATTTCGCCACGCTTAACCGCAATATCATTTAGCGGCACAAATTTTGCATCGAGCCCGAATTTTGCCAGCCCTTTTATTATTCCTCCGCAAATTTTTGCGTACGATTCCAAAATTCCGCTCGGTACAAGCGCTGCGGCTTCCGGAATATGAATACTATATGTAATTTCCTGATCATGAAAAACCGCACCGCCGCCTGTTTGGCGTCTCACAAAATCAATTCCATATCTTTTGCAGGCCATCAAATCAATTTCTTCTTCCAAACTTTGGAAGTACCCAATGGAAACCGCAGCAGGGGACCAGCCATAAAGGCGCAACGTAGGCGCACTTTCTCCGCTTGCAACATTTTCCAATACAGCTTCATCAATTGCCATGTTTTCGGCTGCAGCGAGTTTGCCCGTTTGTAAAAATCTAAATTTCATTTGTTGCGTTGGCATTAAGTATTGTTAAAACCAGTGAATCCGCATCAACTCCAAAAAGTTGTGTTGGATTTTTCTCGAAAAACTCTTTTATTTTTGCATCAAGTTTTTCTTTATTTAATTCGCACCCGGTTAGGAAATGCTCCAGGCTTTTTATGTTTTCTTCCGGATACATAAAAAAATCGCCGGTAATCCTTAATATTGTGATTTTGCCCTCAACTTCCTCCAGGAGTATTTTTAGCAATTTCCCGTTTGGCACCTTATATATGGCGCGTTTCATTGGCTTCAGGATACTTAAAAATGTGATAAAAACAAGGTGTGGTAAGGCGCGCGGCTTCCCTTCAGTACCAGAAAGCAGTATACTTTTGTTACCTTAATTTTTAACCTATTTAATATGGATTCCGAAAACAAGAAACTAAACGCTTGGATGATTTCTACTTTTATCCTTGCAGGCGCAATAGTTGGCTTTGGAGTTGCTCAATTGCCTTATAGTCAGTGGATGGGCACTGCAACCGTTACTCAGGTAGATAAGCCGGTTCCGGATCAAGGTGTCGTAAAAGACACTCCTTTGTCCGCTGATCAAACATCTAAACTTCCGGACGTAGGTTTTGTGTATGGCAATGCTGATGCTCCAATCACTGTAGTTGAGTTTACGGATTACCAGTGCAGCTTCTGCGCAAAATTCGCCAGAACAATTTTTCCTTCAATCGAAGATAATTATGTAAAAACCGGAAAAGTTAAATTTGTTTACAGAAATTTTCCTCTAGATTTTCACCAGGATGCACCGGCTGCTGCAGTTGCTGCGGAATGTGCAAAAGAGCAGAGCAAATATAAAGAAATGCACGATGTGCTTTTTGAAAAACAAACAGAGTGGGCCGGAAGCGGTAATGCCACTAAGTTAATTAAAGGTTATGCAAAAACAGTCGGGCTCGACACAAAACAATTTGATGCATGTTTTGATGGACAAAAAACTGCCGCAACAGTTCGCAAGGACATGATTGATGGTGCAAGCGTTGGAGTAAATGGAACTCCTGCATTTTTTGTTAATGGAAAGATTTTGTCCGGCGCATTGCCGTATGAAATTTTCTTTAAACCGGCTTTTGATGCGGAGCTTGCCGGCAAGAAATGGAATGTTTTGTATAATGCACAAGGATATCCTCTTAGTGTAAAGGTTGAGGATTAAAAGGGGATTAAATTTAAATTAACAGGTTAAAACCCACCGAAAAATGGTGGGTTTTTTCGTTGGGAAATACTTTAAAATCGCCTTTTTTGCACCCGGCCTTAGCCTTGACTCATCGGCATGATATGTGGTATTATATAGATGCTAAGTAAAAACAAAACTTCAAATTCTCTTATTGCCCTACGGGACTTTAAGTTTCTCACTCGGATTTAGTTCCGCCTGAGAATGAGGAAACTCTAGATTTATTTTTTGCTCTTCTACTTCGCACCTTGACAACTAGCGCAGCTGTTCATCGCTTATCCTTCACCGGATGAGCTAAGTGTGAAGAGGGAACCGTTCGTAAGAATTTTTCTCTCAAAAGGGTGTCTTTTTCCCACCTCGTGTGAGACTCAGGCAATGCTTCCCACTTTTGAACGCTTCTTGCAAACTCGCTCCGTCGTGAGGCTGAGCTGAGGATCAAGTGTTTACTTCTTCTTCCCGCTTGCGGGACTCAAGAACTAGGCTCGATTGCCGGAGGTCATGCTAACGCAAATTCTCAAGCAGCTCATCCGCAAGGATCGCTGAAAAAGACCATCTCACACCAATCTGCGAGGTGGTCTTTTGTTTTGTGTAAAATTCTGTTGCTAAAACATGACACTTCTTTTAAAGTAAAACCATGCCTAAGAAAAAATTAAAAACTTTAAAGAAGAAAATAATCAAAAAGACAACACCTAAGAAAATTGTCAAAGTGCTTGCAAAACCGGCCAAAAAGCCGCTTGCCAAGAAGGTAAAAATCTCTTTTGCTAGCCCAAAAGTCGAGCATAAGATTCATCTCAAAAAAATAGATGAGCATGTCAAAACTTTGCGTGCAGAAATTCTTCCTATTGCCGCTCCCGTTTCACATTTGAATTTAAATCCACATTTAAAGCAGAGAACTTTTTTGTTTATAAGCGTTGTGGTTGTTTCTATTTTTGTTGCAGTTTCTGTTTTTGCGCTTTGGAACAGTTCTAAAAATCCAAATTTAAATCAAGTTTCCGCGGTGGAAGATGTGCCTTCTATTCCGGCTGTCACAAGCGACAGCGAACCGGTTTCGCTAATTGCAACCGGCGATGTTATGTTTGCGCGTTATGTTGAATTAAAAATGCGCAACAATAAGGACTACACTTGGCCGGTTATTGATACGGCGGATTTTTTAAAGTCGGCAGATATTACTTTTGGAAACATGGAAAGCCCACTTTTGACTGGCAGAAATACTCCAACCAACTCAATGACTTTCCGCGCTGATTTAAAAAGCACAGAGGCTTTAAAGGCCGCTGGTTACGACGTTGTTTCCGTCGCGAATAATCACACAATGAATTATCAGATCCCCGGCTTAACAAGCACGTTACAAGAGCTAAAGAAGGCTGGAATAAAATATGTTGGTGGAGGAAAAGATCTAGAAACGGCGTATGCGCCAACTATTTTGGAAGTGAAAGGCAAAAAGGTGGCATTCTTTGCTTATAATGATTCCAGCATTCCGCCAAAGTTTCACGGAGAGGCGGGTAAAAATGTGGCCGGAATTGCTCCAATGGACATTGAGGCTATGAAAAAGCATGTTGCTGCAGCAAAGCTCCAGGCGGACTTTGTAGTTGTTTCCATGCATGCCGGTAAGGAATATGTAAAAAATCCATCTCAGATTCAAAAAGATTTTGCATATGCGGCAATTGATGCCGGTGCGGACGTTATTTTGGGTAGTCATCCTCACGTTGTGCAGGGAATTGAATATTATGGGAATGGCGTGATTTTCTATAGCCTTGGAAATTTTATTTTTGATCAGTTCTTCTCGCTTGATGTGCAAACTGGCCTCGTGGTCAGGTTGAACTTGGTAAAAGGCGAGGTTCCTGGCGTTGAGCTTTTCCCGGTATTTATAGATAAAACTCAACCGCGTTTGCTGGAAGGAGCCGAAAGGGAGGCTGCTCTAAAGAAGCTTGGATTGCTTTAAGGAGTCGCAGGCTTGCGCAATCTGTTATTTTCGCGTATAAGTTTGTGCTGTAACTATAGCGTGGCGCCATCGTCTATCGGTTAGGACATCACCCTTTCAAGGTGGAAAGGCGGGTTCAATTCCCGCTGGCGCTACCAGGTAAGCGGCCACGCGGAGCGTGGGCGATTACCTGGTAATACAAATGGTAATTGAATGCCGGACCGAGGCGAGCCATTTTCGGCGAGCCGAAGGAGGCGGGGTCGCGCGCATTTTTGTTAAGGCAAAAATGACGCGTGACCAATTCCCGCTGGCGCTGAAACTATATTGACGATTTTTGAGTATTTGCGTGTATAATTAGCATGGGCTGGAAGTGCTAATTATATTTTTATGACTATAAGAAAAAAGAGAGGTGATACCTTAATTGGTACGATTGAGAAGAAGTATAATATTAAGTTGGACGTGCGCAAGGATATGGAATTGGGAAATTATTTAGAACGAAAAGGATTACCATCTCTTTCACGGTTAATTGATAAAAACAGAAATAAAAGATGAAATCCCATGAAGATATTTTTGAAAAAGCATTCTCATATATCTCAGATCGTGTATTGAGAAAGCATATGTGTGATGCACTAAGGGGAGCCTCTGAATTGGCAACAATCTCAACAAAATATCCACAGCCGTTAAAATCTGTTTTACTAAAAACTAGCATAATTTATTTAGGCTCTATTATAGAAGCTGCGTTGCATTTTTGCGTACTTAAAATGGGATTCAAGGATTATGGTGCGGAATGGAGTTACAAGGATTGTAAAGTAATTTACGAAATAACCGAAACGGCCTCACAGCCTTTTATTCAGGTAGTAGCAGGTAAAAGATTTAAAAAGAAAGAAAAGATTGATAGTTTTATTGATTTTGCTATTTTGAACAGATTATGTAGAGACGAAGCAAAAATATATGATGGGTCCCTCTATGAAGAGATTGATAAAGTTCGAAGATTGAGAAATAAAATTCATTTGATGAAACTTTCTAATTTGGATCGAAAATACACCGTTCAACAACTGAACTCTGTTGGAAATATTGCGGTGAAAGTATTGGAAATTGTTGAAAATAAACTAAAGGAATGTGAAGCCAAGTAATTTTTATTTTTTACGGCGGTTACACGTTATTTCTTAAATAATTCCATCCATTCTTTTAGGCTCTTAAGTGGAGATAATGCGATTTTATTTAATGGTTTAATTGGGCGTACGTCACGCATCTTTTTCGTTTTTTCTTCAATATATTTATCTAATTCTGCATATAACGGCTTAACATGATAAAAACGATAGTGTTCTCCCCATGATTTTATTTTTTCTTCCATTTGGTCGGCAACATCAAGTTTCTTGTTATTTCTTAAAACAAGTCGTTTATATATGTTTTTTCCGTTTTTATCCTTTCTTCTTAGTATATTTTCCATATGCTTCTTGGCGCCATGTATACCCTTTTTAGGGGTTAGACCACGCTGGTGAATTGATATTCCTAAAAAATCCACTTTTTCATAAGCTTTTAAATTTCTAATATGTGTTTTTGTTTCTTCTTTTGGGGCATCCGGTGATAGTTGTAAATTCTCTTTGGTAATCTCCTGTAATGCTAATTCTTTTGCTATTAGTGCCTCTTTTTCCGTTTTACACATGACAATGAAATCATCTACATAACGGATAAAACGATCACCAAAAGCAGCTTTTAATGTAGTGTCAAAGTCGGATAGGTATAAATTCGCTAGAATAGGAGATAAAGCTGAACCTTGTGTAATTCCTAGAGTTCCATCAGGCTGTGTGACGCCTTCCTTGCCTTCAAATATTTTCTTATTACCTATTTCGTAATAAACATATTTATTAAGTAATGTATAAAGTCTTTCATCCATTGGAATAAGATTTTTCAGCTTGTTTAGAATCGCTGTCTTTGGGATTTTGTCATAAAATGAAACAATATCAGATTCAAATATCCAAAAATGTCCTCCTTCAATATGTTTGATTATTTTTTCTATGGCATTTTTTGTATTCACCGGCTCATCTTCATCATCTCTCACTCCGCAATAACTCACACCATTATTTATAACGGGAAAAATATACGGTTCAAAAAGAGTCAATATTCCACGTTGAACAATTCTGTCCTCAATTGTAGGAATGGCGATCATGCGATACTTACCAGAGTCCTTCTTTTCAAGATGGATTTTAACTGGCTGTGGGGTATACTCTCCTGACTCTAAACGATTAGCTAGAGTTATAAGGTTGCTTGGCGCATTTTTTTCAAAATCCAAAATAGTTACATCATCGATTCCTCTCGAGAATTTTGCTACCTCTTTGGATTTTTTACGCCTTACTGACAGCCAAGCTGCTTTAAGTAATGCTGAATTTGCAAGGTCACAAATAGTAATATTCATTACGTAGTGGTTACTGGATTCGCGAAGTCAAGTTCTTTTCAGAACTCGACCCCGTTTTCGGACAAATTCCTTTTTTCTTTTGAGAATTTCCCCCGCAGCACCTGCCGCGGTTGGAAATTTCATTGGATGAGGTTAGCTTCAGCTCTCCTCTTTTTGGAACTTTGTTCCTATCCCTTGAGACACACATCTGGACACTTATTCAGTATGCTGATTGTGCTCTTTTTCCGCTGGGAGGCGGACTTCTGCAGCGGTTAGATGATAATGTTTTCACATTTACATTTTCCCCCTTCAGGCTCCTCCACCTTAGCGGAGAATGCAGTTAAGAAACTAGCACTCGCTTATAGTAAGTGCTAGTAAATGTAATTTACAAAATGAATTGATATTCTGTGATTTGTAATTGAACAATAGCTGGCTTCCTTGAAAATTTCCCCATTCAGCTGTAGAGTTTTTTGAGGTTACCGCGTGATTTTTCTTAATAACATTCTATGAAAAAGATATTCTTAGTTTCCACCCTGGTTTTTTCCATTTTAATGTCTTCTTGTTCTCTTTGGCCTGCCAAAAATCAGCAAACCGCTCCTGTAAGCTCCATTTATAATCACAAGATGTTTTCTTTAACTTTGCCTGCGGCTTTTAAGGTGGGCGAAGATATGCTGGAGGCAGTGGACGAGAAATCTTTCCCTGTAATTGATTTTTTTATTGATGAAGATAAAACAATTTTAACCAAAAAAGAATTGGTGGACTGGGAAAACGAAACCAATAAATCCATGTGCACGGAAACGGAGAGCTGTGGAAAAATAATTAGCCAGCAAGATATAAATATTGACGGAGTGGAGGGTATTAAATTTTTGATTCAATATAATGGCCGTGGCATTGAGGAAAAAGAGGGATACACCAATGAATATGCGTATGCTTTTATAAATAATGATAGGTTTTGGGCTAGTGTTACCGATTTGGAAAATCCAAAAACTGCCGAAGAACAGTTTGATGAAATAATGCAGACGATAAAGTTCGTGAAATAGATGTCGTTGCTTTTTTGGCTTAAGTGAAACAAAAACCCGTTTTTTGTGTTATAATACAAGTTACTAACCTATTTTATTTGTCATGAAAATATTCAAACGCATTTTGAGGGAAATATTTAAAGCGAAAAAAACAATTCTGTTTTTGCTCACTTTGATGTTGCTTGCTTCTGCGCTGGATATTGTGATGCCTTTTATTGCGCAGGACCTTATAGACAAACTCGTGGCGGCTTTTACAAACAAGGCTGCGATTTCGATTAATGTAATAATAATTGCCGCCGTTGGAATTTTTGTTGTCACGATTTTGGCAAATCTTTTTAATACTCTTTATGATTACAGGCTTTTTACTTTTGTAACAAAGCTTGAGGATGAACTGCGTTTTAAGGCCTATCAAAAGTATCTTTCGCTGCATGTGCTTTATCATCACGAGACGAATTCCGGCCAAATAATTGGAAGAATAGACAATGGTGCCAGTGGAGTTTATGAGATTTTAAAAGACATTATTGGCAAATTTCTCATTCAGCCCGCGGTTGTTGTTTTGATGGTGGGTGGGGTTCTTTTTTATAAAGATCCTATTATAGGCCTGCTTGTTATTTTGCCGCTGCCACTTTTTATGGTGGTAATTATTCCGCTCGCAAAGAAAATTTATGAAACCGACCAAAAGGCTTACGATATTTTTGAGGATTTTCATCGTGAGGAATATGACGTTGCCGCCAATGTTATTACCGTGAAAAATTTTACCCAGGAAATGCGGGAAACGGCTCGTCAAAAGGAAATGCGAGCCAGTGGAAGGCAGTATCAATATCTTGCCGAAAGATATTGGAAAATGAGTGATATGGCTCAAACTGCGATTTCTACCGTTGCGCGTGTGGCTGTAATCGTTGGCAGCGGATACTTTGTGATGATTGGCCGTGCCACGGTTGGTGAATTCATGCTTTATATGACTCTGCAAACTATGGCATACCAGCCGCTATGGCAGCTCTCTGTGCTGTTTGCGATGTTCCGCAGGTCACTTGCTCGTGCAGAAAGGCTTTTCCGCGTGTTGGATGAGAAACCGGATGTTATTGATAAGCCGGATGCGAAAATTTTGCCGGATTTTAAAAAAGCGATTGAGTTTAAAAATGTTTCGTTTTCGTATAGGCAAGAGCGCGAGGTTTTGCGAGATATTTCCATTTCTATTCCTGCAGGGAAAATGGTGGCGCTTGTGGGGCGCAGCGGCAGTGGCAAAAGCACGTTTGTGAATATGATTTTGCGTTCGTTTGATCCGCAGGCCGGGCAGGTTTTGATTGATGGAATTGATATTCGCGATGTTGCACAGAAAAGTTTGCGTGACCAAATTGCGATTGTGTCGCAAGAAGTTGATTTGTTTTCGCGCACGATTGGCGAAAATATTGCTTATGGTGTGCCAAATGCGACGCCTCATCAAATTGCACAGGCCGCAAAATTGGCTTTTGCCCACGATTTTATAAT
>JBAYHN010000004.1:0-33773 GCA_041666125.1 Candidatus Altimarinota bacterium | reverse complement strand
GCACCTACTTCATCCGGCAGTTGGGATTTAACTCCGCCGGATCAAATTACCGGCTTTTCAACCGGCACTACCGGAAATGGGAATATTCCATTACTTTGGTCGGCCATCACGGCACCTTCAGACTTTCAAGGGTTTCACGTTTATTACAAAACGAGCGCAGCGGTAACTTATTCAAACGGAACTTTGTGGTCATCCACCAATGACACAGCTCTGCGAACAGCCACAACTACCGGCACGGACGTTACCGATCTTACTGTCGGAGATTTATATTATTTTATAATTCACGTAATAGATAAGGCTGGAAACTTTAGCACGGCATCTTCGGAAATTAGTGCTAACGCAGCCGCGCAAGGCCGTGCATTCGTGGAAACAACTCCACCGGCAATACCAACCGATATAAAAGTGGAATCCAAAGACGGCAAAGCGATTTTGACATGGGCAGATCCAACTGCCAGCGATTTAGCTCTCATAGAAATACTCCGAGGTAAAAATGAAATTCCGGTGAGCGGAGATATATATGTGAGTGTGAACAAAGAAATAAAAACATTCACCGATAAAGATGTAAAAGTCGGTGACACAGTTAAATATATTTTAAGATCTAAAGATATAAATGGTAATAGAAGTGGTAATTCCGGAACCGTTACGGTTACAATTCCAGAGGCAACGCAAATTGTGACGGGAATTCAAAATCAGCAAATTCAAAACCAATTACCAACTAAAGAAGAAAAACTCACAGAAGATGGAATTGCATTGCTCGAAAAATCAATAGCAACAATGGATAAAGTTTTGGGGCTTTATAATGTTCAAATTAAAAAATTGAGTATAAATAAAACAAAAAATAAAGTTAAAATTGCACAAATTAAGAGCGTAATGCGACGCATTGAGAAAAATAAAGCCAAGCAAGTGATTAAGCTGGAAGAGCTAAAAAAGAAATTAAAATCACAAAATTAAAAAGCAATCTACGGTTTTCCTGTTACGAAAAAGGCCTTTGGCGTATATATTAATATGTAAACAATCTTTAAATCGCAATTTATGAAAAACTACAAGAATTTTACAGTTCTCTTATGTGGACTTATTGGATTTCTTACTTTTAGTATAGGAGAAGCTTTTGCGGCACAGGGAACTCCGGCAATAACCTCCGCAACTTTTAAAGTCGGTAGCGATAAAATGCTTGTAACTTTCAATATGCCGGTTTATGGAAATGCAAATGGTACCGGCGCTTTGGACTGTAACGATTTTGTTATTGCGAGCGGAAATGGCGCTGTTGGTTTTCAAAACTTAAGCGGTGCTGCGTGCAGCCATTCCGCCGGAAATAATTGGGCGGTAATAGAATTTGCAGATGCACAAGCTGCAGATTCCGGAGACAGCTCAGACACTGTTCGAGCGGCAATAAACTCTATTTTTACTGTTGGCGGAGCCCTTTCGGAGGCAACCGTAAATTTAACGCAAGACACAACTGCGCCAACTTTTTCCGTGACTTATAAACAAGCAAAAGACAAACTTGTACTCGCTTTTTCGGAACCGGTTTTTACAACCGATTACAGTTCGCCTGCAACCGCTTTTAGCAACGCGCCTGTGAGCAATGCCGATTTTACTTTTACAGACGGCGACGCTTCCGGATCCTCTGCCTTGTCGTCCGCTGCAATTCAACCAATAGACAAAACATATGCAATTTTGGATTTGGATGCGGAATTAAACGCAGATGATTTGGATGGAACCGGCTCTGCAGATAAAATAAGCGGTCGCGCTGCCGGCGATGCGGCCTCTATTTACGATATTCATGGGAACGCAGTCGCTTCTTCCACTTTAACTTTGGGCAGCACTTCCACTTCCGGCGACACAGTCACACCGCAAATTACCAGCGTGGAAGCGGTAAAAGACAAAAGCAGAATTCTTGTAACTTTTTCCGAGCCGGTATTTACAGATGAATCTCTGGGTTCTTTAAATAACGCGGCAATTACTAACGATTTACTTTACATAGATGTTAATGGCACAAAAACATTAAATGCGGCAACGGCGGTAAGCCATTCTGCCGGAGACAGGTGGGTTCTTTTAACTATTAGTGGCGACGTGAGTGTGTATGATTTTAATATTGATACCGTTGCGGCAGCAGAAGTGGAAGCCGCCATATTTGATGCATTTGGCGCTGCAATGCCACGAAGCCGAGTGTTTTTAACCGACACCACTACCCCGACAATCACCGGCGTCGCTCTTGGTAAAACAAACAACAAAAACACCGTTACCATAACTTATAGCGAAGATGTAAAAACTGCGTCGGGTGATTTTTCTCCCGCATTTGGTACTTCATCTTCTTCATCAATGGGAGACACAACGGAAGCTGGAGTAATTGCCGGCCTTGGCAGATTTGGCACCATCGGAAATGCCGCATATATAACTCAAAAAAACACAGTTGCGATTGATACGACAGGTTCTGTTATTACAGTTACCATGGCCGGGCAAGACCTTGGCATAAAAACTTCCGCCGGAACCACCGAACCATCCGGAACATTTACGCCTGCCGCAGGTTGCTCAAGCTGCGTGGCTGATTTATCTCCAAATTCCAATAGAATTGAGTCAACATCTATAGTAAGAACAATAAGCGGGAACGGGAGTTGGGACCTGACCCCTCCGGCATCGGTTTCGGGCCTAGAGGTTCATGTGAGTTCAATCTCAAGCGTAAATTTAATATGGGCTTTACCGTCAATGCCTGCGGATTTTAAAGAATACACAGTTTATTATCGGGCGGGAACACCCGGCGTCACCATAACTAACGGAACCGCATGGACACGTTTAAATGATACTAGTCTTTCTACTATTTCTTCTTCCGGCTCGACCACAGTTACCGGCTTACGCACCGGCGAGCGCTATTATTTTATTGTGGCGACTCTTGACCTTGCGGGAAATGCTTCATTTTCGAGCGAAGTAACAGGAAGCGTGGAAGTAACTAATCAAACCGACAGCACTCCTCCAAGTCTGCCAACTAACATTAAGGCTACAATTAATGCCGCAGGTAAGGTTGTTTTAACTTGGACAGACCCAACTGCCGCTGACCTCTTGCACATTGAAATTGCCAGAGGGAGAAACGGCGAACAGGTTTCTGGAATATATACGACCGTCTTAAAAAATGCGCAAACTTATACAGACACAAGCGTTACTGTGGGCGACAAAATAAATTATGTTTTGCGCGCGGTAGATACAAACAGCAATAAAAGCACTCAGTCGGACACGGTGGCCATTACGGTAACTGCTCCGGTTTCAAATGCGCAAGATCAGGTACAGACGCAGGCGCAAAATCAAAATCAATCAAATCAACAATCAAATTTAACTAGCCAAAAAACAAAACTCCAAAAACAAATTGATGTAATCAACAAGGCAATTGCAAATTACAATAAATCAATAACGAAATATGATGCGAAAATCGCAAAACTAAACATTAAGAAAAAAGCTGATCGCATAAAAATTGCAAAGTATAAAAAATCCATTGCCAACATGCGCAAGACAATCAAAAAGAAACAAACTCAAGTGGAAAAAATGGTTAAAAAGCTTGGCTAATAGGCAAAAATGCCGTTGTTTGCAATCAATCTTATAGCAATGAACCGCAACAAATAATACAATGGGCGGGCTATGTCGGATATTCCATCAATTTTTGACGGCCTGAACGAGAAACAACGAGAGGCGGCAACCTCCGTTACCGGCCCTGTATTGGTAATTGCAGGTGCAGGTTCAGGCAAAACTCGCGCACTTACTTATCGCATAGCTTATTTAATAAAAGAATGCGGAGTTCGCCCTTCCAATATTTTGGCGGTAACTTTTACAAATAAAGCTGCCGGCGGAATGCGCGATCGAGTAATTAAGCTGCTGGGCAAAGAAAAAGACTCCCCCGACCTACCGACCGTTGGAACTTTTCACTCTGTTTGCGTGCGAATTTTGCGCAAACACATTCACCTAATGGATTATGAAAATCAATTTGCAATTTATGACGACGCGGACCAAATAGTTTTGATGAAACATGTTTTAAAAGACATGAATATTGATGATAAGCAGCTAAATCCACGCGCCGTGTTAAACCACATCAGCAACGCAAAAAACAAGCTCCTTGGCCCGCGAGAATTTGGGGCAATGGCAGGCAGTTATTTTGAGCAAAAGGTCGCGAGTCTTTATGCGCCTTATCAAGACAGATTAAAGAAAAACAACGCCTTGGATTTTGATGATTTGCTAATGAAAACCATCGAACTTTTCCGAGCTCAGCCGCAAGTTTTGGATTTTTATCAGGAGAAATTTAAATTTATACATGTTGATGAATATCAGGACACGAATCATGCGCAATATATTTTGACCAATATGCTCGCGGCAAAATATAGAAATTTATGCGTAATCGGTGACCATGATCAGTCGATTTATAGTTGGCGTGGTGCGGATTTAACAAATATTTTGGATTTTGAAAAGGATTATCCGGAGGCAAAGACAATAAAGATGGAGCAGAATTATCGCTCTACGAAGCCAATTTTGGACGTGGCCCAGGCGGTAATAAAAAGAAATATTAAGCGCAAAGACAAAACGCTGTGGACTCTGCGAGAACAAGGAGAAAAAGTAAAAATTATGGTAACGGAAAATGAAAGACACGAGGCCGAAACCGTTGCCGAGGAAATAAAAACCGCGCTGCGAGGTCATGAATCAAAAGATTATCGGGATTTTGTAGTTTTGTATCGCACAAATGCGCAATCCCGCACGCTTGAAGAAGTTTTTATGCGTTATGCTCTGCCATATAAAATTATTGGCGGCATAAGATTTTATGAGCGCAAAGAAATTAAAGATTTGGTTTCTTATTTAAAAGTTATTTCCAATCCTGCGGATTCAATAAGCTTGCTTAGAATTGTTAATACTCCACAGAGGCAAATTGGCCCGCGCACGCTGGAAAAACTGCAGACTTTTGCGAATATACATGATTGCACGCTGTTTGAAGCAATGCGACGAGTTGCGGAAATTGATTCCGAATTGCCGGATGCCAAGCGCGAAAAGGTGGCGAATTTTGCAAAACTTATTGGCACGCTAAGAAAGACAAACATGGAAATGCCGGCTTCTTCTCTTATTAAATTCGTGTTTGATGAAACCGGATATAAAAAGTTTTTGGATGATGGCTCAATTGAAGGTGAAGCGCGCTTGGAAAATGCGATGGAACTTATTTCTGTGGCTTCCAAATATGACAAGCTTGAGCCCGGCGTTTCGCTGAGCGTTTTCTTGGAGGAAATAGCTCTTATTTCGGACCTGGATATGGTGGAAGAAAAGGATAATGCGGTAACTCTTATGACATTGCACGCCGCAAAGGGTTTGGAATTTCCTTGGGTTTTTATTTGCGGACTGGAAGACGGACTTTTGCCTCATTCTCGCAGCATTTTTGCTCCGGAAGAGTTGGAAGAAGAGCGCAGACTATTCTATGTGGGCTGCACTCGTGCGCAGGACAGATTATTCTTGCTTCACGCAAAAAGCCGCATGTTTTACGGCGAAACTCACGACGTAATCCCATCTCAATTTTTGTCCGATATTCCGGAAGAATTGGTAGAAAACACAGCAACCGAATTTAAAAATCCTTTTGCCGGATTCTTTGGAAACAAAGGCACTCGTTCTCGTCCTGCCATGCCAAGAGGCGAGGGAGCTATAGGCAATAAACCGGTGCCAACGGAAAAGCCTGCACAGGAATTTACTGATGGAGAAAAGGTTAACCACGCAACTTTTGGTGACGGAATTGTTATAAGCGTAGTCGGTGGAATAATCACAGTCGCATTCAAAAATCCAAAAATCGGAATCAAGAAACTGGCAATCGCAATTGCACCGCTGGAAAAAATCTAAAAAACAGATAGGCCACGCTTAAACTGCGCTTTATTTTCCTAGCCATGCAATTATCAGGTTAGGGTTTGCTATATCCTTAAAATATGATATAATAATTAGAACAAAATATATGGCACCTAGACCTGAAAAACCAAAAATTCCGGAGCTGCGCCAAAGCGCTGAGGCGCCTGCTAGGCCAATAGAAAACAGCAAACAGCAATTGCGCGGTCATGCTTTGAATATTTTAAAAGGGCAGATTGAAAAACCTACCGAAGTGCCTCATGGAACATATTTCTTTAAACGTTCAAAATATGAAGTTCCTGATCGCGAAAAAGATGTGAACGCCGCAGGAGCCGCCCTTTCAAATCAACTAAGTAAACTTGGCAAAGATGCAAAGCTTACCGTTACTTTGCGTGGAACTGCCGACAAAATATCTTTTACCCTAGACCCGCGAAGCAAAACACCTCGTGTCAATTTAAACCGCGATGCAACCTGGCAGGGCAACTTTTTGCGAGCTTGTGTCGCATTGAAAACTCAAGGAGGAATTCCGGAAATGGCCGGCCTTGATTTTGCAAAAAAGGGGCTGTTTGCCGTCCACGATTTGGCAAAAATAAATGATCAACAAAAAGTGATGAATCATGCAATTGCATATTTGCGTGCAGAGCGTTTGCAAAAAAAACTACAAACGGAGTGCGGCAATGATCCTAGGCTTACATTTGATATTAAAACCGAATGGACTAATGATACAACAACTCGCGTGGCAACATTGATGGAAGTTGCAGTTACGGATAAAAAACCGCCGGAGCCGCCTGGTCCAGGCCCAACTCCGGAACCTAAACCTAAGCCGGAGCCAAAACCAACTCCTAAACCCGGGCCGGCTCCTTCACCCGAAAAACCTTGGAGCCCAATAAATGTTATAGAATTAATCGATGCGGTTAATCATCCTAAATACAAAATCAGCAGAAAAGCAATTTTGAAAGTAGATCGCCCAATCTTGAGTAAAGAGAGCGAAATGAGCGCGTCGGCGATAGTTCAAAATTCACCGTCCGGCAAAAAAACCACATACGAAGCATTTTTTATAACAACAAAAACAAGCCCTATAAATCCAGATTATTATTTGGTTGTAAATAGGGATGACCCTTACGAAATCGGCATTGGAAGAATGAAATATGATCTTGGAATTTTTACGAGTAAAAGTGATTATGGCGCAATTGAACAGGTAATAAATCTCGATAAAACAAATCGCGCACGGGCAAATCAACAAATAAAAGATATTTTCAATAAGCTCCCATGAGCAATCAAAGAAATCAAAATCCTGGTCCGGATCCACACGATCCATCTCAAGAAGAATTGCGCGCCGAAGCAGCTTTTTTTGGTGAACCGGACGCTTTGAGATATCAGCAACAAGTTGACACTCACGTTGGTTCTGTTCGCGAGGCAGTAATCCAAGCGGTTAGCCCAACGGAACAAACTCTACGCGGCCTTCAAGAAACAGGCGTACTGCCCGAATCTCCAAACATTGGTCTATTGGCCAGAACATTGGATTTTTTAGGTAGAATGGGCATTCAGGTAATGCTGGATGATGGCACAGAACTTGCATATGGGAAAAGAGCCAGCGTGGAACTTAAACCTTCAAATTTAGCCGGATTTTTAAAAAAGGGCGCAGTTGGCGCAGCGTTTCTTTTGCCCCTTACAACGAGCGCAGCCGCATTGGCGGAACTTGTGCCGGGTGCAAGCTTAATGCAGCAGGGAGCCGAAATAATGCAGCCAGGCATAGATGGAAATGTTATCCATCATTGGGAAGTTATTGTGATTGGGCTTTTGGTACTGCTAGGTCTTGGCGCTGCCGCAATTGCCATAGTCAAAAAATTAAAAAAATCCGACCATAAATTAAAAGTTCAAAAAGCAAAAGTACAATTAAAGGCTTATGACGAGGCAAAAAAAGCCGGTGACCCTGTAAGAACAAAAAAAGCAAAAGAAGATTTGATGGGCAATCTTATGGGTGAATTGCCGGAAGATATGGGAAAAGCGGTTGACGATCCAAAAGTTGAGCCAAAAACGGAAGAAGAAATGGTGAGCGCACTTGAATATAAAAAACAGGCAGACGATTTGGTGTCGGAAACCGTTGCGGCTATAGAAGCCAAAATGGTTTTGCCGGAAATTACAGACGCTAAAAAGGCAGATGATTTTAAAGAAAAAGTTGTTGGTGAATTCGAAAAAAATATTTCGAAAATTGAACGCCTTTTGGCAAAACTTGGGCGAGAACATGACAAGCTTGTCGAAAAACACAAGCCAAACGAAAGTTACGAAGCAAATCAAATTGCATTCGAACAAAAGAAGCTGCAGTACATATTAAATTATATAAAACAGATGCAGAAGCTGTTTTTGATATTGGCTCAAGAGTTAAAAGATAATATTCTAGCAGAAACTCCAGAAGAAAAAGTTAAAGATGCGGACAAAAAACACAAAAAATTGGTGATGTTAAAAGAAAAGCTCCACGATCTTTTGGATAACCAATCAAATCTTGATGCCGCGATGTTCGAACAGCAATTACAGGCTCTTGATCAGGAAATCGATGATCAGGAGCGAAGTGTTGGCATAACGGATGAGGCTAAAGAAGTTGTAAAAAACCATGAACTCGTTTTGTATTACGAAGGTCTTTATAATCACGATACTGGCATTTGCCTTCAATTGGACGAGGTCCAGCACTCTCTTAATCTTGCAGAAGATTTTGAGTCACAAATTTGGGTAAATCAGAATGATGGCACTATAGGTTTTAACCTTACTCACAAAGGCGCCATGGCTTTTAAAGGGCATTTAACAATTGTCGAAGATGCTTCCGGCACTAGCTTACAAGTCGATGAAACAAAGCAGAATTTGGCTATTTTCTTGGCAGAAAAACAAGCCGAGCTAAGAGGGCAAACTCCGCCGGCTCACGTAGAAACTGCCGAAAATGCCGACATCTATAAACAAATTGCAAAATCCGTCGCACAAGTTAGCGAGCTCATTAAACATAATGATTACAAAGTCTTTGGTAAAAAAGTTGACGTTGATGATGAGGCAATCAAACATCACCTTGTACGCGTTCACCGTGAATTTCATGGTGGTGCAAAAAAAACTGTCGTGCGTTTTACTTTAAGCGATCATGCATGGAAAGCCGCAGTTGCCGGGCTAAAACATCAACATGATGTTCCAAAAAATACTATTTCATTTAAATATGAAAGCGAATCAGGCCTTACAGAACATATTGGCCAACAAATGATTCAGTTTAACGTATTTAGCAATGGGAAAAAGGCAACGGTTCTAATCCCTCAGGACTCTGCTTATCTGGCCTTGCAAGGTGAAGTCCGTATAATATTTGATCCTAATCAGAACGTTAGTGAAGCAGACACAGAAGCCATTTTACACGAAGTTACAAAGCGTTTGTCTATAGAGGGCGAGATGAAGCCGGTTACTCCAGAGGCAGAACAAAAGCTGCAAGCAAAATTAATTGGAATACGCTGTGGCAATCCTGCTGTTGTTGACCAAACAGATGCTGTCCATCCTGAATATGAAGCTAAACAGGTAGCTCCTTCTACTGTTGAGAATTTAAGAAAGAAAGGACTACATAGTGTCTATCACCAATTTAGCATGGATACACTTGAGGAAATATTCCGCATTAGAACACTACTTTCAAGTACAACCAGGTGGTCTAAGGGAGTTATGACCAAGGGAATGTCATCAACTGTAGACCATAAAGATGGTGGTGCCACAGAAGTTTTTACGCGCATTCACACGAAAGATTCAACAAATCTGTGGTACAAACAAGACGATCCTGCAATAGTTTTTCCACCGGAAGTGCTTGAGCGCCTTGACTGCTATTGCTATAAAAGTGACAAGTATGGCTCAAAATTACCAGACGTTTTTAGCCAGCGTATAAGTCCGGAACAATTAGTCGACATGATGATGGCCAATTACGATACGGGAAATGAAATAATGTTTTTTGATGCGTTGGATGCCGTGCAAGATGCGGCATATATCGTTTGCAAAAACAATAATGAAGTTAACCACGTTAAGAGCACACTTACATCCCTTGGCATTACCGCTATCGGCGGAAAGCCATTAGATAAAGCCGTAATAACACGCGCCCAATTTACCAGCGTACAAATTTAATTATGAATAAAATTGCAGAAAATTTAAAAAAGTTTTTCCAAGCAAATGACATTGCGATTATTGTAAATACAACCACAAATAGTCCCCTGCTTTGTCTTAAGCCGGAATTTGAAGAGAAAAGCGACGGCAAGGTGCTGATTAAATTTGAAAGTTTGAATGAGCGCGGAGGAAATTCAGTTTTAATAAAAAACATTTTAGAAAAAACCTCTCCAAATACAATTTACGTGGAATTTGAAGACGGGAATGTGCTTATGATTCAAGCAATCAGCTTGTTAAATTATAATCATTACATAAAACCCAATTATACAAATTCTCCGGATTTTTCTTCTTTGGAGGAGCTCAAAAAATATATTAAAAAACAAATATAATGGGTAAGCTAAACGCGCTCGGGGGAAACCAAGATGAGTTGAGCGGTAAACTAGCCGGCGCATTAACACCAGGCCAACTGCAATCACTTCCACCGGCCCTAAAGGCCCATTTAGCTCAGGATGCAGTAGTTAAAATTTATGCAAAGCCAAGAAGGCTAACTTCCTGCGAGCAAAATTTTGATTTTGCAGGAAAAGAAGGAATCGAACTGCGAAGCGGACAGGAAATTGTAGTTTTGCTAGACGGTAATTCGGATCAATTGCTCGAAACTCTTGCCTTTGGCCACAAGAAAATAGAAAAATATTGGCCGATTGGTATGCCGACAGATAAAGCTCCTGCGCTAGGCAAATATCACGATCCGGACGGTGCTTATACCGAGGTTCAAGTTTTTGATGGGATCACTCAGCAGTGGCGCGGATGGAAAGACCCAATGGGTTATGATCCCGTAAAATTTGCAGAATTAAGAAAGCTGGCACCGGAAAATGAACATATGGGCTGTTGGTATGGGATGGTCGGAAAAGTTCGCCCGTTGGCTATACGATTAATAAGTCGCGGAAAAGGTGATCCAAACCGCAGCATAGTTAGCGAATATTATCTTGATGTTTTTACAAGGCCGGAAGTAACGCCGGATGTTAAGCAAATAGAAAGAATTTATACGCCAAAAACTCGTTTCCCGGATTTTGCAGGACCTCCAAAAGGACCACATTCAAAATCATATTATGGCGGAGGGGAAGATGCGGCTACAGCGGATATGTGCGCAAGTCCTGGTGGATTTCCAAATGCCGTACCTCTGGGCGGCCCAAATGGACTGGAACATTTTCCGTTAAATAAAAGCGGCGCACCGGACAGTTTGGATGCCCAAGGAAAACTTCATATAAAACTACCTCAAGGTGTATGTGTACAATCCGTCGAAATAATTTGCGGCTACAGATGGACATCAAAAAAAGTTGGTAATCCACCACAATTCATCGCAAAAGTTCCATATGGACATAACATTAGCGCAATTTTAGAAAGCGGCGGCAAACCCGTTGATAAAATAATTGATAAGGCAAATACCGGTCCCCAAGGACACGCTTTGGGCGGACCATCAAAAATCGATTATGTTACAAAACCGGGCGATGAACTGGTTTTGAGCGGCAATAGCACCGACACAATTTATGTTATGGGTGTGAGAGTTTTATATAAAGCGCCGACACCGCAAAAAACAGTTTCTCCTCAACCGGCAGCTGTTAGCAAACCTGTTGCGATGGCAGTCCAAAAAGCGCTTAATGGAACCGTGACGGTAAAAACGGTTTCCGGCCCTCCTCCGGGCGCATCTTCCGGCAAAGCTCCAAAACAGTTTTAGGGCAAGAGGGCGCACGGCAGATTTTATTCCACCGCCGCCCCCTTTTTTCACGTCAGCCCGCCATCAAGGCACAGTGAGGTTAAACCCAGCACTGGCCGTGAAGGAACGAACCATCATGAACTCCGAATCTTCGGTTGAAGGCGTGATGCACCACGTGAAAATGTCGCCTTCGCGCGTCACAACTCCGCGATCATGAGAAATCGTGACATAGCCACTGGTGCGCTCGACTTCCACGCAGTACTCGATGCCGGAAGCTCCATAGAGCAGGAAATAAATCGGCACTCCCTTCGAGACATCGAATGCCTGCGCGCTACCGCCGCTGCACTGTCCACCACATGCCGGAGACTTGAGCGTGACTTTATCCGGCTCCTCCGAATTCACCTCCACGCACAGCGCCTCGGGCGGACCTGCCGCAGCTTCGCCCAGCATCTCGGTGTCACGGCATCCCGCGCACAAGACCTGCCCTGCAAAAACCGCCAGCAAAGCCACGCACACGAACTTTCCATACCTCATGGCACCCTCCTTTTTCCCCGCCATGCGGGGAAATTCGAATTGCAACGAAACAAAGATCCAAAGTGAGAATCACCCTATCAAACATTCATTAAATTTTTCTAAACTTTTTATGAATTTTTTATTATACACTTCGCCTTCCAGCCCCTTATTTAAATAGCGAAAGGATTGTCTGTTTTGGTCGCGCGACCAGATTAAAATATAAAACTTTATTATTACAACCGCTGTATTTAAGCGCACGCCCAAAATGCCATAGCATTCCTTCATAGCCTGCAATAAAAATGAGCGAAATTATCCTTGTAAAAATATGCTATTATTCCAACGCAAGTTTATGATTAAAAATTCCCAAAAAATCCTACTGGCCACAATCGCAATTACCTCAGTGATAGCTTTTTCCGCCGGCTGGTTTGGCGCAAAAAATATCGCAAACACGCAAAATTCCACGCTTGCACAGTCAAATAATCCGGATCCGGTTATTCAATCCGGCCCGATCGCAGATTCAATAAAATCACACGGCCTAAACGAAGTTTGGGAAGAACTTCAAAATGCTTATTACGACAGCAGCAAACTGGACCAAGGCAAACTTTCATATGGCGCAATAAAAGGTTTGGTAGCTGCAATAGACGATCCATATACGGTTTTTATGACACCGGAAGAATCAAAAACTTTCAATGATGATCTTGAGGGGCAACTGGAAGGAATTGGCGCGGAACTGGAAGTTAAAGATGGCAAACTTGTGGTTGTTAGCCCATTAAAAGGCTCTCCCGCAGAAAAGGCAGGCATAAAACCCGGAGATATAATCTATAAAATTGATGGTGCAGTCGCGGAAGAAATGACTTTGTATGCAGCTGTAAAAAAAATCCGCGGAAAACCGGGCACATCTGTAACTTTAACTGTAATTCACGAAAAAACTTCCGCTCCGGCTGAAATAAAAATCACTCGCAGCGAAATAACTGTAGACAGCGTAACGGTAGAAAAACTGGATGGAGATATATTTCACGTTTCAATAAATCAATTTAATGATCATACAAAAAAAGAATTTTTGGCTGCAGTTCAAAGGATTTTGCTGGAAAAAGCAAAAGGAATAATTCTTGATTTACGCGGAAATGGTGGCGGCTACTTGGACACATCCGTAGATGTTCTTTCGGAACTCGTTTCCGGAAAACAGACGGCGGTAATAATCAAACATCGCGATCAAACACAAAACGAAACTGTAAAAACGAGTGGCAGCGGCAGAATCGCTGATCTTCCACTTGTTGTATTGGTAGATAAGGGCTCTGCCTCGGCTTCCGAAATAGTTGCAGGCGCAGTTCAAGACCTAAAACGCGGAGTTTTAATTGGCGTAACGACGTTCGGCAAAGGCAGCGTTCAGGAATTAAATCGCTTGAGCGACGGGGCAAATCTTCGCATGACAATCGCAAAATGGTTCACTCCAAACGATCGCACGATTGACGAAGTGGGCATCACTCCGGACAAAATTGTGGAAATTACGGATGACGACATAAAAGCAAAAAAAGACACTCAGCTGGACGCGGCAAAAGAATATTTCAAGAGCAAGGCATATAAAAATTTAAAGTAGCCTTAAAATCCATAAAAAAATATTTTTATGAACAGTATAGTTACAATAATTATGTCTGGAGCTATGTTGCTTGCCACATTTATTGCCCCAATTCACCTGGTGGCACCAACAGCAACTACGCTATTTGTTATGCCATACAAAGTAACCACCACCAGTAATCCAGACTCAAATCCAGCTTCCGGCGCGGTAAATTTAAAAATCGACAAGGTTCTTTTTTATGACGACACGGCAACAGACCGAGGAAAAAGACTTGAATTTGATTTATATATAAACAGAATTGATGGTGAAGATTTGCAGGAACCAGACAATGAAGATTCGGAACTTTATACTTCGGAATTGCCCGAGCGCCTGCAGCCACAAACCATGTATGTAAGCGATGTGAATGATTTAGATGCAGAATCCGGCTCAAGTTGCGACATTCCCCGCTTTCCTCACCGCTGCTCCGTGAGCTTTGGCGCAAACGAAAATTCCTCCGCACTTGAATATAAATTTCTTGTAAAAACCACTTTTAAAGACGGTAAATTCGCATTCGAAGAAATTACTGTGCAAACGCCAAAAGTGCTTCAGAATCCAGAAATAACATCACCAACAACAACTCCTGCGCAAAACTCAAAACTTGTAATGAAATTCAAAGATGTTGGCGCACAACACTACGAAGCCTCGGTAAATTTATGCAAACCCTACGGCAATGACGGCATAAATCCTTGCTTGGACGGCACAACTTATTATGTGGAAAAAAAGAATGGCGCTTGGGCTATTACCCGCCAAGATGATTTATCAAAAGCAACTCTGCAGGTCGTGAACGGCTATATAGAAATCTCTTCCGACTTCAATATTGCTTACCAAGAAAGCGTTGAATATAACGTAAAAGCATATTCTTCCGACACTCTAAAAGACGGAACGTCTACCTACGCAGAGTCCCATGCCGCCAAATCTTTTCCGGTTAAGAATTAGGCTGCTTCGGCGAATCGATTTTTGCAGTCTTCGTCCTATCTTCTTCGCTGGTTTCGGTTATTGCCCTAAAATTATTAATTAGCGTATTTAGCTCAGTGATATTGCTCACTCTCATTAGCTGATTACAAACCTCATTCAACATTTCCCTAACAGCAGTCGCACTGAATTGTTCACTCATAATAACTTCACATGCTGTAATCAAAAGTGCATGGTAATTAATATCTATCTGAGCTTGATTAGTTATGTTGCTGAATGCGCAAGCTTCTTTATAGTTTGCTTCTAATGCAACTAAATGCGCCCTGGCATAAGGTTTAGATTTAAGAGTCCCTTCTATCAACTTTGCATTTAGAGTGGCAAATAGCTGTCCACCAGTTTCCTGAAGGCGCCTTTCTAAAATTTCTTTGCGATTCTTTGGTGCCGGCTTACCGTCACTCACTTCAGTATCTAATCGACTCCATGGAACATTCTCCAGTGAACATCTTTGACCTTCTCCACTTTCTTCTGCACTGACCATTCTAACAAGCTGTTCAAATGAAGCTAAAATGTCCTTAGCTGACATTAATTTATGATATCTGGGCATAAGCGCAACTCTAGATATAAGCATATTTACAACCCCTACTTGCGGATCAACCAAAGCTTTATCAAAATCATCATCTTGCAATCGCAATAGCCTTTGAATAGCTAATTTAAATCTAAGGATAGTTCCTGCTACTACTCCTTCCCTCTGAGCCTCCGGCAAATTGCCAATCTCTTGTATTGCTAATTTACTCAACATTTCTCTTGCTAGACTTCGTTGACCATCACCTACAGGCAAGACAATAGGCAACGGCAAAAGCTCACCATCTTGATCTGTTAGCTTCCCGTTCTGCTCAACTTCAATCCTATGCTTAAGCTCCGTAAGAGTCTTTGGGGCAGTTTTTTGATCTGTAAGGCTAATTGTTCCTTGTGCTTCTCTCATATATAGCGCAGAATTGTATCAGATTTAACCAATTTGTCAAGCTAACGATTTACAGGTTAAAAGTCACTCCTTTACTTAGAGCTATACAAACAAAAATCTTCTTTGCAACAAAATGCCCCCCCCCTTGCCAAAACGGCGAAACATAGCTACAGTACGCAACATATGTCACACTCAGAAGCTCCTAGCTCAATAGATGCAGATATTCCTCCGTGGGGACCCCTATCGGACTCCCAGCGGGAAAAATTCGACGCGTGGCGTAAAGCAAAATTTGCTCAATTGACTGCAATTCTGGAATGCGCCACAAGTCAGGAAGAATTAGTGGCGGCAATAAATGATATTAATGCGGGAGGAGGGCAACCTGGTGCTGAAAAAGAAGGCGAAGACGACGAAGAAGACGAGGACTATGTCATGGATTATTTAGAAAGAGTGGAATTGAAAAATGGTTTCTTGGTTTTTATCCGTTTCGATCGGGCAGGCAATATTAATGTTTCCAAAGTTTCCAAAATCTCAAAAGATCTGCAAAAAACTCGCTATACGGATACAACCATTGAGCCTGATTTTACAAATGATATAGATCGTGCAATAAAACTTCTCGGTTTAGGATTTGGAATTTCAGTGGCAGCGACAGGAGTAGAAATAGGCGCACATAAATTAGAAATTAATACTCACCAGATACCGGATACTATTGGCGCAGGCAGCGGAGCTTTACTTGTTGCAATGAGCCTTTATGCTGCCAGAAGAAAAATAGCTCACACATTAAGACACTTCTTCTAAGCTTAAAATGGCCATTACCTCGGGGCTCATTCAATTCTTATTTGTGGTGCTTCCTAAACAGCAAATATGAATATAAAACGATGAAAAGCGTCACAAAAATTACAGGCGCGAGCAAAAACCAAAAAGCATATTTAACGAACACAAATCCAAGCAGAGAAATAACGGCGGCGGCTTTAAAAAGCGTACCCCCAAGCTTGTGAGTTTTGTCCCACACATCTTCTTGGCTCATCGTCCACGGCGTCCTAATGCCAATACTCCAATTTGATTTTGCATGTGAAATCAAAATTCCGATGTAATAAAAAAGTATTGCAAAGGCCGGCACCAAAAATTTAATAATGCTAAAACTTGCCCTCGCTTCCGGCGTAATTAAATTCCAATAAAGCGTAATCGCGTATACATAAAACAAAAACGCAAAAATCAAAAACACAAAACCGTCAAAATAATTGCGGAATTTTTCTATATTTTCTTTTTTGGGATCAACTCGCGGCAAAACAACAAAAAACACCAGCATAATTACCGAAATAATCGGCATCAAAAACACGCCCCAGAATTTAGGCATATATCCGTTCACCTGGCCATCTACGCCCCAATGAGAGGCCATGCTCTCCGGCATTTGAGGATAAAAATAAAAACCAACAACAAAAGAAAGAAGAACTATCAGCAGAAATCCAATTTCACTTTTGCGTATTTTCATATAGATTTTGGGTTATTTTTTAGGTGTTAAGGGAGGTAAATTATCTTTTAAAAGTTTTTTTTCTTCGATGTCGGCACCGTGCGCCAAAACTTTCACATAAACGTCCATCATCTCCCTACCTTTCGCCATAGCATCTTTATAATATTTCACATAAAGAGTCTCATTTGCCTTTTTGGCTGCGGAATTTCCGGCTTTGGAGGCAACAATATATTTCCTCAAATATTCACTGGAAGTTTTTTCCAATGCAATCATGTCTGTGTATAAAATTTTAATTTGCGCGATTTCCGGAAAGTCTTTTTGAGGTTGAAAATCCGCTAGAGCTGTAATTAGTTTTGGATACACCGTCGGCATATAATCCACGGCTGCAAGTGCATCATCAAATTTATAAAATGCTTCCAGCTCGATCGCTTCAGCATACGGATCCATGTAATCATTAATATTTAATCCAATCATTATTTGGAATTTATCCAGTTCTTTTTTGGCTAACTGCCACGCGGCGTAGTCTGCTTCAACTTTTTCAGGTGGCGTGTCGTTTACAATTTTTATGGAAACAATGTCCGTTAAATAAGGCCCATCAAAACATTGAACCGGCAAACTTTCATCCCTGGCCTCGCCACACATATTCTGATGATACGTGCCTTTTATCTGCACCATTTTGCCGATGTAAGTTTCCTGCGCATCAATCTCATCATCAATTAATGTTCCGCTAACAACTAGCCCGGCTTTGGACTCTCTAGCCTCTCCTGTAACTGTTACCCCCGGATATGGAACATCCGGCAATTTTGGCTGCCCGTCAGGCGGAAGATATATCGTATCGTTTGGTATCGCATCGCTTGGCCTTGGCATTGGCAGCATTTCTTTTGGCACACTCGAACAGCCATTTAAAAATACCGCAAGGATGCCGATCACAATTAGTGTATTCATAGGCTTTGCCATGTTGTAATATTTTAGAGGATTAACGCTTATAGATTATGCCAGATGTATATAAATTTCTAGAGGACAATAAAATAAATTATACCGAGTTTAAGCACCCGGCTGTGTATACCTGCGAAGAAGCCGAGCGCCTGTGCCCGGAAATGCCAGGAGCTCATACTAAAAATATTTTCTTGCGGGATAAAAATGGCGAAAGGCACTTTCTTGTAGTTGTTGGTTACGAAAAAAATGTTGATTTAAAAAGCTTAAAAGAATTATTTGGCGTTTCCAAACTTAGCTTTGCTTCTCCGGAAAGGCTAAAGAAATATCTTGGTGTAGAGCCGGGATCTGTTACTTTGCTTGGCTTAATGAATGACACAGATCACGCAGTGGAAGTTTATTTTGATGAGGCTATTTGGGAAAAGCCACTACTCTGCCATCCGCTAGTAAATACGGCCACTTTGGCAATTCCACTTGAAGGAATTAAGACGTTTTTGGCTGCAACCAGGCATAAATATAAGGTTATTAATGTGGTTGGGAGGTAATGGAAGGATAAACCTATTTGGCTATCATTCGCCCATTGACATTTTAGCAATAAGTATTAATATTCTGACCTGAATAATTCTTAACTTTTAAAGTTTATGGCAGGAGTAAATCATCTAATAGCATGTCGTGAAGAAACTTGTCCTGTTGGCCAGGCTAATGAAAGAGCTATGACAAGCTACGTAAGGGGAGAAGAGCCGGAAGAGGAAGGTACAGCCTTTTATGAAGGTAGAATTGTTTCACAGGACGGAAAAGCACATGAAAAAATTGGAGATGAGTTGGTGGAAATTAGATGTAGTACATGTGGAAAGGTTATGAATGTAGTTCACGTTGCTTTAAACGTTGGTCGCAGCCAGCGGTCAACAAGCACTATTGACGGAGGAGTTCAAGTGACCAGCTCTAATAGATCAGTATGTGCGCAGGGGCGCGAAATAGTTGGCGCCTCGGCTTTAAGAAATGTTAGACCCGGAGAAACGCGTACAGTAGCTGTAGGTGGAGCGGTGATTAGAGCTACTAGAAGCACCGGTGGCAGAAATGTTGATTTGGTGAGAGCTGATAGATAACCATTTAAATTAAAATTTATGAAACAAGTTGAATGCTCTGATGCCAGACCTGCACATGCCGTATTGGAAGGTTATGAAGGTTCTCCAGAAAGCGATACAGTAAAAATACTCGCCAATATGGTTCTAAGACGAGTATCTGCAGACGTATGCCTAAATGATAGCCAACAAAATTCTTTATTATCGGACTTAAACAGAATGGCTGCGCCAGTTTGTACGGAGAAAGGACCTGCAAGAAACGCTCAGCTAGCTTTATCTGCAAATGTAATAGCAGCTTGCATAGGTACATCACGAATGTATTGCGACGCATGCCTATACGGCGATTGCAAAAAAAGAGATCCGGCGTTTCCATTCGAGGAAGTTCAAATGAGACATGCGGCAAAATAATTAATCCGCGTAATCGGTATATTTCCCGTCTTCAACGCGCACTATTCGATATTCATCCCAATCGGACCATCTAAATCCGCCTTTTTTGGAATAATCATTCACCGCAAAAGAAGTTTTGGCTTCTTCCAAGGTTTCAAAAAGGCCAAGAGTTACCTGGTCCATTAAATCCCCTTTGCTAAGTGAATATTTAACGATGGCGTATTGTGTTTTGACTGGCATATTTCTATTATACATTCGATGAAAGATTTGCATGCCGATGAGGCAAAAAAACGTTGGGGTGGAACGGAGGCTTACAAGCAGTCCGAGCAGCGCATTAAAAAAATGACAGAAGCTGATTTTGCGCGAATACAAAAGGAAAGTGATGATTTAATGAAAGAAATTGTGGCGCACATGAGCGAAGGTGCCGCGAGCGCAAAAATTCAGGAATTGATTAACAGACACTTTGAAAATCTGCGCCATTTTTATGAGCCGAATTTGGAATTGTATCGTGGGCTTGCGAATATGTATGTGGAAGATGCGCGATTTGCCGCGTATTTTGAAAAGTATGCCAAAGGGCTCGCGGCGTTTATGCGAGAGGCGATGGTGGTTTATTGTGACGGGAAGGAAAAATAAATTCTCGCAGTTTATTATTCTCCGTCTCCTCCCGTGATTTTTTGAATGGCGCCCATGCCGAATTTTTCAAGTAGCTTGTCGCTTTCTTCTTCGTTTAATACGCGCAATACCATAAAGTCCCCATGGGGTTCGCCCATAATTGGTTTACCAATAACACAAGCTGGTATGAGTGTGACTTGCTGTATCCCCTTTTGTTGACCTAAATCATCCAGGACAAAAAAATCATGTAAAGATATTGCAATTTTCCCATGTTGGCTAAGAAGATCTGTAATACCACCGATGGAACTTCTATACAAATCTTCGTCCTCAGGGTTATCTAATTTTGGAAAATCATCGTATGCCACTCCTACCTGGAAAGTCGCGTTCCTAACGTTTTCATTGCTTCCTAAATCTTTGTGATTTATTTGCAAAGTTCTTTTTACTCCAGTTGAAATAAGCCAGCTTAACCGACGTAATTCGCGTGCAATTCCTGATTCTTTGGATTCAGACTTCTCTGGTTCCCTTCCGAATAATACATCTAGCAACTTCATGCCTTAATTATATGTCAAATTTCTGTTTTGTAAATACTGGGAATAGAGAACTAAAATTTTACCTAATACTAACGCATGGCATTCGATACTTACTCTCAAGAGGGATTTGCTCGCCTCACTGATAAATTTGCTTTCTGAAGCTTCCCATTCATAAGCACAAATTTATCGTTCGGCGTCCTTCGCTCCGTGGTTGCTAAATTCGCAACCACTTCGCTTCGGATCGCAAATCTCGCACTTCTATGGCGGAGGGGCAGGGATTCGAACCCTGGATCCCGCAGGGCGGGATAATAGTTTTCAAGACTATCCGTTTCAACCGCTCACGCACCCCTCCAACGGTTTTGCCGCAACATTATAACATGACGTGGACTTTACCTGTTACCTTTTGTATAGTGTTAGGGCTTTTTTGACATTTTGGTGCACCAATAAAAGCCATGCGGAGAGGTACTCAAGTGGCTGAAGAGGAGGGTTTGCTAAACCCTTAGGGGTTCGAAAGAGCCCGCGGGAGTTCGAATCTCCCCCTCTCCGCCAGCAACACAAAAACAGGGATAGAAATATGATCAAACGAAAACGACCAAAAATTGGACTGGCACTGGGAAGTGGTGGCGCCAGAGGCTTGGCACATATTGGTGTTATAAAAATTTTGGAAGAAAACAATATCCCGATTGATTTTATTGCCGGCTCAAGCATTGGCTCTATGGTCGGTGGATTTTATGCTGCCGGATTGGACATTAAAAAAATTGAGAAGATAGTATTGGAAACCAATTGGCGCAGGGTTTTTTCCCTACTCGATCCACATCTAACCCAAGGATTGATCGGCGGAGAAAAAGTAAAAAAATTCATTGAAAGTTATATTAAAAGAAAAAAGTTTGAGGATTGCCATATTAAATTTGCAGCAGTTGCTACGGATTTAAAAACGGGAGAAATTGTGACTTTCAAGAAGGGAAAAATGGCAGAGGCTATTAGAGCCAGCATTTCCATTCCTCTATTTTTTAAGCCGGTGGAAATAGGAGGCAGAACATTGGCTGATGGCGGCCTGTCTGCACCGGTTCCGGTAGAAATTGTAAGGAAAATGGGCGCAGATATAGTTATTGCCGTTAATTTGGACAAACATTATCACGACGAAAATTCGAAATTTAATATGTACGGCATTGCAAATGATTCGTTAGACATTTTGCGACACAATCTTGCACTTGCAAATGTGGCAAGTGCTGACGTGATTATAGATATAGATCTGAGCAAAAATTACTGGTATGAATTTATAAATGGTCAAACTAAAATTTCTACCGGCGAAAAAGCAGCTAAAAAAATATTACCAATACTGCAAAAAATAATTAAGCAAAAAAGCTCATGCAACACGAAAAACAATCCGTCGCGTTAAGCTCGGTTTTTGCCAGTTTTGGTCTGGCAGGAATTAAATTTTTTGTTGGAATCATCACGGGCAGTATGGGTATTTTATCCGAAGCGGCACATTCCACGCTAGATTTGGGCGCGGCACTTTTGACCTATTTTGCAGTTAAAGAAGGCGACAAACCCGCAGACAAAGAGCATCCATATGGTCACGCCAAAATAGAAAGTATTTCGGCGCTTGCAGAAACTTTCCTTCTTTTCATCACAAGCGGATGGATTATTTATGAAGCAACTCACAAATTAATTGTTAAGCATACCGAAATTCAAGTTGAGTGGTATTCATATGCCGTTATCGCAATTTCCATAATTGTAGATATTTCGCGATCGCGGGCTCTCATGAAAACTGCAAAGAAAACAAAAAGCCAAGCGCTGGAGGCAGATGCCCTTCATTTCAGCTCTGACATTTGGAGCTCGGCGGTAGTGCTTGTTGGCCTTTTGTGTGCCCAGATAGGTTATCCGCTCGCAGACCCCATTGCAGCGTTAATAGTGGCTGTTTTTGTTCTATTTGCGGGCATACGTTTGGGCAAACGCACTTTTGATGTATTGATTGATACGGCACCGGCCGGAATGGTAGAAAAAATCAAAGAGATCACTCTTTCCAACGAGCACGTTTTAAATATAATTAAAATTCGAGTCAGGCCTGCTGGACTTGTAATTTTCGTCGAACTGTCACTGGCAATAAGCCGCAAACTTGCGCTGGAAAAATTAAAAGAATTAAACTCAAAAATAGAGAGTGATATTAAAAAAGAATATCCAGAAGCCGATATTACAATCGCGGCAGAACCTGTCGCCCTGGATTCCGAGACAATTTCCGAAAGAATAAAAATAATTGCGGACAAAATGGGAATTCCCGTTCACGACATTACGGTTCACAAAAAAGGCCGCAAAAAAATTATAAGTTTTAATCTCGAAGTGCCTCATTCGCTGGTTTTAAAAGATGCCCACGACAAAGCAAGTTCGCTGGAAGAACAGATCAAATTGGAGCTTGGCCATGATCTGGAAATCAACACTCACATTGAGCCCGTTTCTCCGGAGGCTTCCATAATGGAAGAGCCAACATTTAAGGAGCAAGCCAGAATAAACGATTTTTTTAATTCTTTAAAGCCGCTAATTCCGGACATTAAAGATTTTCACGAAATCAAAATCACAAAAAATCGAAATAACTTTTTTATAGATTTGCATTGCTCGCTAGACGGCTCGCTCTCCATAGAAAAAACACATTCAATTTCCGACAGAATCGAAGAACTGGCAAACCAGAAGATTCACAATCTAAAGAAAATCACTATTCATACGGAGCCGACGGAATAATAAATTTAAAAAATAAAGGTATAATAAAGCCAAATGTTTATTAAACCAGTCCAGTTTCCACAAGATGAACTCGCGCACGATGCCATAATCGAATGGTGGTACTTCAATGGGCATTTGTATGACGAAGAGGGCAATCATTATTCCTTTATGGACTGCCTTTTTAAGGCCGATAATGACCGCGTAGAGCTCCCCTTCCTAAGCAAACTTCCATTAAAAACAATTTATTTTTCGCATTCACTTCTTTCGGACATTACACATCAGGAATTTTATCCGGATATAAATTATCTCTCTGTAATTTCCAAGGATAGTTTTTCCAAACCGCTGCTTTTTGTGAATTACATTAGCCCTGTAAATCTCACAAATTACACAAATTATGTGATTGAGGAGCCAAAACCTTTTGAATATTCCATAAAAACAGACGAGTTTGATTTGAGCATGAAATCCACAAAAAAACCGCTTTTGCTTGGAGGAAACGGCTTTATAAATGTTCATTCAAAAGAAACTTATTGGTATTCCATTACTAATTTGGAAACCGAAGGAACTATAAAAATCAAAGGAAAAACAATAAAAGTTAGTGGAAAATCCTGGATGGATCGCCAATGGGCGGACGAAAAATATTCCAAAGATAAATGGACATGGTTTTCCATTCAGCTCGAGGAAAATGTCGAAATTGCGTGCTGTGAATATGATGATGGCGAGGTAAAAACATGTTTTGCGACTGTTTCTAATGCGGATGGTTCGCAAGAACATTTTAATAGAGTAACGCTTGAGCCACTTGCGCAAAAATGGGTAAGTCCGCAGACAAAAGCGGAATATACGCTGTCTTGGCGCATTGTTATTTCTGCAAAAAAGATTGATTTGACCGTTACGCCGCAAATGCAAAATCAGGAAATGGTTTTTGGAACGATAAATTATTGGGAAGGCCCGCTGGACGTTAATGGCTTATATGAAGGCAAAAAAGCCCATGGACAGGGCTTTTTGGAACTTGTAGGATACTGTCCCAAGTACAACAATGTTAGATTTTTGAAAAATACGTTCGTAAAGACGATTGCGCAGGCGTATTCCATGCTCAAAAAGCTTGGGCAGACAAAAATAATGTAGAATAAGCCACGGAGAGATGACCGAGTGGTTGATGGTACCGCTCTCGAAAAGCGGCATCCCGCGCAAGCGGGATCGAGGGTTCGAATCCCTCTCTCTCCGCCAGTACCTTTTACAAAAAAAAGCATTTGGTTATATTCTAAGAATCGTAACCACTAAAAGTTGGATTCGAATGCCGGAGGCGCATCTGCAGGCGGCAGTGCGCCGAGGTGGGGTCGTCCCGCTAAGCGGGATGACCGAATCCCTCTCTCCGCCAGATTTCCAAGTTTGAGTTATGAAATATATAGCGCTTTTAAGAGGAATAAACGCAGGCAAAGAGAAACGAGTTGATATGAAAAAACTCAAAGCTCTTTTTGAGTCATTAGGTTGTGCGAATGTTTCAACTTATATTAATTCTGGAAATGTAACTTTTGAAGCAAGAGAAAAACAACAAGATATTCGCAAGAAGATAGAATTAAATATTAAAAAAGAATTTGGTTTTGACGTTCCCACGCTCGTTAAGACAAAAAACGAGATTACAAGGATTGCCAATGCAATACCAAAAAACTGGCAAAATGATTCAACTCAACGATCCGATGTGGCTTATTTGTTTTCGGAGATCGATTCAAAAAACACCATTGAGCAATTACCTATAAAAAAAGAATTCATTGATATTCGTTATGTAAAAGGCGCAGTCTACTGGAACGTTGATAGGAAAAATTATAACAAAAGTCATCTAAATAAAATAATAGGTCATAAACTTTATCAATTTATGACAGTGAGAAATGTTAATACAGCTAGACATTTGGCTAGTGAAAATATTAAATAATCACTATGGAAGCAACCTATATTTATTAATCCAGAAAACATGCCAAAACCCCTCTATCTCTACTTAATTTTCTTGAGTATAGGAATCGCTTTCCTTTTGGCTGCGAGCATAATTGCATATTTCCGTTTCGACTTTCTAAAACATTCAAAAAAAACGGACGGAACAATCACGGACTTCATCCTGTCTACTGGGAAATACAGGTCATTCAGACCGGTAGTAAAATATAAAACTCTAACTGGGAAAGAACAATCTTTCACCAATTTAGTCGGTTCCAGACCTAATCCATATAAAGTTGGTGATCACGTACCAGTATTTTATGATCAGGCCAATCCTTCAAAAGCTGTGATCGGCACTTTCTTTTCGCTTTGGTTACTGCCTTTTATATTCGGATTAATTGGAACAATTTTCACTATTGTTGGGATCGTGTTACGAATTTTTATTGCATAAAAAAATTATGTCGACAAAACAATCAACTGTAGATTTTATTCTGGATCAGCTGAGTTCGGCCGGCAAAGTGTCGGCACGAAAAATGTTTGGCGAGTATTGTTTATATTGCGACCGCAAGGTCGTGGGCTTAATTTGCAAAGATACGCTGTTTGTTAAAATCACTCCGCAGGGCAAATCATTCGTCGGCAAACATTATCAGGAGGGAAATGCCTACGATGGGGCAAAGCCTTCAATGATGATTGATGGAGATTTAATGGAAGATCGTGAGTGGCTAAGCGAATTAATCCGTATTACTGCGGATAATCTTTAGTCACCTATCTTCCAAACGCCTTTTTCCCTAAACGCCGGTATGGTTTGTCTTTTTGCTTTATTGAGCAAAATAGAAACGGATTGCCCCACAGTTTTGGCATATTCAACCAGCCTCACAATTGTATTTCCCTTAAGATAAGTAATTCTTTTATTAAATGATTCAAGCAGCGCCAGCGAAATAACCTTATCCAAAATCCCGGCTTTTCGCTTGTTACTCTCCCTGTATTCATTAAACGATTTGTAATACGTTTCTTTTTCTTTATCGCGAATAATAATTGGCGGGAACCCAAACTGCATCAACTGATAATTTATAAGCACTCGCCCAATTCTGCCATTGCCATCGCAAAATGGATGAATGTGCTCGAATTCCAGATGAAATCTGGCAATATTTTCAAGGAAATAATCGCTGTGATTGCTTGAATATTCCAGAAGCGCAGAATCTGCCATGGCTTCTATATTTTCCGGTGCCGGCGCAATATATGTCCCCACTCTCACATATTCATCCTTCGCACGAAACCTTCCTGCAATGCTTTCGTTAATATTAGAAATCAGCATTCGGTGAAGCAGCAAAATCAAATCTTTATCAATATTTTTTGTGTCGATTTTATCTTTGATGTATTCAAAAACACGCGCAAGATTTTTTGCCTCAAAGACTTCGCGAACAGAAACATTTCGCGACACTTCCATTTCCATCAAAATCTTTTCCGTTTCTGCAATTGTAAGGGTTGAGTTTTCAATCGCATTGGAGTTGTAAACGGATTCTGGCAGCTCGGTTTCAAAAATTAAATTCAAAAGAGATTCTTTGCCTTTTTTTAAAGAATCATATTCTCGTTTTAGAGTATCTATCCTAATTTTCATGTCTTTTGTGATTGTCATAAGTTCACCAGCCAGTATATCAAATTCACGCTAAAATGTCAAAACAGCGTGAATTTTAGCAAAAAGTGACACAAATTCACGCGATTTTTACTTCTGGAGAGTCTTAAAATTCACAGTTACAGGTTAGATTAAGTGTAATGCTACAATTGCCCTGTAAATGAAATATTCCCGCGAGAAAATTGGCGTTATATGCGTTCTCATCACAGCTGTATTCGAAGGCTTATTCCCCATTCTGGTTAATCGTGGCGGGCACATTATGCCCCCAATAACATTTGCCGCTTTTTCTATCCTTATGGCCGCCGTTGCGTGTTTTATTTATGCATTGGCGAGCGGCTCACTGCGAGAAGTTTTAAATCGCAAAGCATACAAACCAATCTTAATGGTCGCCATTTGCATTGTAATTATTCCCTACACTTTGTTTTTTATTGGCGCCAGCAAAACCTCTGGGATAAACACATCCATATTGATGTTGGCCGAAATAATTTTTACGCTTATTTTTACGCATTTTATTGGCGAAAAAACGACATGGGCCAAAATTGCGGGTACGGGCTGCGTTTTTCTTGGAGCTCTTTTTATTTTATACAATGGCGCATTTAGCCTTAACTTGGGCGATATTCTTATAATTTTGAGCACGATCCTTTATCCAATCGGCAATTTTTATTCAAAAAAAGCCCTACAACTCGTCTCCCCTTCCATCATACTTTTTTTAAGATTTGCCATTGGCGGACTTTTTATTCTTGGATTTTCTTTAATTCTAGAACCGCGCACTAATTTTAAAAATGTAATTTCTATCGGCTGGCCGCTAATTTTAATAAATGGCGTTTTGATTTTTAGCATCGTAAAAATAGTCTGGTATGAAGGTCTAAAGCGCCTGGATATCTCAAAAGCCATTTCACTTTTCCAAACATTTCCGCTTTTTAGCCTGTTAATTTTGGCGGTGGTCTTTAAGGAATCTATATCTGTAACTCAGTGGATAGGCGTGGCAATAATGATGGTTGGAATTTATTTTTCGGTAAAAAGATCCTCAGTTAATCCGGAACTCACAAAATACAATCTGACGAATTGATTTTTAGATTACATTTCCTCCGGAGCTTCGATTCCGAGTAGCTTAAGCCCGTTTTTGAGCGTCAAAATCGTCGCTTCCACAAGTTTTAGGCGCACTTCAATTGCGTCCGCCTCGCCCTTTAGAATCGGCACTGCGGCATAAAATCCGTTAAAACTACTGGCAAGTTCAAATAAATAAGTCGTAATTAGATTTGGTTTAAATTCTTGAGCCGCAAGCAAAACAACCTCTGGAAATTTCGGCAAAAGTCGCGCCAAATTTAATTCCTGCGGTTCTTTTAAAATATATTTTGCCTGTTTCCCCTCTCCTGCCCCTGCCTCTTTTGCCTTCCTCAAAATCGAACACGCCCTCGCATGAACATACTGCAAATATGGCGCGCTGTTACCCTCCAGCGAAAGCATTTTGTCCCAATCAAAGATAATATTTGTCGTTCTATTTTGCGAAAGTGCCGCATATTTAACGGCTCCAACTCCAACTTGATGCGCAACTTCAGCCTTTTTTTCTTCGCTCAAATCCGGATTTTTCTCTTCCACAATTGTGCGCGCCTTGGCCACAGATTCTTTCAAAACCTCATCCAACAAAACGATATTTCCCTTCCTCGTGCTCATTTTTTTATCTTTAAATTGCATTCTGCCAAAAACAACGTGCGTAAGCTCCGCTTTTGCCAAATTTAGCAGCTTGGCGGTCTCAAAAAGTTGCTGAAAATGCAGCGATTGCGCCACATCCACCACATATAGAATCTTTTCTGGATGCCATGTCTTTTCGCGATAATCAATTGCCGCCAAATCTCGAGTGGAATAAAGCGTTGCGCCATCTGATTTCTGAACCAAATAAGGCGGATATTTGTCATCTTTAAACTGCACCACCCACGAACCTTCTTTGCCCGTTACAAAAATCTTTTCCGCCTTTCCGCGCTCCAAAATCGGCGCCATTTTATCTTCATAAAAACTTTCGCCCTGCGTGTAATCAAAATGAATTCCGCCAAGGTAATCATAAGTTTTCTGCACTTCTTCCATACTTACTTCGCAAAACCATCTCCAAAGTTTTGTATTTTCCGCGTCGCCTTGTTCAAGTTTTTTAAATTCCGCCCTGCCGTTTTCCTCAAGTGCAGGATCTTTTTCCGCTTCCTCGTGAAATTTCACATATAATTTTAAAAGTTCGGCAATTGGATTTGCCTCAACAGTTTTTTGATCTCCCCATTTTCTGTATGCGTAAGAAAGTTTTCCAAATTGCGTTCCCCAATCGCCAATGTGATTTATTCCAACCGTCTTAAATCCCAAAAATTTATGAATATTATATAAGCTCTGCCCGATTATAGTGGACAAAAGATGGTGTATTCCAAGCGGTTTTGCGATGTTTGGCTGCGAAAAATCAATCACCACAGTTCTTTTTGAGTTTTCTTCACCGATTCCAAATTCCCCACCCTGTTTTTTTATTTCCTCCAAAAATTCAGACAAAAATTCCGGTGCCAGGAAAAAATTAATAAATCCAGGACCCGCAATTGTAATTTCTTTAATCCAGTTTGGCTTTTTTATCGCTGTAATAATTTCTTCCGCAATCAATTTTGGCGCTTTGCCAACTTTTTTTACCAATTCCAGCGCAATTGCACACGCATAATCCCCATGAGCCGCGGCCGTTGGATATTCAATTTTAATTTCCAGCTTTTCGCTAGGAAACTTGGCTTTTACGGCCTGCGCAACCAATTCCTTTATTTTGTCTTTAACGAAAATCATATGCGTTGACTCGAATTATACCAGAAAATCATCTGTCACTTCTCCGTAAAAAGCAAATGGCTCGCCACTTTTAAATGCCCACATTTGATTTCCGAAATCAAAATGCCACCACTCATCCTGATCTAAAGTAAAACCTTCCGCCTGCATGGCCTCCTGTAAAATGTTCCTATTTTTAGTTACTTCCGGTTTATCTTTGTCAATTTCGTAAAAAAGCGACCCCGCTTCGGGTCCAAAAAAGTCGAACTCCGTCCCCATATCCAATTCATTCCCATTCTCGTCAATAAGCGTTAAATCCACTGCTCCACCTGTTGCATGTGGCGGAATTCTATCTTTTTGATATGGCGGCGAAACGAACTTCCCAACTTCCAATTTAAGTTTTTCATCATCCCAGTCCATATGTGCCGCTTTTAATTCAGCCCAATATTTTTTATAAATATTATTTTGAACATCTCTGGATCGGTAGGCATCCCAGATTTTAAAGCGTAGATTTGGCAATTCACTTTGTATTTTTAGTAATTTTTTCGCCACTTCCTTTCTTAAAAAGATTCTAGAATCCGCAGAAAGTCCTTGTTTAAAATATTTTGGTTCTAGAATAAAACCGAGTGTTGAAGCATCCACTATTGGCTCATTATTCTCCTTTATTTCTACTGAAGTGTATTGAACTAAAGTCATATTCTGATCAACTACAGTATAGCCGAAAAACTAGTCATGTAATTCTATTACAAATCAGGACTCACGCAGGTTCCTGCCAAGCGGGCAGGAACCGAGGGCGAGGCGGCTTTTGCATAAGGGCAAAAGAACGCCGCATCCTGCGAGGGATATACTGACATTTAACTCCATAATCTCACCTATCACTCCCAGAAAATCAAACCAGTTTATGTAAATTTGACAACATTACTAAATTGAGGAATAGGGTAAATAACTGGTATAATAGTACGAAAAGCAATTTTGCAACTATGAATAAAAAACATACAAAACTTTTGGCAACTATAGGCATTTCCATACTACTCACTTCGGGTGCTGGGCTTATATATGCGCAAAGTTCGGATTCGGCTCAAAATGTTGCCGTATCTGCGGACGCGGTGGAACCTTCCGATGTGGAAAATTTAAAAGCGCAACCTGGTGATTCCGAGGTTTTGTTGACTTGGGACAAAGCCACAGACAATGTTGGCGTAACGGGTTATAAAATTTATCGTGGTACACAATCTGTAAAGTCAGCGGATTCGGATTATGACTTACCATCTATTCCTGTAACCGGAAACATAAATAGCTATGGCGTAAAAAATCTTACAAACGGTCAAAAATATTATTTTACAATCACTGCAAAAGACGCCGCCGGCAATGAAAGTGCGAGCTATGCAACGGAAGCCAGCGCAACTCCTCAATCGGGATTAACTGTTAGCCAAGTTGCAGATGACGGCGCTTCTCCACAAATAAAAGAAGTAAAGTCAGAAGATGTAATTAGCGTTAAAGTTATATTTTCCGAAGCTGTAAAACTTCCGATGGAGCAACCGGCCAGCGCATTTAAAATAGAAAAAGTTCTTGATAAATCGCGACTAGCCGTGCAAAAAGCCGAAGTGGATGCTCGCGATGCTACCGGGAAAACGGTAATTTTGACTGTGGAACCGCAAAAATAGAATGACGATTATTTGCTAACTGCAGGAATTGAAGTCCAAGACATGAATGGGAATCCAATTATAAGCGGGACTTCCGATACGGGCATGTTTAAGGGAAGCGCAAAACTTAGGGCTTCATCTGTTGAGGGAACTGTGGAGCCTACAACCGATGACAAAGTTGCACCTCTTATTACGGGCGCAACTTCGGAAAGTGGAAATGTTTTTAATGTTAATTTTTCCGAAGCAATTGTTTTGCCGGAAGATGCAAAAAGTAAATTTATAATTACAAATAAGGCTTCTAGCAAGGCATTGGCGGTTTTAAATGTAAGCTTGAGCGTGGATGGCAAAACGGCTTATGTAACAACAGAAACTCAAGCAGTTACGGAATATGAAATTAAAATTTCCGGGATTAAAGATGCCGCCGGGAATTCCATGACAGAAAACAGCATAGTAAATGCGACGGGCACACAGGCTGGATTAAAAGATTTAATTCCGCCGGAAGATGTTACAAAACTAGTTTCTCGCATTAAAGATGCGCAAAATAACATTGTTGAGCTTACTTGGATGGCCAGCAAAAACACCGCAAAAGATTTGGCCGATCAGGTTGTTTATCAGAGTGATGGTCGCGGCGTGAAGATTTTTAAAACGGACGGAAAATCTCTGGGCGGAACGACTGCAAGTTACGATGTTTCGGGGCTAGAAGCGGGCAAATGGCACACATTTAAGGTAACTGCGAAAGATACTTCCGGTAACGAAAGCAAAGGTACATTCACTTCGATTTTCTTGCCACAGACAGGTCCTGGAATTTTGGCAGCGGGATTAACTGCGCTCATTGCGGGAATTTACAGAAGAAGGAAAAATAGGAAATAAAAAGTTCATAAAAAGTTTAGAAAATTTTAATCTAAGTGTGTTAAGAGTGTCCCGTGAAGAAAATTATCATCGGGGCTTTTTTCTGTTTAAGTACGCTGGTTTATCTTGTCTCCGGCTCAAAGCCGGATGGGCTTTTGCATGTTTATTTTTTAGATGTTGGCCAGGGAGATGCAATTTTGGTGCGCACGCCGCTTGGCAAGAATATTTTGGTTGATGCCGGCCCGGGCAATGCCGTTTTAAAGGAATTAAAGGCCTCCCTGCCCTACTTTGACAACAAAATAGACACTGCAGTCCTAACCCATGCCGATCGCGACCATATCGAAGGTTTTTTGAGTGTGATTGATCGTTTTACGGTAAATAAAGTTTATGTTTCCGGCGTTTTTAAAAAAGATTTTCTGTCGGAAAAGTTTCTAAAAAAAGTCCGTGCGAAAAATATTCCGCTTTTTATTGCAGATTCCAGTTCGGACACAAAGCCCGAGAATGGCTTATTTATGGACTTTATGTCCCCGCTAAAGAAAAGTTTGGCGGTTTCCAGCAGTGTGAACAGTTCGTCCATTGTTTTAAAAATAATTTATGGAAGAACAAAAATTTTATTAACCGGTGATGCAGATTTTTCAACGGAAAAACAAATTCTGGCGCAAAATGTTGATTTAAAATCGGACATATTAAAAATTGGACACCACGGGTCCAAGACAAGTTCGTCGGCGGAGTTTTTGCAGGCGGTAAGCCCGAAATTGAGTGTCATTCCAGTAGGAAAAAGCAACGATTATGGGCATCCTCACAAAGAAACCATTGAGCGTTTGCAAAAAATCAATTCGCAAATTATACGCACGGACATTGATGGCAGAATTGAAATTGTTATTTCCGAAAACCGGGTAGAGACGATAAAAACTCAAGCCTCGCGGGAAATATCTGCGCCAAGACTTCTTAATTTTTCGTCAAACTTTTCGTATCCGCGATCGATATATTTAATGTCGGTCACGACCGTTTTTCCCTTTGCAATAAGCCCCGCAAGAATCATTGCAGCTCCCGCGCGAATGTCCCAGCTCTTTATTTCGTGAGCGGTTAATTTTGTTGGACCCGTCACGATTGCTTCATGTGGATTTGTAACTTTTATTTTAGCTCCCATCCTTTCAAGTTCAGGGAAATATTTAAATCTGCCGTCAAAAAGTGCTTCGTGAATGTAGCTTTCTCCAGCTGCCTGAGTTAAAAGTACAACAAATGGCGGTTGAAGATCCGTTGGGAATCCTGGAAAAACGTTTGTCTGTAGACGTTTGCAGGCTTTTAGTTTTCCTGAACCAAAAATTTTCACATCATGTTTGCCAAGTTCAAATTTAACGCCAACTTCGCGCAATAAATTCCAAAAAGCGTCTAAATCGCGAGGAACTATGTTTTTTATGAGCACACTTTTATCTGCCAAAAGTGATGCAGCACAAACTAGCGTGCCGGCTTCCAGATAATCAGGGCGAATCACATATGTTGCGCCTCTAAGATTCTTTTTCCCGCGAATTTTTAATGTGTGCGTGCCAATTCCAT
>JBAYHN010000003.1:0-35663 GCA_041666125.1 Candidatus Altimarinota bacterium | reverse complement strand
TCTTATTCCAGTCTGAATAAGTGTGTTTAGCGGATAAAAAATCATTGGTTTGTCGTAGACAGGCAAAAGATGTTTATTTGTAACGTCCGTGAGCGGATTTAGCCGTCTGCCGTTTCCTCCTGCCAAAATAATTCCTTTCATAGTATTAATGATTTATCTGTTAGATAAGCTGTGAGTGCTTCTTTCCAGTTACGCAGTTTTGGAGCCTTTGTGTTTAGAAGTATGGAATTCTGAGGACGAACTGCATCGCGCTTTAATTCTTGAGATGTAATTGGCAGAACTTCCTGTGAGATTCCAAGCTGGTTGAAGATTTCACATGCATATTCATACCAACTGCAACTACCATCGTTTACAAGATGATAAATACCATATTTTTTGGTTTTAAGTAAGGCCAAAACGGCTTCTGCAAGGTCCAAAGTTAAGGTTGGGCAACCTGTTTGATCATTAACGACTTTAATTGGCTCATGCTTTTTTGCCAGATTTAACATGGTATCGACGAAATTCTTGCCACCTGGGCCAAAAACCCAAGAAGTTCGCACTAAGTAGAAATTAGTTAGATCTTTAAGAATTTCGGCCTCTGCCTCCGCCTTGGAAGCGCCATAAACGGAAAGGGGATTTGTTTTATCCGATTCCTGGTATCCGACTTTTTTTGTGCCATCAAAAACATAATCGGTACTGAAATGCACCAATTCGATATTTGTAGATTTTATGCAGTTTATTATATTTAAAACTCCTCGAGAATTTAATTTATATGCCAAATCTTTTTCGTGCTCGGCTTTATCTACTTGCGTGTAACCTACGGCATTTATAACCACTTCCGGCTTTTGCTCGTCAATAATCTTTTTAATTGTTTCGAGCTTTGTAATGTCGCACTCTGCATGAGTTGGCGCGAAAACCTCGTGATCTTTTGGAAGCGCACTAAAAAGAGACTGCCCCAGAAGTCCGGTTTTGCCTAAAAGTAATATCTTCATAAAAACTTTTGGATGTCTGTTGCAGGCACAAGTTGGGCTTCTTTTTCGCTGCGCTTTTTAAGTTCAACCATGCCTTTTTCCAGCGTTTTTTTGCTTACCAACACGCGCACAGGAATTCCAATCAAATCCGCATCGTTTAGTTTTCTTCCGGCAGATTCGTTGCGATCATCATACAAAACTTCAACTCCCTGTTTGCCCAAATCTTCATAGATTTTTAGCGCTGCATCGGTAACTACCTGATCTATTCCCAAATTCAACAAATGCACTTGGTAAGGCGCCACCGCCGCAGGCCAAATTATGCCTTTATCATCGTGGCAGGCCTCCACAATCGTGCCAAGCAAACGAGTGTTGCCGATTCCATAACATCCCATGGTAACAATCTTCTTTTTGCCGTCCTTATCCATGAAATACAAATCAAAATCCTTGGTATATTTTGTGCCAAGTTTAAATATATTTCCGGCTTCGATCGCTTTTTCTTCTTTTAGTTCGCCTCCACATTTTGCGCATGGGATTGCCCTGTCGGTTAGATGCAGAATTTCTTTTACGGTAAAGTCACGGCCAATATTAGCGTTCACATAATCTTCATACAATTCATTTGCGCCAGTTACAAAGTTTTTAATGTATTTTACCGAATGGTCTGCAATGAATGGAATTTTGCTTTTAACAGGTGATATAAAGCCCATTACAAGTCCAGCAGCTTCCAAATCTTCGTGAGTTGCAATGCGAACTTTTTCTTTTAAATAGGCTTCCAAACGTTCTTGGCTAACCTTCAAATCTCCACGAATACATACCCCCAAAAATCCACCTTTTATCTTATAAATAACTGATTTTAAAATTTTCCATTCCGGCACATTATGGAACACTGCATTCTCGTTAATTGGAATCCCTCGTTTTGCATGAACTTGCTTTAGCGGCAATTCTTTTTCGTCTTTTTGGTCAACGTCATCGGACTTCACCTCCGCAATTTCTATATTTTGAGCATAGCGGCATTTTTCACAAAGAAGCATAGTGTCTTCGCCAGCCGGAGTTTTTATAGAAAACTCGTGCGAAATTTTATCGGAAAATGCGCCACCGGAAGCTTCCATAATATATGCATCCAATCCACAACGCTTGAAAACATTAAAATATGCCTGCGTTGCTCTTTTATAATATGCATCCAAATCTTCTTCGCTTGAGTGAAAGCTGTACATGTCTTTCATTCCAAATTCGCGACCGCGCAAAACTCCAGACTTTGCACGAGGTTCATTGCGGAATTTAGTTTGGATTTGATAGACAACGAGCGGCAAATCTTTGTATGAATTTATGAATTTTGCCGCAAGGGGAGTGACAATTTCCTCATGGCTTGGGCCAAAAACAAAGTCGCGGTCGCCGGCACCTTTTGTGCGATACAAAATCGGATCCATTGTTTTATCGCGACCCGTTTGCTGCCAGACTTCGAGTGGATGAAGCGACGGCATTGCAATTTCTTGCCCATCAATCGCATTCATTTCTTGGCGAATAATCTCATTAATCTTTTTTAAAACGCGAAGACCCAAAGGCAACATGGTGTAAACACCGGCAATAAGGCGATCAACAAAACCCGCCTGTGTAAGAAATTTTGCATTCACGCTATCTGCATCTGCAGGAGCTTCAAACTTGGTTTTTCCGAAAAGTAGACTGTACCGCATAATTTTATTATTTAAGAATATTAGTTTTTATAGATTTAGTAGGTTTTTCTTTAATAGAAATGTGCTTGCGAGTTTCATCAATCTGATTCTTCTTTGTAATCTTGGTGCACCAGTCTTTATTGGCTTTGTACCATTCAAAAGTGCGCGCAATGCCCTGTTCAAAGGTCACAGAAGGGTACCAGCCAAGTTCTTTTTCTATTTTAGATGGATCCATTGCATAGCGCTTATCGTGAGCCAGACGATCTTCCACAAAAGTTATTAAATCCGGCGATCTTCCCAAAAACTTCAAAATCAAATGTGCAATTTCTAGATTCTGTTTTTCGTTGTGACCACCAATGTTATAAACCTCGCCTGCACGACCGCGCCTGAGTACCAAATCAATTGCCGAGCAGTGATCTTCTACAAAAAGCCAGTCGCGAACGTTTGTTCCCTTACCATAGAGCGGCAGCGGCTTATTATTTTCTGCCAAATGAAAAAAGTAGGGGATTAACTTCTCTGGAAATTGATAAGGCCCATAGTTATTAGAACATCTGCTAATTGTCACAAAAAGCCCGTAAGTTTTGAAGTAAGACAAAACCAAAATGTCGGCAGCGGCTTTTGAGGCTGCATAAGGGCAATTTGGATCCAAATTAGTATTCTCCATAAAATAATCCACGGAATTTTCTCCTAGATCTCCATAAACTTCGTCTGTGGAAATTTGATGATAGCGAGGAACGCCAAACTGTCTGCACGCCTCCAACAAGTTGTGAGTACCAATAATATTCGTCATAACAAAAATTGATGGAGAAACTATGCTTCTATCTACATGCGTTTCTGCTGCAAAATTTACAACCGCGCTAAATTTTTCTTTCTTAAAAAGGTCTAAAACAAAGCGCTTATTGGCAATATCGCCTTTTATGAATGTAATTTTTTTGCTTTTAATTAAAGGAGCAAGGCTGTCTTTGTTGCCGGCATAGGTCAATTTATCCAGAACCGTAATTTTATCTTCCGGATGTTGCTTTGCAGTGAGATAAACGAAGTTTGCTCCGATAAATCCCGCTCCACCTGTAATTAATAGATTATTTGACATAATTTATAAAGTCGTCGAGTTGCATTATATACTCTTTTTGGCCTTTGTAAGGAGTAGATGAAATGGCCAGCATAACAGCATCTTTGGAAAAATCATTAAATTCGTGCCAAACCAAATTTGCAGTATAAAGTGCCTGGCCTGGTTTATTGAATTTAAATGATGTGAAGCGTTTGCCGTCGTGAATTTTTCCTGTGAATGAGCCCTTTAAACATATAAAAACCTCTTTTTCTTTTTTGTGGGCATGTCCGCCGCGCATTCCTTCTACATCATAAATAAAATATATTCGCTTTGGCTTAAATGGCAGATCCAAAAATTCAACCGAAGAAAGGCTCCCTCGGGAATCAGTGAAGATCGGTAAAGTCCAAAATTTAGATTGCATGCTAACTAAGTTACAATTCTGGTTCTGCGTTCTTCTTTCCAAGGTTCCAAAATGTCTTTTTCTTGTAGTTCAACGTCGGTGTCAATTTTTATTCCGCAATCATTGCCTTCGCCAATTTCGTGAACTACGTCGTTAATGCGCTTGAGTGAGGCAATAAAGCCATCTCCAATATGTTCTTCTCCACGATAAATTTTAACGCGCGCTTTATTTTCGATTTTGCCAGACATAACTTTACAACCAACTATCATGGATTTTCTGTTGGTCAAAAATACTTGGCGAATTTCGGCACGACCAAGAATAACAGTTGTAACTTCTGGTTCGAGCAATCCGGAAAGAATCTTTTTGAGGTCATCAATCAAATGATAAATAATCTTGTAAGTGAAAATTTGGACGTTGTGTTCATCGGCAACCTGTTTAACGTGAGATGGAGCAAGAGTATTAAATCCAACTACGATTCCTTTTGATGCAGAAGCCATTATTACGTCGCTTTCTGTAATCGCACCAACTCCGGCGTGAATAATTTTTACCGAAACTTCGTCTTTTTTAACTTGCGCTAGTGAAAGCTTTAACGCCTCAAGAGTGCCAAGAGTATCGGCCTTTAATACCACTTTTAAAGTTTTTAATTTTCCAGCCTGAATGGCGGACATAATCTGCTCCAAGCCCATTGCGGCGGAAGTGAATGATGCGTCCTTGCGCATAATGTCGATTTGATCGGCTTTTTTGCGAGCTTCATCCATGCTTGGAACGACCTGCAAAATGTCTCCTGAACTTGGAGAAGCTTCCAGACCGGCAATTCTTACCGGAGTAGATGGCGGTGCTTCTGCAAAAGCAACACCCAAATAATTCTTCATTATTTTTACGCGGCCACAAATGTCGCCGATAACAATTGGATCGCCAACACGCAAAGTTCCTGTATTTACAATCACTGTTGCCACAGGACCGAGGCTCTTATCTAAATGAGCTTCCAAAACAGTTGCTACCGCAGGTCTGTTTGGATTTGCGCGAAGAGGATCCATATCCGCAACGAGCAAAATCATTTCGAGTAAAGTTGGTATTCCATCGCCGGTAATTGCAGAAACAGGAACCATAATGGTTTTGCCACCCCAGTCTTCCGGCTGTAATCCGTTCTCTGCAAGTTGAGCTTTTACACGATCAATATTTATATCTTCTTTATCGATTTTATTTATTGCCACAATGATCGGAACGCCCGCTTCTTTTGCATGATTAAGCGCTTCTATTGTCTGTGGTTTTACGCCTTCATCTGCGGCAACAACCAAAATTACGATGTCTGTGATTTTGGCTCCGCGCGCACGCATGGAAGTAAAAGCCTCGTGACCCGGAGTATCCACAAACGTGATCTTTCGGCCATTTTTTGTAACTTGATATGCACCAATGTGCTGAGTAATTCCGCCGGCTTCCGTGGCAACAATGTCCGTTTCACGAATCGCATCCAAAAGTTTTGTCTTTCCATGATCCACATGACCCATAACCGTGACTATTGGCGGACGAACGCTCAAATCTTTTTCGTCATCTTCTTTAATCAAAATATCCAAATTACCGCTCATAATATCTTCCACATTTGCTTCCGAACGTTTTCGTCTGATTTTTATTCCAAAATCATCGGCAATAATTGAAGCCGTATCATAATCAATAACCTGGTTAATGTTTGCCAAGATTCCATTCTTCATCAACTCACCAATGACTTTTACAGGATTAAGTCCTGTTTTTTCGGCAAATTCTTTAACGGAAATAACATCTGGAATTTCGATCCCGCCACTACTAATTTGCGCCTGTATTGCAGGAGCCGGTTGTGACTTTTTAATTTTTGGTCCACCAAGCGCATCCTTTCCGGCAGTCATTTTGCGCTGCGATTTGATGATCTCTTTATCAAGTTCTTTTTCGATTATATCCGCATAAACAGAAACAGTGCCTTTGTCGGCTTCTTCTTCAAGTGCCGGTTCCGGTGCAATTTCTGTAGCCGCAGCAGGCGCAACGGCTTTTTTATTTAATTCATCTTCAACAAGAGCTGCCACGTCATCTTCAATAGAGCGGGCGAGTGGTTTTAATTCAAATCCAAGCTCTTTAACCTTTTTTTTAAGATCAGCAGTCGAAAGCCCAACTTTTTTGCCTAAATCAGCTAATTTGACAGACATAGTAAAAATACAAAAATAACAGTCAGAGTCTATCTGAAATTAACCTTAAAGGCAAATCTTGGAAAATTCTATAACTTGCCGGCAATCAAGCCTAAGGGCGGGTGCCGTCACCTAGCAGGTGCGGCAAGCTTAACGGATTCTTTGGCTTTTATCTGTTCAATACTTTCCATCTTTTGGCCGATTTTCTCCAGACGGCGCTTGGATTCATCATATTTCTGCTCGGAATGAACAATGTGTGAGCCAAGCACATCAAAATCCTCACCAAAACGGGTAAAATCATTCTTTATGCGAATTAGCTCTTCCATAATCTGCTTGGCGTTCTGCTCAATTTGCAGGCCACGAAGCCCCATCAAAACGGTTTGTATATAAACAAAGAAATTATTTGGAGAAACAGGGATTACGCGCTTTTTAAATGCATAATTGCCCAGGGAATCATCGCCTTCATCTTTTATAATTACTTCGTAATAAATATTTTCGGCCGGAATGTATAACAATGCAAAATCCAAAGTGCCCTCGTCCGGCAAAATATATTTGGAAATTTCATCAATGCGCTTCTTAACATCCGAAACAAAAGTTTTTCGATGCGCTTTTTTATCTTTATCATCTTTAGCCTCAAGCATTTTCTTAAAATTTTCCATCGGAAATTTGGAATCAATCGGCACAATTTTGCCGTCGGCCAAATGCAGAGCAGCGTCAACTTTTTCTCCATTTTTAAAGGTGTACTGAAGTGAATATTGCTCTTTTGGGAAGTACTGGCTAAGCAAATCCCCAAGAAAAAACTCGCCAAGGGATCCACGCAATTTTGGCGCTCGCAAAATATCCTGCAAACTCGCAATATCCTTTCCAACATCATAAATACGCTTGTTTGCTTCTTCCATTTGGCCAAGTCTGTCTGTAACGCCAGAAACAACTTTTGCGGCATTATCCAACCTTTCGCCAATTGTTCTATTTGATTTCTGCAAAATGTCGGCATTTTGGGCAAGCTGAAGATTAACCTGTTTGGTTTGCTCCTGGAACTGGTGGGTCATGTCTCTCATCCGATCACTAAAAGTCTGATTCAAAAGCTTTAGCGTTTGATCTTCCGACTGATTTTTGCCGAGACTCGTGAGCTTTAAATAAAGCGCAAAAAAGCCACCAATTACAACGATTCCAAAAATAAAGATAAAAATTTCCATAAAATTAAAAGTTTATTGCCGTGTCATCGTACCACCGCAGCTTTCGCGGGACAAACTAAACGGAAGTCACAATAGCTGCAATGGCCACCTGGAGTAGGGCAAAAGTCAGAAATTGCAATTTCCTTTGCCATTTTAGCTAGATCTTCTTTGCAATCTTCAATTTGCGCATCTTTTCTCGTTGTGGAATTTTTCTCCAGCGATTCAATGTAATAAAGGCTTAATTTAGAGACCTGTAAGCCAAAAACCTCCTTGCAAGCCAACGCATAAATCGAAAGCTGAAGGTCGTTTTTCAGGCTTTTATCTTTTGCAGAACCGGTTTTATAATCAATAACTTCATATGTTCCATCTGGCAATTTATCTATGCGATCAATTCTGCCTTCTACCACTAAATCGCCAATTTTCAACTTAAAAGGCCTTTCTATAAACTCCGGAATTACTCGCGAAACGGCAAAATCTTTTTCATAAAAATCTTCCAGAATTTTTAGGCCACGGCGCTTTTGATCTTCCAGTATCGCTTTTGTTTCATAGCCATCCGAAAGCCAATTTTCCTCATAAGTTTCTTTTAAAAGCGGCAACAGATTATCACTAACTTCTTGCGGATTATTTTGTAAATGCTCATAAAAACTGCGCAACGTATTGTGAATAGTATTTCCAAAACTCAAAATTCCAACAGGCTCACTTGGCAAATTAAATAAATATCTGAATTTATATTGAAGCGGACAGGTGGAAAAACAATTTATTTGGCTAAAACTCAACTTTGGCACTTTGTTTTTAATTTCTTGGTGCTCTCTATCTACATTCAAATTTTCAAAATCCATAGCACCCTGTTTTTTTGATTTTCTTTTTGAATCTTTTTGAACGGCTTTGCCGGTTTCCAGCGCTTCCAGCACAAATTGTGATGGCTTCCACTGGCGCTTACCATCATAAAAATCGCTATAAGAAAGCACGAGCGTCTCTTTTGCGCGCGTGCAGGCCACATAAAACAGCCTGCGCTCTTCTTCCATGTGATGATTGCCAAGAGGCAACGGCTCCGGTATTAGCTCCTGCGGAATTGCAAAAGGCTCCGCGCGATTTACCGAAGGGAATTTCCATTGCACAAGGCCAGGCAGAAAAACGCAATCAAATTCAAGCCCCTTGGCACTATGAATTGTTAGAATTTTTATTGCACCTGGATCAATGGAAACGGAATTCACACTTCGCTCACCGGCCTGCTCAAGCATATCCAAATAACGAACAAAATCCTGAACTTTTTTATTTTCGTTCGTGCTCTCAAACTCTTTAACTCTTTCAGAGAAATTCGCAATATCCTCCAGAATCTCCGCATTTTTTTCATCTTCAGACATAGCTTTAGAAGTAACGTCTTTTAAATATCCGCTCAATTCAAAAAACTTAGAAAGCACGTCAGAAACGTGATTCTCCCTCGAAAATTCAACCAACTCATCCAGAATTAATTTGGCTTTCTCGAAGGCCTTATTCTGTTTCATTAAATTAAAAAGGGAAGAACGTTCGTATTTTGATTTGCGAGTAACTTCCAAAATCGCATCCATATTTATTTTCCAAAACGGCAGAGACAAAAATCTAAACATTGCAATATCGTTCCATGGATCAGCCAAAACTTTTAAAAGCGATATGCAGTCTTTTACTCCGGCCTTTGTAAATAAGTTTGTTGCGGAAAAATGCTGGAAGGGGAGTGACATGCGTTTTAATTTCTCCAAAAAAGGCGCAGCTAAGGCATTTGTGCGAATTAATATTGCAGGAGACTTGCCTTTCTTAAGGACTGCAGCTGCTTGATTCACCACAAAATCAACCTCCTGCTCCAACTCGTCAAAATGAAAAATCTCCGGCACCGCCTTGGATGTTTTTGGCGCATTCATGGCCTTTAATTTCTTATCTATATTCTGACTTACTTCCAATCTATTTGGATTATTTTTTTGAATTACTCCATATGCCAAATCCAAAATTGGCTGGCTGCTCCTGTAGTTTTCGTTTAATACAACGCATTTAGTCCCCGGAAAACTTTCCTGAAAATATTTAATGTTTGTAAGCGATGCTCCACGCCATTTATAAATGGATTGATCATCGTCACCAACCACAATAAGATTTTTATGAGTTGCAGCCAACATCGTTACAATTTTATTCTGCGCAAAATTTGTATCTTGGAACTCATCAACCAAAATATATTTAAATCGATCTTGGTATTCCCTTAAAACCGATTTTCTTTTTTCGAAAAGCCGAATTGCATAACTCATAAGCCCACCAAAATCCAAAAAGCCTTTTTCTATTAACAATTTTTCATAAACAAAATAAGCGTGAGCGAGTTCAAGATGTTTTTCGGCCAGTTCTTTATCTTCTTCTGTTTCTGCTTTCTTAACTAGATTTTCTGCAGATCTCAAATAATCTTCCGGCAAAATGTTTTCATCCTTCAAGCGGCTAAAATGCTCCTGCATTAGCCCTATAAATCTGTTTGGGCTCCCAAGCGAGCGGAAATACTCAAGTTTAAACTCGGACATGTGATTTCGCATAAGCGTCCACAAATCCACGTCCGTAACGAGCTTAAAATCCACCGGCAGGCCAATTTCATGTCCACGTTCCCGCAGCACACTGTCACAGAAAGAATGAAAGGTCTTAATCCAGATTTCGCCATAACCAATGGGCAATTCCATGTCGACCCTTTCCATCATCTCCTGAGTGGCCTTTTCGCTAAAAGTAAGAGCCAAAATCTCCTCCGGCTTCACACCCTTTTCTTGTATCAAATAAAGAATTTTCCCCACAAGAAGGTTGGTTTTACCCGTCCCAGCTCCAGAAACCACCAAAAGCGGGCCATTCTCATGTTTAATGGCCGTGCGCTGCCTTTCATTATATTTTTTGATGGAGAAGCCCATAATTAGGTCTAGAGCTTATCTTAAAATTTTATCCCATTCAATGCCGACATCGTTTCTTTTTTCTTCGAGCGAAAGATGCGTCGCAGATTGAAAATTATGCATTATACATTCGTTTTCCTCGCACATCTTTGAATCTTCAGGCGGATACACGGAACTAAACCATTTTCCATATTCTCCGTTTTTACGCATGCGTTCAACAATTTCCGCGACGGTTTCAAAATATTGGTCCGGTGCAAAGGCCCTGTTTAATATATAAAACTTTCTATCTTTTAAACCAACGCATCCAAAACAATACTCGCAATTAAAACAATATTCACAATATTGCAGAGACTTTCCATACCAGCAATTGCTACAAAACATGCTGTGCTCAATTCCCATTCCGCTCATTATTTCATAACAGTCTTTTACCGACGCCTCTCCTGCAAAAGAAATATCCATGCAGTCTGTGCAACTAATCGCATTATTCATATAACAACAATTACTGCATTTTTCGGTATCAAAACAATACTGTGATGATTTGCTATTACTAATATAATCACCGGTGCATTCGCCCTTATTTCTATTTTGGCGCATAAAAACGTGTGGCCTGTTTCTTTTAACTTCTTTAAAAAGCTTACGCAATTCCTCGGGAGGTTTTTTCTTTAATTTATTAACAAGTTCAATATATTTTTCTTCGGTATAGGGTTTATTAAAAATATGATATTTCTTGCGCCACAAGCCAATACAAGCAAATGAGTCCTCCAAATTCTGACAATCATAACAATAATCACATCTGGTGCAATCTTCACAGTCCTGCAAAAAAGTGGAATCCAGGCAATTTTTACAATCCACACATTCAAAAGAACCTTCGCAATTGCGACAATAAGAACAATCAATCGAATCAATATTAAAATAACTCCAATAATTATAATGGGAATCCTTCATAAAATCGCTGCCTATAGAATTAAAGCAGCCTATACATTTATGGGTGTAGTTGCAGTAAAAACTCCCCTCATTTTGGGAATTCATTAGCGAAAGGCGAGGAACGGTAAGTCGGAGTTTTTCAAACTGCTCTAAAAAAGACATACACCTTTTTTCTAAATACTTAGATCTCCAATTGTAGCCAATTTTCTGCCATTTGCCAAATTATCCAATGTTTTGCCAGAAACACTCTTGGCAATACACTATGTACTTCGAATCCGGAGCATAAGTTGAGATAATATCCTTCTGGCATTTGTCGCACTTCCTCTTATATAGCTTTCTTTCATTACGAAGAGAAAGCCTGCGCTTTTGACGGCATTCTGGGCAATTCGTAGGCCATGGCAAATCCTTTTTCTTGTAGAACTCTTGTTCCTGAGGAATGATCAAAAACTGTTTTTGACAGGTTTCACATGTCTTAATTTCTTCTTTAATTGTTGCGTCTGCCATATTAGTGAGGTTAAATTACCCCTATTTTATGTCGATTTAATGATGTCCGCAAGAGATTTCCCATATTGATGGGACTTTTTAAGCTCTTTCTTGAGTTTGGCCAATATGGAGAGGTATTCCTCTCTGGTGCACTGTCTATTAAGCACACAGTACTGTTTATTCATAATATAGGCACATCCAAAGCAGTTCTGGCAGGAATAACAGTTGGTGCAGTATTCGGAGTCAATGCAGCCCATGCAATTCTCTATAAAATTGCAGTTATTACAAGAATTGGAATTAAAACAGTCGTAACAGAGCTCAAGGTTATAACAAAAATCACAATCCATTACTTCGCTGGAATTATTTTGAGGATCCAAAAAATCCGATACATAAGCCGCGTCGCTCGTATTTCTTATGTTAAAACATCTATGGCAGTTTTTGCTGAAATAAATATAATCGCCGGTGCATTTTTCTCCGCCTTTTAAAAGCCGAGAATAAAGACGCGGATGTTTTTCGAATTCCGGCTCCAGGATCGAAAGTATTTTTTCCGGCGAATTTTTCTTTAAAATTTCGAGTTTCTCTCTATAAGTTTCTTCGGAATATGATTTATTGAAAATGCAGAATTTTTGCTGACGAAGGCCAAAAGATCCAAAACAATCTTTGCAATTTAGGCAGTCATAACAAAAATTACAATTTGAACAATTGTGGCAATCTTGCAAATGAGAACAGTTATAAAGACCGCTACAGTCTGTGCATTCCAAGCAAAGCTCGCACGAAGACATTTGAATACAATCTATGCAATCGCGACATTTCATTAGGTATTCGCTGTAGTAGCAATCTTCGGACTCGGTTACAAACCAACTCATATAAATATTCTTCGAGCGATGTGAGTAATCCGCAAAGTCGCAGTTTTCGGACGACTTATTATTAAGCGCACAGAGAGGTTTAATAAGAACCAGATTTTTTAATTCGGTGATAAAATCCATATTTTTTAAATGAGAGGTTCAGCGAATTTTTGTTCAATTGAACCCGTGGCTGCATTGTCCGCCTCGCTGGCAGATTCGTCCCATTTCTTAAGTTCCGCTTCGACTTCCGATCTTGGATTTGCGTATTTTGCACGTGAACGACGGATTATTTCATCGGTAAAATGTTCTTTTGGAGTGGCAACATTAAGAGTGCGACCAGAGAACGCGTCGCGCAATTCACCATCAACAGACATCTTTACGTAAAACTCTCGAACACCAAGATTAATAATATCTCTAACCTTAAATATTGGCGTGTATTCATTTTCCAAAATTGCGGCATCTTCGGCACCAACGCGGAAATTTATGATTGTACCAACGTTACCAAAAGCCGTTGTTCTTATCATGTGAGAAAGCTGGCCCATATATTGGTGAGCCATGGTCAGGTTCAAATGATATTTGCGAGCTTCCGATAATATTTCTGCAAAAGTGTCTGTTGCGAAATATTGGAACTCATCGCAATAGAGGTAAAAATCGCGGCGATCTTCTTCCGCAGTTCCGGTTCTGGCCATTGCAGCTTGTTGAATTTTTGTAACGACCATTGAACCAATAAGCGCGGCATTTTCTTCACCAAGATTACCTTTAGAAATACGCATTAAAAGGATTTTTCCCTGATCCATTATTTCCTGAATATTAATTTTATTTGCAGTCTGACCAACTATATTTCTAATGAGTGAAGTGGAAACAAACTGACCAACTTTATTCAAAATTGGCATAATTGCCTCGTTATCAAACTTCTCACTCCATGCCGCAAATTCATTAACCCAAAAGTTTTTAATAACCGAATCCTGAATTCTGGAAACAATTTTTTGTCTGTAATTTTTATCCGAAAGCATTTTTAAAATCGAAAGCACAGTCGTATTTGGAGAATCCAAAAGAGCGAGCGTGGTATAACGCAAAACGTGCTCAAGCCTATTGGTCCAGTTGTTGCCAAAGAGCTTTTTAAAGATATCAATAAAGCCGATTGTTACGCGCACTCTCATCTCTGGAGGAACTTGCTCAAGAGGATTAAATGCGACAGGGAAATCAAAATCAGCCGGATTAAAATACACAACATCGTCAATTCTTTCTTTTGGAATATATTTCAAAATGGAATCCACCAAATCGCCATGAGGATCCAAAACTCCAACTCCACGACCCGCCAAAATATCTTCTTTAATCAAAAGTTCGAGCATTTTTGATTTACCAGTACCGCTCTTACCCACGACATAAAGATGCCTGCGACGATCTTCGCGCTTGATCCCAAATTTAAAATTCTGATTGTGAAAATTAGTAACTCCAAAAAGTGACAATTTATCCGCAGCAACAACACCTTCGCGCGGTAAATCTCGTGGCGGTTCGGCCTTTTTTGCCAACACGTGAACAATGTGAGGCACATCATCCGGGTGAGGGAAGTGATAAATACTCGCAAGTTCAAGAGAGCTTAAATTAAAGGCATCTTTCGGCATCGAACGTTCTTGGTAACTCTTCAAAAAGTTCTGCATCCTAAGAAACTTTATTGGTTTAAATCCATTTAAATCAATTGTATTAAACTGCATAAATGCCTTTATGAGCACGTGCAGCTTTTGCTGAGCTTTTTCCTTGGTTTTGGAAACATATGCAATACGCACAGAGGTTTTATATGAATGATGTTCGGCTTTTTCTTTATAGGCTTCTTTTTCCATTTCGCGCATTGCCTTTGCCGACTTTAATTTGAAATAATTCTTAAAGCGGAAATACAACTTGATATTGTTTAAGCGCATCTTCCACGAACGGGTAAAATTCAATTTCCAATCATCCGCAAGTGGCTCTACGAATACCTGAATCCACACTTGCTCATCTTCCTCGGCTTTTGTCATAACAGAAAAAATACCAGCCAAAGAATCTCCTTCAAATTCCTTAAATGTTTTAATTGGAATGATGTCGGATCGCATTAGTTTGAGTTCCGTACCGGCAAAACCGCGCTCCAACACATCCGGCTTGGAATAATCTGCAACTTCTTCTATTTCAGCAAAAGGATACTGTGCATAAATCTGGCCTTCTATAAGCTCTTTTAGCCTTCGTTCAACACATGTAAAAAAGTAAATATGCTGATTATATGACGTCATTTCGAACGAAAATACATGATGATGCATAATCTCATGTATGTTCACGAGTAACTGCTCGAAAGAAAGCACCCTTTTCTCAATCTCTTGAGGGATTCTTATTAGAAGCAGTGCTTTATCCTTTGGCATCATAAAAAGACCTTTACATATTCAATATAACACAAATAACTAATCTGGGGAAGGGGATTTAACCTGAAAACAGGAGAAATTAAGCCTCTTTTACAGCCTTTTTCTTAGAAGCTTTTTCCTTAGTTTCTTCAGATTTGTCTTCTTCAACGGCCTTCTTCTCGTCTTCCTTAGGTGGTTCTTGAAGAGCTTTGATAGAAAGTCCGATTCTGTGATCTTCAGGATCAATAGCGATGATCTTTACATCCACATCCTCGCCAATCTTAACGAATTTTTGTGGTTCTTTTACCTGTTCGTGTGAAAGCTCGGAAAGGTGAATAAGACCGCTAATGTCGTCTTCCAATTTAACAAACACTCCAAATTGAGTAATTCTATCAACTCTGCCTTTTACAACAGTGCCAACAGTATATTTATCCGCGGCCTTCTGCCATGGATCAGGAGTTAGTCTCTTCATTGAAAGTGAAATTTTATCTCCATCAATGCCTATTACTTGAACATCAACAATGTCTCCAATCTTTCCGTACATAACAGGATCTTTTACATGACCCCATTCAATTTCGGAAATATGTACAAGTCCCTCAAGTCCTTCGAATGCGACGAAAATACCAAATTTAACAATGCCGGAAATAACTCCGTGTACTGTTTGACCTGCTTGTAAACTCTTTAAAGCATCAACACGTTGTTCTTCCAGAGCTGACTTTTCGGACAAAATTAATTTTCCTCCTGTCTGGTCAACATTAATAATTTTAACTTTAAGTTGTGTTCCAACAAGTTTTTGAAGACGGGAAAGAATCTGTGAAGGATTTGCAGAATCAACACGAGGATAATGCATTGGAGCAAGCTGAGAAACCGGTATAAATCCTTTAATGCCATCAACCAAAACAAGCAATCCGCCCTTATTGGCTTCGTGAATAGTAACTGTAATAATTTCGCCAGTGTCGAATGCCTTCATAAATTTTCTCCATGTGCGTTCTTGACTTGCACGGCGTAGAGAAAGGACAAAATAGCCTTCTTCGTTTTCCTCATCTATTACATAAGCCGAAATCTTATCTCCAGCTTTTAATTCCTTAAGAGTGTCTCCACTATCTTGTGATTCCTTACCGGAAATCATACCTGTGGCAACGCCCTGAATATCCAATAAAATCTTATTTCCAAAAATATCAATTACTTCGCCTTCAACAAGTGAACCAAGTTTTGGCGACTGCATTACTGGACCATGTAAAAGAAGATCATCCATTATTGCGGATGAAGAAGATGAGGATGCGGCTATTTGCGGCATATCGAATTTTATGATGAAGTTGCTTTATATAAGAATGCTTTTGGGCGGCGACTTCATCTATTAAACCGCTACAAAGCAGTGGAAGTATACGTAAGGATAGCCATCTGGTCAAGCTAAAGCGAGTGCCAAAGCCCAGGCGGCGGGGCTTGCCAAGGTCAAGCTAGCCAAAATGCTTTAGATGATATAATTCCTCTGATTTATGCAGAAACTACTACTACATACCTGTTGTGCACCTTGCAGCATCGCGATTATTGATGAGCTAAAGGCAAAATTCGACCTTACTGTGTTCTTTTATAATCCAAATATTTATCCGGAAGAGGAATATTTGAAGCGCAAAAAATATGTGATTCAAATTTGCGAGGAGTGGAAAATTCCAATGGTGGATGCGGATTATGAAGTTGAGGAATGGAAGAGGGCTGTAAAAGGGCTGGAAGGCGAACCGGAAGGAGGGAAACGCTGCGTGCAGTGCTTTAGGCTGCGACTTGAGCGCACGGCAAAGTACGCAAAAGAACACGGATGCGATTTATTTTGCACAAGCCTCACAAGTGGCCGCAACAAAAAAGCGGAAGTAATAAATCCAATTGGCGAAGCGCTTGGCGAAAAATACGGAGTTAAATATTATCCTGCAGACTGGAAAAAAGATGGACGCCAAGAATTAGCGCGAAAAATGATCGACGAGAGGGGAATATATAGGCAAAACTACTGTGGTTGCATTTATAGCAGCAAGTCTCATTCGCCAACTATAATAATATCGGAGCAATAATTCATACCCATTTTTGTATAGCGCCTTCGCTGCGCTTCGGCGTGCTACTTAACTCTCGTCTTTGTAAGCTGCAATCCTCCGCCTTTTTCCAGAGCAATCTTTATAATATCTTTTTCCTTAAAGACACCTTCGAGCAATTTTTGAGTTAGAGGATCTTCTACCAAATCCTGAATTTTTCGTCTTACCGGACGGGCGCCATATTTTGGATCAAAGCTTTGCTTGGCAAGATATTCCAGAGCCTGTGGCGTTAATCTTATGGAAAGTTTGCGACCAGAAAGCCTCTTTTCCAGTTTTTCGGTATGTAGCCTTACAATTTCCTTAATATTTTCGTGAGTAAGAGCGCTAAATACAACAATTTTATCCACTCTGTTCAAGAATTCTGGCTTAAAGTGATCTTTTAATTCCTCCAAAATAGATTCTTTGGCCTCATTATATTCATCTTCAACCTTTTTTAATTTATTTTTTGGAATATCGAAACCTATATCTCCTGCTTTATCGGTTAGTTTTTTGGCACCGATATTCGAAGTCATTACTATAATTGTATTTTTGAAATCCACTTTTCGGCCTTTACCATCAGTCAAAACGCCATCTTCCAAAATCTGCAAAAGTATATTAAATACATCCGGATGAGCCTTTTCAATTTCATCAAAAAGAATTACCGAATATGGTTTTTTGCGAACTGATTCAGTAAGGCCGCCGCCCTCATCATAGCCAACATAACCGGCAGTTGTACCAACAAGTCTGCTCGTATTGTGGCGTTCCATAAATTCGCTCATGTCTATTTTTATTAGAGCGTTTGGATCGTTATAAACTTCGGCAGCGAGAGCTTTTACAAGCTCCGTTTTGCCAACTCCAGTTGGTCCCATAAAAATAAACGAAGCAATAGGACGTCTCTCGTCGGAAATTCCTGCACGTGAACGTCTAATGGCTTTTGCAACTTCCGAAACCGCCTCTTCTTGCCCAATAATTCTCTTATGCAAAAGTTCTTCCAGCTTCATGAGTTTATCTATATCCGCTTTAACAAGGCTATTTACCGGCACACCAGTCATATTGGAAACAACGCGAGCAATATCTTCCGGAGTTACTTGTTCGCGATCTTGCCTTGGCGTAACCACTTTTTTGGCCTGTTCCATTTTTTGATTTAATTCCAATTCTTTACAACGAAGTTGAGCTGCCACTTCATAATCTTGTGAAGAAACGGCCTCTTCTTTTTTCTTTATAATTTGAGTTAACTCCTGTTGAATTTTTCTGGCCGCATCGGACGTACCTTTTTCTTTTGTCCTTTTTAATGCCGCAGCCTCATCCATAAGGTCAATTGCTTTATCCGGCAAAAATCTATCGTTTATATATCTTTTTGAAAGCGTAACCGCAGCTTGCAACGCTGCATCCTGAATAATTTGATTGTGGTGATCTTCGTAACCCTTTCTAATTCCCTTCAAAATTTCTACAGTTTCTTCTTCCGTTGGTTCATTTACCATTACTGGCTGGAATCTGCGTTCCAAGGCTGGATCGCTTTCCACGTGTTTGCGATAATCCGCCGTTGTAGTTGCACCAACAACCTGCATTTTCCCACGGGCCAAAGCCGGTTTTAGAATATTTGCAGCATCCAAACTGCCTTCTGCGCTACCGGCACCAATCACAGTATGCAATTCATCAATAAATAGAATTACATTTGTTTGAGTGGTAGCTTCGTCAATTATTTGTTTAATTCTTTCTTCAAATTCTCCGCGATATTTTGTTCCTGCCACAACCGAAGCCATAGACAAAGACAAAATACGTTTATCCAAAAGATTATTTGGCACTTGCTCCATAACAATGGCATGTACAAGGCCTTCCACAACAGCTGTCTTACCAACACCCGGCTCGCCAATTAACACCGGATTGTTTTTAGTTTTGCGATTTAAAATAGAAATTACGCGGTCAATTTCTTTGTGCCTTCCAACCACCGGTTCCAATTTTCCTTTTCTGCAATCCGCAGTCATGTCGGTAGTAAAATAATCCAAAGCAGGAGTTTTTGATTTTTCCTGTTTATCTCCCTGTTTATGTTTGTAAGAATCTTTAGCCTCTTTTTCTGAACCGGCCAAAACTCCATGCAATCCACTCAAGAAGAATTCCAGCGGATTCATTTGTCCCTGCTGACCCGGAGCTTTTGAAGTAACATCCTGATTTCGTTTAAAAATCTGAACAATTGCCTCTTTTATTTGTTGAGGATTGATCTTCATGTTTTCCAAAATCACCGTTGCTGCAGTATTTTCTTGTGAACAAAGAGCATAAAGAATATGTTCCGTTCCAACAAAATTATGATTAAACTCGTGGGCGCACTTTAATGCGTCTTCTATTACTTGTTTTGCAAAACCAGAAAGTCCGCCGCCAACACCTGGTTTTGGCGCTGCACCTCCAGTAGCCCTGCCAACTGTTTTTAATACCAAATATACATTATCAAGAGAAACCCCAAAATTCATCAATACAGAGGCTCCCAGGGAATGAGATTGGGTCAAAATACCTATTAGAAGGTGTTCTGTACCAACATAATTCAAACCCGCCTCCTTGGATTTATCCTGAGCAATTACAAGCGCCTGCTTGGCTTCCTTTGTGAATTTGTCGAATCTTGGATCAGTCATATTTATTTTTAAAATTTATTATCATGTAATACTACCATATTTTATTGAAAGATTCACCAGGTTACTCTTTACTTACTTATAATTTATTGTGTTCCTTTTGTGATTTAATTAAGCACCTCAATTAGCACTCTTAATTTTAGAGTGCTAATTAAATACGGTCAAGTTTTTTTCACGTTTTTACTGATTTTCTTGCAGTGTGGCAAGCATTTCTTTTGCGATGGCTTGCAGACTGGCTTTCATGGCTATTAATTCAGGCGTATTTGCAGTTCCATTTATGCAGAACTGCTCTTTGCCTTGAACGCAAACACCATAATTTTCTGACATTTGAGATTGATATTCAGTTGCAGGTCTTCCACCAATTTCTCCAATGCTCGTTTGGGAAACAGCTATATTTGAAGGCCCTTTAGTGAGAGTTAACAACGCATTATTTCCGCTTATTGGCTTATTGCTAAACTGGTAACCGCCATTTGCAAAAGACCAATAGTAATTGGCCGGATATTGAATTTTGATTTTCCAAGAACGCGATTCAAGAAGTCTCATGCCTTTTTTTACCGTGACGGCTTCCGTTGGTGCTGCACCATCTTTTATAACTGTTTTTTCGCCGGTTTTGGCACTGTCTGTTCCGCTAGCCAAATCCCAGTCGGCAACGGAGCCTTGCTTGAAATATGCAACTTGCTTAACGGAAGATGGAGTAGTCCTGTCGGAAACAGAAAGTAAAATTTTTCTTACTTCTGTGCCGCTTGAATAAGTTACATAAATTGCATTGAAGTTCTCGCTTTGGCCTTCCGGAGCCACAAATTCAAATTGCGTGGCTGTCCAAGTTCCAGAAGTTGGAGCTTCCGGCGCAAGAGTTGAAATATTTTGCTTTATATAAGTTATGAAGTTTTGGCGAGCAGTAGCTGCGTCACTGGTTTTTAAAGCTGCCGCTACTTTTGCTAACTCTGCCGCCTTTGCATCCGCTTCGGCCTTCGCCCTTTTTGCCAATTCTTCTTTTGCCAACTCCGAAAGTGGAGGAGTTACTTGGCCGGATGCTGGAGTTAGTGTGGTTAGTTTATCCGTTGGATTAGCCGTTGTTGAGTCTGGTAGAACCGGAGTGGTCGTGGCCTCTCCCGGAGTTAGAGGAACAAATTCAAAACTGGCCATTAAATTGAAAAATTCATTTCGATATAAATCTTTATCCGAATCCGAAACAGTTGAGTGAGTAAACCTATAAATATAGAGATCACGAGCTACAAAAAACTCAACTTTTTCACCTGAACCGATTGTCTTTTTTACAGCATCCAACTGAGCAATACCCACAGAACTCTGCTGATAAGTAGTGTTTGTTTCGAGCGGATCCTTTGACCTATATTGATCATCAAGGCTCAACCAATCGCGAGCGGAAAGTTTTTTATTATTCTCCGACCTTTCAATCGTAATTGTATCCACGCTGCTGCTTTCTTCCTGTGCAACTTCGTATGGAGTAATAACAATTTTCTGCAAACCTAAAATATCTTTTGTTGCCACAAGCGACCAAATCGACGGATATTGAAACTTTATACCCACCTCCGTATTCATATATGACTGTTTAATCTGCGTTTCTTGCCCAATAGAAGTCACTGTATCTACCATAAAAATGGTCTTTGGCTCATTCCATTTTCCTTCAACTTCAACTCGGCGTTTTGTGTATTTTTTTAGATTTACCGAAAGTGCATCTATAAAAATCTTTTCGTTTGTGTCTGATGTAAGCGCAAATTTTGATGGCGCAGCAAGTAAACCCTGGTCCTGGGCAGTGCTAACTATTCCAATTTTCTTTTCCAGTTGTGATTGAATCGGTTCCGCAGGAATTTCTTCTGCCTTTTGAAAGAAAGTGCATCCAGCAACAACCATTAGTACAAGCGCCGCCGCAAAAAGTAATTTTTTCATAAAGAAAATAATTAATTAATAGTTAAAGTAATAATTGTTTTTGTTTGGTGGACATTTCTATACCAAGATGAGTAAAAGCTCTTTCTGTAACCATTCTTCCTCGCGGGGTTCTTTCCATAAATCCAAGCTGAATCAAATATGGCTCGTATACATCTTCCAAAGTATCTTCTTCTTCCGAAAGTGCCGAAGACATTGTATTTAAGCCAACAGGACCACCTTTAAATTTCTCTATCATAGTGCGCAAAATGTCGCGATCCATGCCATCCAAGCCCAAATGATCAACGCCAAGAGATTCCATGGTCTGAGCAACAACTTTTTCCGTAATGCTTTTCTCACCATGGAATTGCGCAAAATCGCGAGCCCTGCGTAACATTCTATTGGCAATACGTGGAGTTTGCCTACTGCACTGGGCAAGCCTTTGCGCTGCGGACTCATCAATATCAAATTCCAAAATAGTAGAAGACCTTTGAATTATCTTTTTAATATCATCAATATCATAAAAATTCAGCTTAAACACATTGCCGAACCTGTCGCGAAGAGGGGAAGAAAGCATGCTCACTTTTGTAGTTGCCCCAATTAAAGTAAATCTAGGCAAATTTAGCCTTACACTGCGGGCGGAAGGCCCTTTGCCGAGCATAATATCAATTGCATAGTCTTCCATCGCACTATAAAGAACCTCTTCCACAACAGGTTTTAACCTGTGAATCTCATCAATAAACAAAACATCTCCGACAGATAAATTTGTAAGAATGGATGCAAGGTCACCCTGTCGCTCAAGTGCAGGCCCGGAAGTAACTTTTACGGCAGAGCCCATTTCGCTACCAATAATATATGCAAGAGTTGTTTTGCCAAGACCGGCCGAGCCATGCAAAAGTACGTGTTCAAGCGGTTCTTTGCGATGTTTTGCAGCTTCTATAAAAACATTTAGATTTTTTTTGATTTCTTTTTGGCCAATATATTCTTTTAGTGTTTTTGGCCTAAGAGTTTGCTCAAACTGCGAAAATTCCTGAGGATCTGCTTCGGGGGAAATTACCCTTTTTTGTTCTTCTCTCTCGATCATGCCCGCTAATTATAGCACGGCATAAAATTTTAAAAGGTTACCTAATTGACAGACCATTCTTCAGGTTTTAGAACAATTCCCGGTTGAGGTGTAGTGTGATTTTTCTGAACAGTCGAATACATCTTTTCCATCTGCAATATTATAAAATGTTTTATTCCTTCCGGATCAGGGCAATCTTCAAAAGATATGCACAATGTAGACGAGGCAGTCGCTATTTGAAGGAGTCCATAGTCCATAATATGCCATTTAGACAAAATGCCTTTCTCTCGAGTTTCGATGTCCTGAATATCCATAAGTTCCGCTTCGTGCTCTTCGCGCTTAAAAAGGGTTTTCCAATTAATCCAAATCACGCGCTTGTTCGTAATAATCAGCTTATCCAAAATATAATCCAGCGTAATCATAGTTATTATTATTCCAACAAAAAAAGACACAAAGGCGAGAATGTAAATAAGGGCATTATTGCCAATTGCGCGACCTATATAAAAAAGAAGCACATAAAAGGGGATTGCGATGGCAAGAATTTTCACAAGACTAAGAACGTAAGGCGTGAGATGCCTTGTAACCACCTTCAATGCAATTTCACCATCTCTAAGATGCATGCTAGAGTGAATTGTAGAGAATTATGGATATTGTAGCAACCGATAAAGGAACCGGGACGGCTTTACCAAAATGGGAATTTCGCGATCTTTTTTTGGTATTCTTGACGATTTTTTGCTTAATTACGGGGCTAAATATTCTGCTGACAATATTTGATGCCAGTCAGTTTTTTGATAAATCCAAATATAAAAGTCTTATAACGCTTTGCCTATTTGTGGTACAGGAAATAATTTTTATTGCTCCACTTTATTTTCATGTAATTAAGAAATACAAATTGAATTTTGCGGCTTTGGGATTTTTAAAAATAAAAGTATGGGAAGCAGCGAAATGGATTTTTAAAGCGTATGGAATCGTAATTATTATAAATATTTTTCTGGCAATTATTATAAGACAGTTGGGATATTTTCCTCCCGGCTTTGGGCTGCAAGACTCGCACATGCCGATTTTTGGCAGCAGTGGATTTGATATTTCTATAGCGGTAATAGTTTTGGTTTTTATTGCGCCGATAGCGGAAGAAATTTTGTTTCGCGGTTTTTTACTGCCGACTCTTTTAATGAAATTCCAGCCCGTATTGGCAAGTTTATTAAGTGCAGCCCTGTTTGCCCTTATTCACATGGAATTTGAAAGTATGGGAATGATGATGATCTTGGCCCTCGTGCTTAACTGGCTTTTTTTACGCTCAAAATCGATCTGGCCATGCATTATTTTCCATATGATAAACAACGCTTTGGCCTTTTCGTTAGAAATACTGGTGTGGAGTGGGTATTTACAGGTATAATGGCGCAGGCTTCAGCTTTGGTTAACAAATTTAGCCTGAAGAAACGTCAATTTGGCCCCGTAGCATAATGGATAGTGCAACAGCCTTCTAAGCTGTGGATGCTGGTTCGATTCCAGCCGGGGTCACCATTAGACAACCTCCTACAACCCATTTCCCTCCTTTTCCAACTGCTGCAATCTATACAAGATGAGCGCAATTTCACCGCGAGTCATAGATCTTGATGGATCAAGCGCAGAGTCTTTTATTTCCAGAATATTTCTGCGAATTGCTTCTTGAATGTATGGTGCATACCAAGCTGCTGCATCTACACCGGTCGGCAATGTAATTTGAATTTGCGGATCAATATCAACTTTCGCGGCAACAAAAATCATTGTGAAGAATTCAGAAAGAGTAACTTCGGCTTGTGGCCTAAAGTATCCGTCCGGATAACCCTTTACGAATCCAAGTTCAAACGCAGTGCTTACATATTTTGCAAACCAAATTTCCATAGGGACATCCGGGAATTTTGCTTCAATTTTTTCACGAATAGTTTCGTTAATTGCCCTTAAAATAAAGGTAATTGCCTCCGCGCGGGAAACTTTACTGTCAGGCTGGAATGTACCATCTGCATAGCCTGCAACAAGTCCGGAAGTTTTTAATTCGGTAAGCGCTTCAAAATAAATATTTGTCTCTGGAATGTCGGTGAATGGAAGAGGTTTTGCCGTTACTACAGGAGTTACAACTGGCTCTGGAACAGGAGTCACTGGCTGAACCGGTGTCTCCACTACAACCGGCTGTGTTTCCACAATCGGAGCAACTTCAGGCTGCACTGGGGTCTCTACTACAACGGGTTGTGTTTCAACGATAGGAGTAACAACTTCAGGCTGAGCAGGAGTTTCCACTACAACTTCCGGAGCAACAACAACAGGTTCAGGATCAGGTGGCGGAAGAACTTTTACAGTCGGAGACTGAAAAGCCGCACCATGATAATTTATTACGATTTGAGTTTCACCGGGCGTCGCAGAAGTAAACGAAACATTTGCAGTTCCATTTGAAAAATTATCGCGAGTTAAAGAATTTTGGCTAAGACTACCCAAAGCTGATGATTGACCAACAGCAGGATTTTCATCAAGAACAAAATCATTCAAGCTGTTTCCGGACGCATCCAGAGCCAAAACAGAAGCTTGTACAATTTCATTCAGCTTAATCTCGGATCTATCTAACACGACTTTAAAACTCGCAACAGTAGAAACTTTTGGGGTAATTTCAAATTCCTGAGAAGAAAATTCTTTTTCTCTAAAACGAAGAATAACTTTATCTTTACCAAGTTTTAAATCCGAGATTCTGGCGTGATTCGAAATACCGGTTCTTAAGTTGCTGGCTGTAATTGCATTTCTATTTAAAACTCCATTGCCATTTAAAAGCGAGAGTTTTACATCATCCTTAAAATCCGGCTTGCTAAGCAAATTACCTTCCGCATCAAATGCTTGAACGATTACCTTCAATGTATCGCCCTCAATTATTTTATTAGTAGAACCTACAATCTGCACTGCAAACGAGACGTTTTCATATTTATCCACAGTGGAAAGTGCTTGTGTAAGAGCTGGATTTGAAGTTACCAAAATAGATTGATCACCAGAATACGCTTGAACATATTTCATTGGATTTATTGTATTGGCAACCGCATTTTGCTGTCCCAAACCATGATTAATTGCTTCAAAGAACGAATAACCGGCAGAATTCATATCGGCTGTTGTAAAAGGCCAATAAGGATGCCAAGCAGAATTATCTGTATCTATTTGAAAATGTAAATGTGGCGTTGTAGCGGTGCCTGTCTCCCCGGAAAATCCAATAAGCTGGCCCTTTGTAACAACATCATTCATATTCACAGAAATTGAACTCAAGTGATTATATGAAGAATAAAGAGTCACGAGTTTATTTTTGTCATCAAAAGATGGAAAATTATTATGTTGAATCACAATGTGATTTCCAAATCCGCCTGAACTAATGGTGGTTTTTGTAACTGTTCCGTTTGCGATTGCATAAATCGGTGTGCCGTTTGGAATTTTTATATCAATAGCAGGATGACTGCCGGAATTTTCCAGACCATCCAGCTTGTAGCTGCCAAGATATGGAACAGAGTATGTAATTTTCTCATTACGAATCGCATCATCAGCCGGATCATTCCACTTGAGCATAGAAACCGGTATGGCGAGATGAGTTGGATTATATGCCGCAATTGAAATAAGTTTTTCCGGAGGTAACTGATTATATGTCATTTTCCTTTCCGCCTCCGTAAGTTTTACCCAATTTGGCATCTGCTTAACCGGAAACGTTAGGCCATCATATGGCGCATGGGCAGGAACAGTAGAAATAACGCTTGTCAAAAACTTTCCGCCCTGTTCGCCAAAAAACGCTATTAAAAGAGTTAAAACAGAAGTAACAATTATTATGGCAAGGGTCTTTGGCTCAAACAGAAAAAACTCATGATGTGATAATGAATTGCCAGCTGAAGAGAACTTCTTTTTTGTATTTTTCATATTTTTGTTGTTTTTATTTGCCATTTATCTTTTTTTGTATTTCAATCAATTATATCACAAATTAACATTTTTTCAATGGTTATAAGGTCAAAATCACAGGAAGAAACGCAAAAGTTAGGGGTAGAAATGGGTAAATCCCTAAAAACGGGCCTTTTGTGCCTTATTGGAGAGCTTGGGGCGGGAAAAACCACGTTTGTAAGGGGCTTGGCCAAAGGAATGGGGATTAAAAGCAGAATACAAAGTCCGACTTTTACCTATCAACGAGTACATACCGGCAAAAAGAAGCTTTATCATTTTGATTTTTATAGAATAAATGGGCCTGACCAACTTTTGATAAATGATTTGCTTGAAGCATATTCCAACAATGACGGTATAGTTGTAATAGAGTGGGCAGAGAAACTTTCATCATTCTTCCCAGAAACGTTTGAAAAGTCGGCGGTGTCCGCACCAACCAGAAAAGATATATACTTCAAATATATAGATTCCGATACGCGGGAAATTAAAATAAAAAATTATGACTGAACAAGAATTACAATCGCTAATCGAAGAATTCCATGTGCCACTTCACATAAGAAGGCACAGCGAGAAGGTAACGGAATTTGCGCTTGAACTGGGCAAAAAACTAGTTGAAGCAGGGGAGAATATTGATTTGGAATTATTAAAACAAGCTGCCTCTTTGCACGACATTGTGCGCATCGTTGATTTTAGAAATTTTAATCCACAGAATTTTAAACAGGAAGTTACAGAGAAAGATTTGGAAGTTTGGGAGGCGCTAAGGAAAAAATATTCGGGAATGCATCATGCAATTGCAGCGGCACAAATTTTGCGCGAACGCGGATATGAAAAAATTGCGCAAGTCGTTGAAAAACACCGCTATCTGCAAATAAAAGACGGCTTTAACACTTGGGAAGAAAAGTTGCTTTATTATTCCGACAAACGAGTAAAACACGACCAAATTGTGCCGCTTGAAGAACGCTTAAATGATGGGCGAGAAAGAAATGCCCCGGAAACCAAAAACCTCAAAGAAACGCTGGAAACGGACCAAAAGGTCTTTGCACTGGAGAGTGAAATTATGGCTAAGATTAAACGCTAGCAATAATCTTATTTAAAATCCGTCTTGTATCGGGATCAAGATTTCCGGTTGGTTCAATGCCGTGATTTTTCTGAAATGCAGTGAGTGAAGTTTTAGTTATATCTCCAAAATATTCAGTTGTAATTTTGCCTGGAAAGAATCCAAGCTTCTTTAAAATACCCTGTAATCTGGCAACATCCGAACCTCTATAACCATAGGTCAAATCGCCAATAAATAAATTTTTATCGGCATCCACAATTAGACTTCTTTCATCTTCAATTCTGGAATCAACAAGTTCTTTTTTCTCCATTGTTGCAGCAATTATTTTTTGCTGATTTGTTCTTTTAGCTATTATTTCGTTTAAAACATCAGCGGTTTTTGGCCCCACAATTCCGGCGCCCATTGTTTTTTCATCCTCAACTATAGAAAATGCCTGCTGAAATTTAAAAACGGCATGTTCTGTTGTGGCACCAAAAAAGCCGGTAGGCTTAAGGCCAAAGAAATTCAAACGGCCGAGTTCTTCTTGTAAAATAGCCACTTCCGGTCCTTTGTCGTTCAAAGTAAGAGGCTTGGTGAAAGTATCTGGTAACTGTACTACAACTGCGGTGTCTTTAACCGGAGTCTGTTTTACAGGTACTTGTGCAACACTGGGAGTAAACGAATTTGTTATAAGTTTCTCAAAAGAAGTTTGCGTTTTTGGACCATAATATCCTGCGCCAACCTCTACTTCTTTTGCAATCAAGCCTGTATCCAATTGGAATCTAACCAAAGCCGCATAAGTATTATCATCAAAAACGCCCGTTAATTCTGTCTTAAAGCCCAAATCATTGAGCGATTTCTGCAAATTCTTTACATCATCGTTAGAATCACCCTTTTTTAGCGTGATCTGAGGCAAAATCTTCAAAGCGTCCGCTTTTTTTACATTCATAAAAGATTCCAACGCAATGCGAGTTTTTGGGCCAAAATTACCAGCACCATAGTCATTTGCTGAATCAATTACTTTTTGATCAATTTGAAACTTTGTAATTGCTGCACTAGTTTCTTTTCCAAAATACACGGGCGAGTCTTTACCCGCTTCCAGAAACCCAAATTTCCTCAAAAATCTTTTTAATTCCGCCACATTTTCACCCTCATCTCCTTCACCCAAATCAACATTAAAATAAACGGTACTTACCGAAAGCCGTGAAATATTTGCCAATGGCAAACCGGCAATATTTACCGATTCTTTTATACTTGGATCAATTCCATAAACCGTGACTTTTAAAGTGCGCATGCCCCATCCAAGAGCCCTGCGAAGTCCTTCATCACCTTCACCAACCCAAATATCCAAGCGATTATTTTTTATTGCTCCTCCACGATCGTGAACAGCAACAATTCCAAAACCAGGAATTTCCATTTTTGTACCGAAAGGATAATTTTTTGGCGCGGCAAGCATACCGGGGTAAACATGGCTTCCGTCCGCCGAGTGAACTCCTTCACCATTTAAACGCACATCGCCCTCAAAAGAGCCCGTGGCATAACGAGATTGACCAGGAAGGGGAGTGTAATAGCCGGAAATTATAAAAGTCTTTGTGTATGGGAATTTAATTTCCTCAGGAGTTTCTGCTGCAGGCTTAATTGCTTCTACAGGCGCCACAACTGGAGCTGCCTCTACGGCTGGCTTCTGTTCTTCCGTCACCGTTGGAGTATTTACAACTGGATCCGGCAAAGACTGAGCCTTACCCCTTGGAGTGACTGTAAATAGCAGCAACATTCCAAGAGTTATCCAAAACATAACCTTCCACCTCTTTCCTAAATTCAAATGATTTGTTTTTGTTTTATTCATTTTGATTTTTTTAAATCCCGTTATTATAGCACAAAAAACAACCCTTTGGGGGCATCTAGTATTGTCATATTCTATAAATCTGATCCCATTCTCCTTAAGATCTCCCTACTGACGTATTCTCGAGGGCGACCATACTTTAGGCGGGATAGCTGTTTTAGAGCCTCTCCTAGGTTTTTGTCACCACTTTCTAAGTATGGGTTTACTGGTGTAATGCTAAACGGACGGCTTGGCTGAGTATCAATAGAAAGTTTCATACAAGCCTTATATTTATCAATATTAACCAAATCCTGGTCTGTAAACACAGGCGCCATTTCCTTACCCATATACTCCGAATCCTGCGCGCCAATCTTGTAGCACATAATACTACCGACGTTACCAAATATGGCATCTTTCAAACTTACTTTCTTAGCGCCCTTTTTGGCATCACCACCTTCGAGCTGAGCCAAATACTGATGAGCCAGATTAAGACCAACGCGATATTTTCTAGCTTCGGACAATATAACTTCAATGCTATCCGTTACATAGTTTTGGAACTCATCAATATATAAGAAGAAATCTCTGCGCTCCTCTTTACCCATCTTTTGACGCTTCAACGCGGCCATTTGAATCTTGCTAACGATAATAAGACCAAGCAGCTTGCTGTTTATTTCACCCGTTTCACCTTTGGAAAGATTCATAAGCAGGATTTTTCCTTCCTGCATGGCTTTGAAGAAATCAAAAGCCGATTTGGTCTGTCCGATAATGTTACGCATCATGGTATTTGTAACGAATGCGCCAAATTTCGCGGCAAAGTATGGAATCATTTCCTGTTTTTCACGCGCGCCGGTTTTTGCCATTTGATGCATCCAGAAAGATTTAACTATTGGATTTTTCACCTTTGCGGTTTTTAGACGTTGGAAGTCATCATCGGTAAACAGACGGACAATGTCTGTTAAAGATCCGCCTTCCGGATCATCCATCAAAGTAAGACAGCCATTGCGGAAATAGTCCTGAATACGTGGACCAAATATCTCTTCATCAAAAAGCTTGATCATGATGTTCATGGCATCCAAAGCAACCATGTCCTTTTCTTCATCCGTCGTAGCTTCCAGCAAATTCATGCCAAGAGGGCGCTCCAAATCACCGGGATTAAAATAAATCACGTCATCGGCCCTTTCACGCGGGATAAAAGGCAAAATATCCTCAATAAGCGAACCGTGCGGGTCAATAATACAAACACCATCTCCATTTTTAAGATCCTGGCGAATCATCACCTGCAAAACGGAAGATTTACCAGTACCGGTTTGTCCAATTACATAGAAGTGCCTAAAGCGATCTTCACGCTTCATGCGAATTTCTCGGACCTCGCCACGATAATTATTATAACCAAGCAAGATTCCCTCAGTTGGAATATTTGGTGGAGCTGGAGCAATCTTAAAGCCTTGCCACGCTATTGTAGAGCCCCTATTAAAACGAATATTTGGAAAATGAAATAAACTTGCGAGCTCATCTGCAGAAAGAATCATTGGTTTCTGGGTCAAGCGCATTAACCAAGTTCTCTTTAAGTTCCTCAAAATAAAATTATTAATCAGCGCCTTAGTCGAATGATATTTTGTTTTTGTAAAAGCGTTATTGTCTGTAGTGCAATATTGGGCAAAACCGCTTCTAATATTCATCAGTTGTTCTTTTGCCTGTCTATATGTTGGAGCGGCCACAAGCACTCTTATAACTGCTTCAAATCCATGTTTTGTATTTTTCTCTTCAATAGCCTTAACTTGATCATCTGTCATTGGAGTAGTACGCGTAGACCCTTTATTGGTATCCATGTTTTCTTTAAGGCTTTCCGCACCACGCACTCCAATTCCAAAAATAACACCAACCCAAGCTATCGGATTCCACCAAGGATATTTTTTTGCATGGGCAAATAAATCTTCTGCTTGTTTTCTGCCCTTTTCCTGCCAACCTTCGCCAAGTGGCTTAACTACAATTTGAATAGCTGCGCCTTCGTCCGGCCCAAGCTTTGAAAGCACATTAGTTAAAGTATTCAATGGATCCGAACCGGCACGCTGAAAAGTACGAATAGGGAAAAGTGGTTCCTTTGTAAACTTCATATAATGACCAGCTACCCGTGAATTTGGCTTAAAGATATTGTAATCTTCAACCTGCTCAATATATGCGTCCGGGTAAAAACCGGTTATTTGTTTATCAAAAAGCGCAATTAAATGGCGAGGCAAAACAATATAAAGATAAATCTGATTATTAAACACCGCATATTCAAGAGAGAAGAAGTCCTGTCCTAAGATTTTATCTTTCAAATCTCCACCATGGGTGGAATGTATGGCTTCATAAAAATGACTCATAATGCCAATCACTTCCTTGAAATCTTTTTCTCCTGCATAAGGACCACCTTCTTTTTCACGGTCTTCTTTTGATTCCTTTTTAGGGATTAGCACCTTTAAAAACGCCATATTAAGACAGCGCTCCATATTTGCCCGCGTGCGAACATACCACCAGAGAAGGAGCAAAATTATTATTAGACCAAGGGCGCCAAGTAAGCTATATCCTAAAATCATGTGCTATTAACAGGATACAGGAAACTTGCACTCTTATAAAGTATATGTTGAAGGTGGCGTTTATAGGCTCTTAACGCGAATATTTGCCTCTTCGATCTGTTTTTTTGGCAAAACGGAAGGAGCATCCAGCATCAAATCGCGGGCTTTTTGGTCTTTAGGGAACGCAATAACTTCGCGAATGTTTGGTTCATCACACAAAATCATAACAAGACGATCTATTCCCCATGCAATGCCGCCATGTGGAGGTGCACCATATGTAAAAGCCTCCAACATGTGCCCGAATCTGCGTTTTGCATCCTCGCGAGAAATCCCCAAAACATCAAAAATTTTGGATTGCAACTCTTGTTTGTGAATTCTAATTGAACCTCCGCCAATTTCTGTGCCGTTCAAAACCAAGTCGTATGCTTTTGCTCGCGCTTTTAAGGCATCTTTTTCCAAGAAAGGAATATCTTCTTCATTTATACTGCAGAATGGATGATGCGCAGCAGTTAAACAATTTTCTTCTTTGCTCCATTCAAACATAGGAAAATCCACAACCCATCCAAACGCAAAAACATTTGGATCGCGAAGTTTAAAATGGTCTGCACAAGCCAAACGAACGGCTCCAAGGCTGGTTGCCGCAGTTACAAATTCACCGGCAGTAAAGAAAACCGCATCGCCATCTTTTAATTCTGATTTTCCTTTAATTTTATTAACTTCGTTCTCATCCAAAAACTTTAGAATAGGGGATTTGATTTCGTTATTTTGCATCGTCATGTAAGCGAGCCCTTTTGCACCATGAATTTTCGCAACCTCAGTGAGTTCATCCATTTTTGACCGTGGAAAAGCTGCACCACCCGGAACACGAAGCATTTTTACAACTCCACCCACAGCAAGCGCATCCGCAAAAACTTTAAAGCCTGAAGATTTAAAAATTTCCGAGCCATCAATAATCTCCATATCAAAACGCATATCCGGCTTATCTGAGCCATATTTGCTCATTGCGTCATGCCACGTCAACTGCTTAAAAGGTTTAAACATCATTTTTTTCTGTGGAGCCAACTTCTCGCATAATTCAATCATCAATTTCTCATTTATATCCATAATGTCCTTTTGTTCCACGAACGACATTTCCATATCAAGCTGAGTAAATTCCGGCTGGCGATCTCCGCGCAAATCTTCATCGCGAAAACAACGCGCAATTTGAAAATACTTATCCAGTCCTGCCACCATGCAAAGCTGCTTGAGTTGCTGCGGAGATTGAGGCAATACATAAAACTTCCCAACATGCAGACGAGAAGGAACCATGTATTCACGGCTGCCTTCCGGTGTGCCTTTTATCAAAATCGGAGTCTCAATTTCCAGAAAATTTTCCGCATCCAGAAAGTCGCGCATTAATTTTATAATTTTATGGCGCATTACCAAATTTTTCTTCATTCGAGTTTTTCGCAAATCCAAATATCTGTATTTAAGGCGCAATTCCTCATTTACATTATCTTCTTTATCAATTTCAAATGGTGGAGTTTTGGCCTCATTTAGAATTTCTACGGCATCGCAAATAATTTCCACTTCACCGGTTTTTAAATTCTTATTAGACCCACCCTCCGGCCTTGCGCGCACTTTGCCCTCAACGCGCAAAACATACTCGGGCCTGGCCTTGTCTAGCATCTTATGAGCCTCTTCGCTGTGTTTTGGATCGGTAACTATTTGAGTAAGTCCGTATCTATCTCTCAAATCAATAAAAATCAGCCCACCATGGTCGCGCCTACCATTTACCCAGCCCGAAAGCACCACTTTTTTACCGATGTCAGCCGAAGAAAGTTGATTGCAAAGATGTGTTCTATACATGTCCAAAATTTACATTTATTTTGCTATTTCCGCAATCTGTTGTTTGAGCTCTTGTGTCAGGTCAATTCCAAATGGCACAGGAATAGCGCGCGTAGTTTCACCGGATTTTATATTAATCACTACCTTTTTTTCGCCTCTATTGGCCTTTAAAAGCGATTTTAAATAATTCAGCGTTTCCGCGTCAGATTTTTCCGTCAAATTAATTTGATAAGGACCATCAACCTTTTTCTTCAATTCTTCTTCGTCCTTATTTACTATAACTCTCACGTATTTCTCATTCTCGTTAAAAAGTTTAGCTTCGGTTGCATTTTTTATCATTGAATCCAGCGAAACTTCTTTTACCGTCTGCACAATGAACTGGTACAAATCTTTTCTCTTTTCCAAACGCCCATTAAGCACCACAATGCGACCTTCGGCTAAATTCATTCCGAATTTCTGGAAAACTTTTGGAAAAATAACCATTTCCGAATGGCCGGTTAAATCTTCCAAAGTGAAATATGCCATGTATGCACCACTTTTCGTTAAAACTTTTTTAACAACGCCAACAAGTCCACAAGTAGTGAATGATTTCCCTACGAACTTCTCACTAAAATCGCCCAAAGGATAAGCTTTTTTAGCCATATACTTTTTAAGACCTTGCAGTGGATGTCCGGAAACATAAAGTCCCAAAAATTGTTTTTCCCATTGGAGCTTTTCGATTCTTGTAGCCGGAATAACTTTCTTTAACTGAAACGGCTGCATATCCACCGAATCCTCCGGGGCCATCATTCCAAAAATATCGGTTTGACCATCTATCGCGGAGGCTTGTATAGACTTTGCGAAACTTACAACTTCATCAAGACTGGAAGCTATTGATTTGCGCTCGCCCAAGTCATCCAGCGCTCCACTATATGCCAGCGCTTCAACAGATTTTTTATTTAGAACATTTGCCGGCGTTCGCCTGAAAAAATCCTCAAGACTTGCGAATCTGCCTGCATTCTCACCTTTTCCACGAGCCTCTATTATCGCTGCAATTGTATTTTCCCCAAGACCTTTAATTGCTCCCAATCCAAATCTAATTTTTTCTTTATCAACAACAGTAAAGTCCGCCAAAGATTCGTTTACGGAAGGAGGAAGCACACTTATACCCATTCCTTCACATTCATTAACCTCAATTACAATGCGCTCTTCAATTCCGGAATCTGCAGTTAAAAGTGCAGACATGAATTCTGCCGGGTAATAAGCCTTCAAATATGCCGTTTGATAGGCGATCATCGCATAACAAGTCGCATGAGATTTAAAGCCATAAGCCGCAAAAGGCTCGATGACTTTTTCAAAAACGCTTTCGGCGAATTTGCGAGAATGTTCCTGTTTAACTGCTCCGCTTACAAATTTCTCTCTTTCGCCAGCAAGTAGTTTTGGATCTTTTTTACCCACGGCCTTACGCAAAATATCCGCATCGCCAAGGCTAAAACCCGCAAATTCGCGAGCAATTTGCAAAATCTGTTCTTGGTAAACAGCAACACCATAAGTCTCTTTTAAAATCGATTCAAACGTTTTGTGAAGATAAACCACACTCGTTGGTTCATGCTTACCTTTTATATACATGGGGATCCAATGCATCGGGCCCGGCCTATAAAGCGAGACCATAGCAATAATGTCGTTGAATTCGGTAGGCTTAAGCTCTTTCAAATACCTTTTCATGCCAGCGGATTCCAATTGAAAAACGCCCGTCGTTTCACCACGCGCCAAAAGCTGAAAAGTTTTCTTGTCATCCAGTGGAATTCTTTCTATGTCCACTTCCTTGTCCTCAATTTTTTTAATCCTTTCGACCGCGTCGGCAATAATAGAAAGATTTTTTATTCCAAGAAAATCAAATTTGAGCAAGCCAACTCCATCTTCATCAATAGAGTACATATCATATTGAGTGATGATTTTGTTTTCACCTTTGGTATCAAATTGAAGAGGGGTA
>JBAYHN010000002.1:0-38937 GCA_041666125.1 Candidatus Altimarinota bacterium | reverse complement strand
ATTAAAAAAATTATTATCAGAAAAAGGATTTCAAACAACTGTTGGGGATGAAGGTGGGTTTGCGCCAAAACTTGGCTCACATGAGGAGGCTTTGGATTTGATAGTGAAGGCCATAGGAAAGGCCGGATATAAGGCCGGCGATGATGTTTTTATAGCGCTCGACACGGCTGCTTCGGAATTTTATAAAGATGGAAAATATGATTTAAAAGTTAATGGTAAGCAGACAAAACTTTCGTCCGCTGAATTGGTAAAATATTTTGAAGAGTTGGCTGTAAAATATCCTATTTTCTCGCTGGAAGATGGCTGCGCAGAAGATGATTGGGATGGCTGGAAGCTTTTAACAGAGAAGCTCGGCAAAAAAATGCAATTGGTTGGCGATGATTTGTTTGTTACAAATTCGGAGAGGCTTAAAAAAGGAATTGATGGCGGAATTGCGAATGCAATTCTGATAAAAGTGAATCAAATTGGAACTCTTACCGAAACAACTGATGTTATAAAGATGGCTCATGCTGCAGGTTATCGCGCAGTTGTTTCACATCGCAGTGGCGAAACGGAAGATACAACTATTGCCCACTTGGCGGTTGGACTTCAAACCGGTCAAATAAAAACCGGCTCACTTTCGCGCACGGAAAGAATCTGCAAATACAATGAATTGCTGCGAATTGAAGAGGCGCTCGGCAATAAAGCTAAATTTTACGGCAAGAAAATTCTAATTGGGTAGATTTATCTTTAAATATGCTACAATCTTATCCAGTATTTCTTAATTTTTTATTATGCATCAAATGATGTGCGGTCATTCCAAATGCAAGGGAGCAATCATGCTCATATTTGGAGTTCTATTCTTCCTCGGTACTCTAGGCGTATGGGCCGAATTTACATTCGCAAAATACTGGCCACTAGTCATCATCGTATTGGGCCTTCATAGCCTAGTATGCATGTGTTGCAAAAAAGGTGGCAATAGTGAAGGTGGTTCTTGCTGCTGCAAATAGTAGGTAAAGATTAAGTTAAGTTTTAAAACCCCTGGCTTAAAGGCTAGGGGTTTTTTGTTGTGTGGTTTAACCTGTAAAAAACCTAATCTAACCTGTTACCAGAGGTACTTGACAAAAAGCCCAGAAGTGCCTAGTATTACCTACTTAAACTTAAAAAGGTATGATTGAACAACTTAAACATTTTGCGGAAGCACACGCCCCAAAATCCTTGCGTGATGCGTTTGAGAGATTAACCTCAAAGCAATCACAGGCTAAAGTAGAGGAATTTGTTGACCAAAATCGACGTAAGCTGCTTATTGGTGGTGGAGCCGCAGTTGCCCTTATTTTGGCAGGTGGCGGTTCTTTATTGTTAAGAGATGGCGAAAAAGAAATACCTCCGGTTCGAGCTGGTGAAGGTGGCACACAACAACCCACATCACCACAGCCAACTCAGCCAGACTGCCAAGAAAAACCAATAGATCAAATGTTTGCTGATCTAAAAAAAGATTTCCCACAATTAGAAAAAGAGCCACGTCTAATCTTAAATATTGAAGATGAAAGAGTTTATCACTTTCTTGAATGTTCTTCTCTGGAATCCTTAAAGACTCTAGGCATATTAAACCCGGAAAAGGAACTCCCCTATTTGAATATTTCTAAAATGTGGGAACAGGCTGTGAGAAGAAACTCCAATCGTCAGCCATATAGCGACAAAATGCAGGCTGCACCAAATGAAAATCTATCTATAGAAGGCTTGGCCGGAAGCGTTAAATCTGGCATGAATCAATTTCAAGAAGGCGCGCTTACAGAAGCCGGTCTAGATAATGGGTATTCTAAATATTTAACTCCGGAACTGCTCATTGGAATTTTTATTCAGGAAGTTACACCAATGGCAGTTGCCGATGGCAAAATAAAGATTAAACCAAAAGCTCGCTTGGAGCTTTTTAGAATGATGATTGGAGCTGGTTGGCAGCCACAAAAAATGCCTGCACTATATGATAGCGCAATTAGTTTTGGCTTGGGGCAGATGACTTTACCCACTCACAAAGGATTACAAAAGGCATATAGCGGTGAAACGGATGGAATAATTAATCATGAGCTCATAGACCACACTTCGTCTCAACAACAAATCAACAATGTACTGCTTTTGAGTTATGCAAATATGGATGCATTTTCATTTATTGCAAAGAAATATCCACACTTCCAAGAAATCTTTGAAAAGGCGGAAGGTGAAGATAAAATGCGATTTCTAACTACAGTGCTTGCTGCTTATCATAATTATGGAGATCGTCGCAGTTTGCGCAAAAGAATAAAGCAAACTCTTGGCCAAGATATTAATAATTTGGAACAATATAGGACGACTTTTATCGAAAACATAAAAAAACTAAGAATTGCATATAATCATTCCAGAAACAGCGGAACACTATATTCATTCTTAATGCACCGCGGATGTGCATCGCCGATTGCAGGGCAGAACGCAAAAGAAGACGGCGAAGAAGTGGCAATCCCAGAAACAGAAGAAGTTGCTAAGGCCGAAGTGGATGAGGAAGAAAGACAGGATTCAAAGATTACGGAAGATACTTTGCTTATACTTAAGAAACAATCCAAAGCAAAGGGGCATAAACAGACTACCTATTACAGATTTACCGTTCCGCCTGTAAAACTAAAGGAATTTATGAGTTATATCCTTAAACCTCCATACACTGCCCAAGATGTTAAGAGATTTAATGGAGTTAAAATATATAGGCCGGGTGATACCATAGATATTCCGGTTAAATTTCTTCCAGCTGACATGAGTGACAGAAAATTTGTAAAGATTCAGGTTAGCGAAGGTCAAGATGCGTGGGGAATTGCTAAAGAGCATATGGAGGGGGGCATTTCTACCAGGAATAGAGCTTTGGTGGTCTTATATGGTAGTACAGAAGCGGAAGTGCGTTTTCCTGCCAGGTTATTGAAAGATTAAGGCTATGACTATTTGACATATTAGCCAGTTGACGCGCCGCTCATCTTGTGGTAAGATATAACTAAGCAAATGGTAAATATTATTTAACAAAAACAAATATGAAAAGTCATTCTATATCACATGTAAACCCACTCATGGTTTTTTGGTTGGGTTTGCTCACAGGCGCACTTATAGTGAGCTTGGTATTTCTTTACAGGTTTGTAAACTCAGTTGAATACAAAGCTGCTACTTTGTTGAAATCTCCAACTTATAAAGTTACAAACACCGTTACTAAACCTACAACCTTTACTGCTCCAACTTCTATCTCACCTACAACTTCAACAGATTTGAGAGCTTTCGGTGACGGGCCTCAGTGGTAAGAAATTACTGAGCTTGGGATGATTGAGGTTTAGGCCTTAAGAAACTCATCATTTTACGCAGGCTTTGAAGGTTTTCGTATCTTCTCTTTACTAAGCCAAGACCTTTTTGCGCGCCTTCTCCGGGCCCTGCATCTGTCATTCTGGATGCATTCCAAATGCCAACATCCAGTTCTTCGTTTGCGAGGTATGGGTAGGCCGCAGTGTCGGCAAGCGTTATTAAGTCTTGTGGCTTAATTATTCCAAGTTTTTTGCCAAGATCAATAATAGGGTGAACGTCACCGCCTATACAATATCTTGCTTCCACTTTGTCCTTTATCCTATTTCCAAAATCATTATGCTCCGCATTTATTGTACCGAAAAGCTTCATACCATCCATAACAGCTGTGGTAGCGCGACCCTTTAAATTTTCCACCAACGCAGGATTTCCTTGAACCCTCTCAAATTCCTGCAAGAAATTCATACATTTCATTGAATACTGTCGCAGGTCTTCTCCACGCATGGCCAATTGCAAGTATGGATCTTGCAGTTCGCCGGCACTTTCTATACCGATTCTATAATAGTCATGCGCGTTACTAAGGTGCGTTCCATCAAATGATGGAAGTTGGGACACAGTAGTCGACAGCAAGTGTTTAGACAAAGGTCTCGCAACTCCAACCGACGCCATGACCAAATGCAAATCACCTATGGCTTTTGCCGTAAGAGCGGAGAATTTTTTTAAGTTTAATAGATCCGCCAAACGCCTAACTTCCTTAAATTCCTTTAATGCCTTGTGATGATCACCAAGTCTGGCCAATGTCCTAGCTCTTTGTTCCCTGGCTGCAATTTCGCCAAAACCATCCAAAGATCTTGGATGCTGCACGTGATCGCTCAATAAATTATTTAACTGTTCCAATACATCCAATTGATCTTGAGCTTGAGGAATACCCAAGACTCCAGGCTGCATTGCCATTGTGTTATCAAACTCACGATTCTTCAATGCCTTGCATGTATTGGCAAACATCCTTTTAATTTCTTGCTCACTACCGAGGCTATATCTCAATTGATCGTCTGTAATGCCGTTTTTGGCCAACAAAGCTCCGTTAATGGCGACAAACATCGCATGAATTTGCTCCTTGGTAAGTGGCTGCTCGCCCGTTAAAATCTGATCATCCGCTTCAACAGGAATGCCACGTTCCCTCATAGCTCTTAGCATTTCACCAAACAGTTGTTTTTTTTGTCCGTCGTCTAGTGTGGCTGATGCAAGAATTTCATCCACGCCCTTAAGTTCGATTCTGCTATTCATCTCGCTCTTAGTTTTACCTTCTCTAGCTCTAAGATTAAGTCTAAACGCCTCATTGGCAGCTGGAGATGGATGCCCATCATGATCTGTCGCATATTGTTCATTTAATGCAGCAAGGAAAAGTTCATGCTCTTCATAAAGTGCCTGTGCTTCCGAGAAATCACCAGTATCTTCTCCTTTTTTGTTTGCAAGTCTTAACTCACAAACAATTTTATCTTCTTCGCTGAGTCGTGCTCCTTTATTTAATTTATTCTCCTCTTCATAAATTGCCTTCGCCTCTCCATACCCGCTAAGTGCACAAGCTCTATTAAAATTAATTAAATGTATTTCGGTAAGCATTTCCGCTGTTACCAACCCTTTATTATTGGCCTCTATTTCTTCTAGAATTGTCATGGCATCTTTTGATACCTCAAATCGGCCGGTATAAAAAGCATTGCGGGCACGAGTTAAAATAACTTCAACCGCAAGCTTGTGTACGCTTTCAACTTTTGGTAATGCACCTTGCCTTGCAGCTTCTATAAGTTGTCCAAAAAGAGGAACTTCCATTATGGAATCAGCATACAAATATGCGTTATTTACGTCATTCCGCGCCTCTGCACCTGAGAATTTTGCACGGGCAGCCTCCCCAAAATCTTTCCAGAATTTATCTCCACATTCCGGGCGTGCAATTTCACTTCCTGCAATGTCTTTACCAAGGGTAAAAACATCTCCAAGTCCCCTACTGAATAATTCACTATTTAAAGAAGCTCTTAGTGTTGGGTCTACGGCTTGATCAGCATAATCGCTTAAAGGTTTGCTCCTTATTTGATATTGTTTGTCGTCTGCGGTGGTTCCTTTACCATCCTCCAAAGGAACTTCCAGCAAGCAATCTCTTCTTTTTAACTCCGCAATGGCTTCATCAATTTGGCCCTTTGGAATATCAAGTACTTCACGTGCAATAAGCTTAATTTGCCCCAAAGTTGCAACGCCACGAAGCAAAGACATACACTGTAATATTCTTTTTGAATTTGGATTCTTAAGTTTTTCATAAAAATCACGTCCTACTATTTTAAAATCCTCTCCTGCCACTCCTTCCGTACCAACTTGTTCCCATGAATCCAATGTTTCTTCACCTTCTCTTGTAAGCTCAACAAAGGCTCCCTTGTCAAGCTCAAGCCTTTCTTCCGTAAGCATCAATGCCAAAAGATCATTCATGCGTAGAGGATTTGTGTTGGCCAGAGCTCCAAGTCTTGCACACCAACCTTCGGCTGCCCTTTTACCAAGATCCAAGAGCGTAACTCTTGCACCCCTATATTCAAATTCCATATTGTTCACGTATTCCGATGCAGTTTTTGGATTGCGAAGTTGCAATCCGCGTACGGCAACCTCAAGAATTTTTACACCACTATTTCTCACGTTTCTAAAAAGGGTATTTAACGCTTCCGGGCAATTCTCTTCGCCAAGCCTATGCATTGGCACAACCACTATCGATGAGTCCGAAGCTACCAACTTTTCCATTAAATCTGCCAATAACCTGGCACTTTCAACATCAGCACAATGAAAGTCGTCAAATACAGCGGCTGTGTTGCCTTTTACATCCGCACAAGCCTCGTAAGCAGAAACTATTTTCTGTATTAATTCTTGGCTTTCGGCCGGATGTGCAGCTACTCTCAATCTTTCTTCCAGTGGCTCTGCATTAAATTCTGCGAGTGCCTTTATAGCCGGATGTACGGATAATGCAGCATCTTCGGAAAACTGAGCTGACATTTGGGCAACATTTTTGACTATAGTGTGATATTTCTGACCGGATGCAAAATCTTCCGACATGGTTAATACGCCATACACTTTTGATTCTTTTAAAGCTTGCATAAAAGTTCTGGATTTTCCAGAACCTCCAGTACCGGTTATGTCGATTACTCTAACCTCATGGTCGTGGCGTTTAAGACTTTTAAGTACACTAACCATAGGATCAATCACTTCCCTTTGACCAACACATGTTCTTGGACCACCTCTGTAAAAACTAAGTTTATCTATGCATCTTTTTAAATTTAAAAAAGCAGATGTTCCTTCTATAGGTTCAGTTTCAATTTGACATACAGTTGATTCACGACTCGTTGAACTAGGACTCCATAAATCCGCCAATTCTTTCGATAAACGCAGACCCGGTGAAGATCTTAGAAGTCTTGATAGTTCTGATCCTGCAGAAGTGTCTGGGAATCCTGTTATGTGATATTTATCTTGGCCACTTGAGGCCAGATCTCCTTTATGAATAAATCCGGCTATTCCACCGCCAAGTTCTTCCGACATTTCATCTGCAAACTTGAGTACAGAAGAGGCTCCTTTTGCAGAACCGCTTCCTACAAAAATTTTTCCATCAATTTGAGTGACAATAGTGGTAGGCGGAACATCCAAAAGTCGGAGCCTCGCCTTCAATCTTTGAACATTTGGATCATCCGGAGATTTACCCTCAAAATATGTTGTATCTATTAGTATGTATGAATTTGGACCAACCGGCGGCACCTTAGAAGTGTGTTCGGCGCTCATTTTTCTGTATGCCTTTACCGCCGCAGCACCAGAAGCCTCGGATGCCGGACTCAAATCCACATGATTGCTGGTAAGGCCTCCTCTCATTGATATTCCCCTTCTTTCTAAACCTTCGCGACCTTCACCAAAAGAATGTACTTCCAAATCATGTGATTGCTTTTGCGATAAATCAGGCAATCTAAAGTTGCAAAGTGGCATAACTTCACCGCGTGCAGTCCTTGCCATTAGAGGTTGTGACTCCGCCTCTACCAATATGCCATTAACACTAAGCATATGTAGCGTTTGACGAATGAAAGCCACGTTTTCTGCACTGGTAACATAAGTTAACTGAGATGTTGTGCTGTCTGGATTTCCTCCAAAGGTTGTAGAACATGCTATGGCCAACTTGCTTTCCATAGCATCTCTAACTCTGGCTTCTTGATCTTTTGGAACGCGCAGCGCAATTGCTCTAAATGAATCTGGCAATCTAGCAAAATCCAAACCATCCGGCTTTTCGAAACCTATGGCTCCGGCAAGCTGCATTTCTTTTGGTAAATTTTCGTAACTGATTTCTGCGTCTTCTACTGCTGCTGTCTGCTCGGCACCAAATGCGCCGCGAAGCCTATTTAATCCTGCTGCTGCAAGATCTCTGCCTTTCTGTGCAGAATTAGAAAGCCATGCCCCAAATCCTCTAGGCTTATTTGCTTGTTGGGCTTGTTGTTCTAGAGCCATAAAATTTTGATTAAGTTTTGTAGAAAAAAATAAGACTAAATAGTAACATCTACCCTTTGTATTGCAATTAAAATTGCTTTTTTAAGCGGATAAAATATGATGTTACCTTTCATCTGTTGCTCCTTGGAATTTTCTTGGATTTGGATTTACAGATGATGATCTTTGAAAACTAGAAAAATATGGCTGGGATTTGCAGTTTTTTTTGAGTTGCAAATTCCGGAAAAACATTTGATTTTATGCTCCTCGCAAGGGAGAAACTTGTTTGTTTATGGCAAAAATTCCTTTTGCTCCGATGCTTTCGTCGGAATTTTAGGTGATTGAGCCTTCTTTTATATATGCTTCATTAAGTTGAAGCTCCTGCAAAGTGGTGAAAATTTTTAAACGCGCTAAAAATGCCAGAAATGCGTGATGGCTTTATTTTCGCTAGTTTGCATGGGCTTCGCAGCTTGAGCATGTCTAAAACAGACAAGTCGCTCTCTGCGAGGTTTGAAATAGATTTAGTCTCACAATTGGCTTTGCGGCATGGTGTCGCTAAGTTCAAAAGTGGGAAACCAGAACATCTTCGGAGGTGCTCCCATGACAGGGACGGAAAAAGGACGCCCCTCAACGGGGGCACTTATTCTCAGTATGGCGCCGTTCGTGGCGCTGTACGTCTGCAACACCATCCCGGAAGGATTTATCCTCGGGACGGTGCTCTTCAAGATACTAAACCTTCAGCACGCGGCATCCACTTTCATAGGTGGACTGTTCGCAAGCGCAATCGCCATTCCTTGGGCCTTCAAGCCCCTCTGGGTCTGGATGGTTGGCGCTGACTTTCTGACTCATGGACGAGCCAGAAAGATCTTCTGTGTTACTACACTCGGGATGGGCGCCACGGTGGCACTCGTCCCCTTCGCAGCAGAGCTGGGCGCGCTTCCCGGCCTTGCTGTCCTCCTTTTCTGTCACAACCTTCTGCGCTCCTTGCAGGATGTAGTGACGGACGGCTTGGGCGTTCGTGAGTTCCATGGAAAGGGACAAACGGCCGTTCAAGCTGTAATGCGCATCGCCGGTACATGCGGCAAACTTGCAGGCGGAGCATTGATGCTCTATCTGCAGGGAAAGGGATTCTCCCTTTTAGCCGTCTGTCTCTTCACCGGAGTCCTGATCGTGGCATCAGGTCTCCTCGGCGCTTTCCTCCTTGGGAAAGAGAAGAGCGTCGAAACTCAGTCGGCAGAGTCGGTGCCGACTTCCATGTCCTTTAGGGTTCTCCTTCGAGCCCTTTGGGATGCCACACCGGGCAAGCTGATAACCTTAGCTCTGCTCTCGCAAATCGGAGGAACGTTCTTCGTGTCTACCCTTACCAACGGCAAGATGCTTATGGTTCTTGGGTACACACCGAAGACCGCAGCTCCTCTCGACACCATCTTCGGAGGTGGTGCTTTGATTGGAGCTTTCGCGGGGCTGCTCCTGGGGATTTTAATGTCCCAGAGAAAACTCCTCACTGTCGGCGTGCTCTTGGTTGCGGTGTCTCACATCGTGACTGGCATGCTCATCGGTGAGTGGGGCACCTCGCTTCACCTGAAGGCCATCGTCGCCATGTTGGCCTTCGGCGCCGGTGTGTACTGGGTTGGCTTGAGCTCATTGCTCGCCTCGTACACTACCAAGCGCTATGCGGCGACTCATTTCGCTGCATTTATGGCGCTACTTAACCTGTCGGGACTCGTCGGGAAAAACCTGGGGGGCGTAACTGGCCTCCTTGCTCCGACTCTGCCCTGGCAGTTCGTATACCCGGCGATGTTCATACTCGCCGGGATTCTCTCCATCCTCACCCTCCTCCCGCTTCCGTGGCTCCCGCCACCGAAAAAGGAGGAGTAGCTTTCCCCGGGCGGCCCGACTCTCGCAAGAGACGTCGGGCCGCCCACCCGGCCCTTTAAAATCCTCGGTATGCCCCAAGCATTGCCGAATTTTATATCCGGCCGTAACAACTCAAACTTTCGCAGAGAGTGTAATTTCAAATTTCACCACAAATACATCGCTAGCAATTGCCGCGCTGTCCTTTTGCATGCACTCACCTACTAAATCTCAAACTTTTTAAAAAATCTGCGCTTTACAATTTCCGCAGCCACAAAGTAAGCAGCCAGCACGCCCGTTATGAACAATAAAATGGAAGCCGGCATTTTGACGAATTCAAAAAGATTCGCGCCAAGCGCAAGATAAGTTATGCCAATCGTAGCCACGGCCGTGAGCGCAGAAGAAAGCAAAAGCGCACCACTTGGCCTGCTCTTCCAAAAGGCAAATCTGGTTCTAATGGCAAAAGTGATTATGATTTCCGAAAGCGCCGATTCCACAAACCAAGCCGTGCGGAACATTTCCGGGCTCGTCTTAAAAATAAAAATCAGCGGCAAAATCAAACACAAATCAAAAATCGAACTCACCAAACCAAAAGAAATCATAAACCTGGTAATCATTTTTATTTGCCACTTTTTTGGCTTCTTTAAAAGATCTTCGTCCACATTGTCACTTGCAATTGTGAGCAGCGGAATATCGCTCATAAAATTATTTAACAAAATCTGCGCAGGCAAAATTGGAATAAACTTTAGGAAAACCGACGAAGCGGCAACAGTGAACATATTCCCAAAATTCGCGCTGATTGTATTTAAAACGTATTTCGTAATATTCCCGAAAATTTTGCGACCGGAAATAATTCCATCCACAATTACCTTTAAATTTTTCTTTAAAAGAATTATGTCGGCGGCTTCTTTTGCAATTCCCGCAGCCGTATCCACAGAAATGCCAACATCCGCAGCACGAAGCGCAGGCGCGTCATTTATTCCATCGCCAAGGAATCCAACAACTCGTCCATCCTTGCTCAAGCTCTGCACAATTTTATATTTTTGCTCCGGAGTAACTCGCGCAAAAACATTATAAGTTCTCGCATATTTATGAAATTCATTTTCGCTCAATTCTTCCAGCTCTGTGCCTGTAACAACCCTATCTGACGCAATTTTTAGCCCAACTTCCAAACAAATTTTATGCGTCACAAACTGGCTATCTCCACTTATCACTTTTATTTCCACGCCAAGGCGTTCCAGCGCCAAGAGCGATTCTTTTGCATCTTTTTTTGGAGGATCCATAAAAAATAAAAGCCCCAAAAACACCAAATCCTTTTCATCTTTTTTGTCTGAGTCATCCAGCTTGTATGGCTTTTCTGCCACGGCAATAAGCCTAAAACCCTCATTCTCATATTTCTCAAACATTGCCGCGATTTTCTTGTGTAATTCCGCCGTGAGCTTTTCATCTTTGCCTTTAATCCTCACAGCCGTACAAGTTTTTAAAATGGAATCCGGCGCACCCTTTGCCACAAAAACCTGCGTCTTTTCGCCCTTAACAACAACGCTCATTCTGCGACGCTCAAAATCAAATTCATTTTTATCCAACGTCTTAAAATCATTCAGTTTTGGCCTAACTATTGCGGATTTCTCGCTTTCCCAAAGCGCACGATCCACCACATTTCCAAAAGATTTTTTGCCCTTTGTGACTCGATCCGAATTACAAAGAAGCCCATACAAAAGCAATTGTTCATCATGCTCCCCATCAAAATTCTGAAAATCAAAAAGTTTAAGCTCTCCATCCGTCAGCGTTCCGGTTTTATCGCAACATAAAATATCCATATTTCCCAAATCTTCCACGGCAGGCAAGCTCTTGGTAATAACCTTTTCCTTAGCCATTTTTAGCGCGCCATTGGAAAGTGTAATCGTAAGCAAAATCGGCAGCATTTCCGGAGCGATTCCAACCGCCAGCGCAATCGCAAAAAGCAGCGAATCAAAAAAACTTTTCCCAAGCACGGAATTCACCACCAAAATAAAAAGCGTCATTGCGAACGTGACTTTTATTAGCAAATTTCCAAAAGAGCGAATGCCTTTGTGGAACTCCGTCTCCGTATCCGGCTGCTTTAAAAACCCGGCCGTCTTGCCAAAAAACGTGCTTTTGCCAACGCCAACAACAACTCCTTCACCAAGTCCACTCGCCACAGACGTTCCAAAAAATGCCATGTTTGTTATGTCCTGCGGCATGTCTTTTTTGGCATCAATTGCATCAATATTTTTTTCCACGGGCACAGACTCTCCGGTAAGCGAAGATTCATCCGCGGTAAAATCATCGCAGTGGAAAAGCCTAATATCTGCCGGAATCATGTCACCAATGTTTAAGTGAACAATGTCTCCGAGCACAATATCTGCGGCATCAATTTCGCAAACCCTTCCGTCGCGAATTACCTTTGCCTTAACACTCACAAACTTTTTAAGTGCAGCAAGTGCACGCTCGGCTTTGTATTCCTGAAAAAAACCAAGCACAGCATTTATAAAAACTATCGCAAAAATCACAACAGCATCCACAGTTTCTCCTGTAAAAAACGCAATCGCCGCTGCCACAATCAAAATTAAAATCAACGGACTTTCGAATTGTGAAATAAAAATCCGCAGCGCTCCCCTTTCGCCCTTCTGGCTAATCTCATTCTTTCCATATTTTTTTAGCTGATCTGCCGCCTCTGTATGCGAAAAACCTTTTTCGGATGTTTTAAAACCTTCCATTACCGCATCTGCAGACTGCGCCCACGGAACCTGATTATTTTTGTTTTTTTGTCTCATTTTTATCTGTATATTTTACCATAAAAAAGGCTTTATGACCACATTCACCTCCTTGGTAATGCAGCTACCAAATATTGACATATAGCAATTATACTATATAGTAAGCGCCTTTAATCAATTATCAACCATGTCCCCAGACAGAGAAAGTCCTACCAGTTTGTCAGAAGGAAAACTCCTCTCTAAAAGCCGTTTAATTGGTGCAGCGCTGTTGGTTTTAATTGGCGGTGCAGCGTTTAAAGATAGAATACAATCTTGCCTTGGCTTGGAAGAGCCAACTTCACCAGCAGCATCCGAAACTTATATACCTCCACAAGACGAACTTCCTCCACCACCAGAAAAGACTAATCCATTAGCTAATCCTATTTTTTCTCCTGATCTATCCGAACTGCCATTTGTAGAATGCGAAGTTAATTTGGATAAATATGCCCCACCGGCAACAGAAGGAGTAATTATTGATTCTCATTTTGCGCCCGGCAATAAAAAAACGATTCTATATATTGCTGATCAGCACGTGGATCCAAATCTTGGACCGCATCAAGAAGAGTCTGTGCTGGCACAAAAGCAACAATTTGCGATTTTACAACACTTGGTTGGCTTTGGGAAAAAATTTCCAATTGTATTTGAAAATTGGCTAAAGGGTCTTGATCTTAGGGTTGGGTTGCAATTGAATAGAACTCCAGAACTTACTCAAATACTGGACGAACGGGATCCTAAAAAGAAAATGGAATTGATTCAAAAAAGTATTGGTAGCCCATTAACTCCATCTACAATTTTGACTCTGTTGGCTTATCCTCAATTTATTCCTGTTGGCTCGGTAAATGCTCAGGAATTTGCGAGGATGAATTCAATATATCAAGAGTATATGAATGTTCTTGATGCAACTACTTATCCTGATCAATTATTGTGCGGAGAGAATTCTCCACTAACTTTGCAAGCGTCCAGAGTTAAATTCGAGAAGGGACAGAAATCTGGACCAGAAGTTGATTGTTATTGTGGATATAGAAGGCAAATGGAAGAAGTTGTTGATGGGTTCGAAGCAAACAGGTTTGAAGAAGCACCAAAACAAGAAGTTTCTAGTGCATTGGAATATCCAAGTGATTTTATAATAATTGTGGCTGGAGTTAATCATGTACAAAAATCATTGGAATTAATGAAAGGCGAGCCAGTGAACTATATTGTTGTTTCACCAAGAGCAACCGAAAAAACAACAAGACAAGTTATATCTACCCGTCCAGTAAGACCAAAAACTTTGCCGGACAATAAAGCCGGCACCTGTGGAAGATGGGAGAGAGAACAAGCAGCTGCAGAGGCAAAAGAAAAAGAAGCAGCAAGAAAGAGTTTTCAGAAGTGGTTAGATGAGGAATAATGGGAGCGCCCCCCCTTGCCTTATCTTTAAAATATGGGTAAAATTCAACCATAAATTAACTTTTCCATACCATATGAATAAGAAATTGCTTACTAAAATCGCATTCGGAATTCTTGCCCTGTTTAGCCTTGCCCCTACCGGCAACACTTATTACAGCGACAGCAAAGATTTAAAAGCATATAAAGAAGGATATAAAGCCGCCAAAGCCGTAAAATCTTACGTGGATCCAAAAGCCGCTGCGGCCTATCTTGATGCCAAAAGTGACGTTAAAGGTTCCAAAGTTTATGCCGACAGCCAAGATACAAAGGCCGCATATGAAACCGGATATCAAGACGCAAAATCTTCCAAAGCTTACAGCGCCAGCAAACCAACAACCCAAGAAAATTCTGCTTACGCAGACGGCTACAACGACGCAAAAGGAGTAAAAGCTTCTCAAGAATATGCCGATAGCAAAGATGCAAAGGCCGCATACAGCACCGGATATAGAGATGCAAAAAACGAAAAATCTTTTTCCGACGGAAAATATGCTGATGCTTTTAGCGCCGGATATCAAGATTCAAAAAGCGATAAGGGTTATGCCGATGGCAAAGATGCAAAAGCTTATCGAACCGGAGAAAAAGTTGCTCAAACTGCAAATGCTTATGCCGACACAAAATATTCCGATGAATTCCAGGCTGGATACCAGGACTCCAAAAATGGAAAAGCAAATAATTCAAAAGGATATAGCGACAGCAAAGCTGAAGCGGCTGCATATCAAGCCGGATATCAATCTGCAAAAAGCGATAAAGCTTATAGCAATTCCAAAGCCTATACAGAAGGAACAAAAGGCAGCAAATCACTACCGGCAAACTAAAATTCGACTATATTTCACCGCTCTCTTTTAAAAATTCCAGATATAGTTTTTTGTTGTACACAAAGTCATAAGCCCCTATAAATCTAAAACTTTTCCCGCCGAATTTCTTTTTGAATTGAGTAAAACCATACCAATCATGAGATTGATCTGCATCAGCCGGAGCAATTCCCCAAAAATCGTACCATTTAAAATTTTTAGCTTTTGAAGCTTTGGCAATCTCAAAATGAAGCTTATATGGAGCCATTTTTTCTCTGTCTTTATTCGAAGTTGCGCCAAAGAAATAAGTAGAACGATCGCCATAAAAAATAACTATTGCTGCAGCGAGTGGAATATTCTTACTTTGAGCAATATATAATGTGCCGGTTTTATTTTTCTGCAGTGCGTCAACAAGAGCATAAAAATATTTATCCGATTTACCTTCAAACTTCTTTCTGTCTGTGGTTTCTTTATATAATTTTATGAATTTCTTAATTCCAGCTTCCGAAGGATCTTCAATAACTTCTACATTATTTTTATCGGCGATTTTTATATTATATCTCCCCTTTTGCTTCATTTGAGCCAAAATTTCCTTTTCACTTTGTGACAAATCGAGCATCAAAGTGTGTCGTGGCTCCATGTTGTATGGAGCTTTATCAAATTTCCTAAAAAAAATAGGAACTTCACTTAGGCGCGGCTCAATACGCAGATGGGTAGTCAATTCGTCCCCCTTTAAATCCGCCACCGCATCTATTTCTCCAATTAATTCATCAAAATATTTATCAGCATTTGGTGAGCCATATGGCAAAATCGGCCCCTCGGGCAAATAAAGAAAATTCTTTGTTTTGGAATAATGAAACTTCATGGCAACGGTTCCACCAATCAATTTTCCATCTTCAAAAAGTCCGATTTTAAAAGTCTCCCATCCGGTTTTCCTCTTAAAATCACACCAAAAACACGACTGCATAAAACCACTTGAGCCGGAATTTTTCACCAATTCCTCCCACTGCTGTTCAAACTTTTTACTTATGTATTTAAATTCAATCACGGCTCAATTATAGCCTTATCTTGGCCGATAAACACCAGGCCCACTTCACTAACTTAAAAACGAAGTATAAACTGCTATCACTTAGTTACTGTATGCTCACGTTATTGTTGTGCTTATTCCATAATGCCGAAAATCCTGACTATGCTAACTCACGAACAAAAAATATCCAAAATTACTCATCAGCTAAAAAACCGCACGAGCACAAAGCCCCTATCATTAAAGAAAAAATCCGTTTCTCATGAGGTTCCAAAGCCTGACGATAAAAAACATTTGGATGAAAAACTGGATGTAAGCGCCCTTAATGAGATTCTGCACATAGATCCAAAAAAGAGAATCTGCATTGCAGAGCCCGGCGTTACTTTTGTTGATTTGGTCGCCGCAACTCTTAAACATAATCTTGTTCCCATTGTCGTTCCCGAATTAAAAACCATTACGATCGGAGGCGCAGTTGCTGGCTGTTCCATAGAATCCATGTCATATAAATTTGGTGGATTTCACGACACTTGCCTTGAATATGAAGTAATTACCGCAAAAGGCGACGTGCTGATTTGCACTCCAGAAAACAACAATAAGCTAATTTTCCAGATGGTTCATGGCACATTTGGAACTCTTGGCATTATCTCAAAATTAAAATTTAAACTTATATCCGCAAAACCTTTTGTGAAGGTGGAATATGAAAAATATAAAAATCTGGAAGATTATAAAGCGGCTATTTGGGGACATTTTAAAAGCAAGGACGTTGATTTTATGGATGGAATCATTCATTCAGACACAGAATATGTGCTCAGCGTGGCAAATTTTGTCGATAAGGCGCCATATACACATAGTTATGACTGGATGAGAATTTACTATAAAAGCACAAAGGAGCGAAAAGAAGATTATTTAAAAACGCCCGACTATTTTTTCCGCTATGACAAGGGAGTAACTAATGTGAATCCTAAATCTTTTCTTGGCAGATTACTCTTTGGAAAGTTTATGAGTTCTTCTCAAGTACTCAGAATGGTAGAAATATTCCGCAGATGGATCCCCTCTTCTCAAATTCCCGTAACATTAGACGTCTTTGTTCCATTTTCCAAAGCTACAAATTTTATGAATTGGTACAAAAAAGAAGTAAATTTTTTCCCGCTGTGGTGCGTTCCATATAAGGCCGCCCGCAAATATGAATGGATCTCTTCCGAGTTCTTTAAAAAAACAAAAGACGATCTTTTCTTGGATTTGGCCATCTATGGCCTCAAAAAGAAGACCGACAAAAACTACTACAAAATTATAGAAGATGAACTAACGGACATCGGTGGCCTAAAGACTTTAATTTCCGGCAATTATTACACCGAAAAAGACTTTTGGAAGACCTGGAATAAGGAGAATTATGAGGCGGTTAAGGTTAAAACCGATCCAGGCAATATTTTCCGCGATCTTTATACAAAAACCTGTAGATCATCCAGGGGGCTGGATAAATAAAGGATTATTATCACCCTCATTACATCTAAAAAGGCCACATGATCAGATGATCATGTGGCCTTGATTTATATTAGACGAAAACGTTTAGCGGCTTACCTCGATAGCTGGTGCCACTCCTCCTCCTCCTGCAGCCTCTCCTTCTGGATCACATGAACCTACAGTGAGTGTTCCAGTTGCTGATTTGGAAATATAATAATCTGAATTAGCTGCCGTACCAGTTGAAGGATCGACAGGAATAGAAGCAATGTAGTTAGTTGGAACAGCAGAAAGATCCAAGCAAGCTGCCTGAGTTACTTTAGCTGTACATGTTGTGTCGCAACCATTTGCAGCTGTACCAATTGCATAAAAGTTTCCAGCAGTTGCTGCTGCTACAGTTGTGTAGTGAGTACCACGATTGTCTGCCTGAATTTTAATAAGTGCGTCAAGAATGCTGGCAGTATCGGTATGTCTGCGTGAATTCCTTGCTTCGTGCAAACGTTTTGCCGGGTCAATAGCCACAAAAACACCTGCTGCGAGCACGGCGATAATGGCAATGACTATAATGAGTTCAACCATGGTGAAACCCTTACGGATTTGAGACAACATATAGTGATGTGAGTTAAAAAATATTGGTTTTGAAATACTTTATGTAATCATATCAAAGAGATATTTTTTTTAAAAGCAGAATTAATCTGTTAGCTCTTGCCACGACATAACTTGATATTTTGTCCCCCAATCTATCTCTGCCTGAAGTTCTCTTGTATATGTAGATGAGGCGTGGGCTGCATGTACTTTAACCGTTCGTGCGGTGCCGCTGCCGGTTATCGTAATAGTACAAACTGTGTCGCCAAGCGTTGCCGTTTCTCCAACATAATTATGATCATCATGTAAATGTTTAATTGCAACTTCCATGCAACTGTCGGCACCTGCAAAAGCTTCAAGTGTTATATCTTGATGTACGCTGGTTTGGACAGCATCAATGCCGGTTAAACCTGCTGTACTGGCAAGCAAAACTGCAACTGCAGCAATCACAAGTACGACTACTAGAAGGCTTAACCCGGAATGATTTTTAAATGCAGATTTTTTCATAAAAATTAACGCTTGCGTATTGAAATAGCAGTCTCAAAAGATAAAGTTTTATTTCTGGCAGGATCTTGCCCCGGATTTACAGATGCCAAAGTTACTTCCACCTTTACATTCTTTGGTTCTGTTCCTCTGGTTCTATTTTTAACGATAAAATTTGTGACGTCCACTTTATCACTTGTTAGATCAATTGGTTCGCCGGCTCCAGTTTTCATGCGCAATTTGCGAATTGTAACGCTTTGCCCGCCGACAGTAATATTTTTTGTAGTTGTATCGAAAGTAATATCGCCTCCGGCACTACCAAAAACCAAAACTCCGGGATGATTGCCAAATGTGCTGCTCCCCGTAAGCACATCGCTTGCTCCCCTGCCCGCGCGGGTAATATTATCGAGCACAAGACGCGCACTATATGAAATTTCCGTTGAAGAACTAACTCTAACGCTTCCACCAATTACATTCCACAAAATTCCCACCGTGGATACAAGCACGGTTGCGAGAATAGCTATGTAAATAATCAGCTCAATGAGCGTGAAAGCTTTAGTTTTCATATGTGACGCTAACGTCATTTATAATTGGCGTTGTTAAACCGTCTCCCGAAAGATCCGCCTTGTATTGCATCCAACGTTTTGAGGCCCCCGGCTTTGTAACGATGCCTGTTTCGGAGGTTTCATAAAATGTTGCGCTTGTACCATCCGGACCAACCCACACGGCACTTGAGAGATTTTCTTGCGTATCTGCAGTTCTAAGTTGAAATTTTACGATTCCTGTGCCAGCTTTAGTCCAAGAGATTGAATTATAAATTGTGTCTGCCGATCCGGTATCGAGCGCCGACGAAATAAATGAGCCATTGGTGAAATATGCTCCATTTTCATCTCCACGTATAACCTGAAGAGTTCTTGTTGAGTGACTTGAGCCGACATAAACATATATGCCTGCCACCCAAATACTTTCCAAATGCAGATCGTCCGATGCATCCACATCCACCCATCCGGTTATTGCATTGTTTGAAGTGTTAACTATCGCAATTTTTCTATTTCTCCAATCGCTATCATGCTGCAATCCAAGGTATGCCGTATTCCCAACCACGCTTAAATCCGCAACATCGTTATCGTGCCACCATTCTCCTTCCAAATCCGCAGATCCATTTATTGTAATGCTTCCTTCCGGTGACGCTATATTAAGCGAATAAAATTCATCTTCGCTACCGCTGCCATCTCTACCGATGTATACAGATGTTCCGTCAATTCCAATAGCATTTGCATCTTGATCTCCGTGTAAATCAACGCTGTTAACAACTGTATATGTGCTTAATTTAACAACCATCAATTCTTTCGAGTTTTTATCTGTTGCAACGTATGCATAATTGCCACTCATCACTATTTCGTTGCCGTCCGTATCAAGTTCAACCGAGCCAAGAGCCGCCCCAATTGGTGATTCAGGATTAGACACGTCATATGCATAAAATTCCTTTGACCACGATCTTTCTTTTGTTACGCAAAGAGAAGTGCCCAAAATCGCTATACCGGTTGCATTTTCATCCCCTGGTATATTAATAGAATTTACTTTCGTAAAATCAGAAAGCCTTACAATTATCACTTCTTCACTGTTACTGTTCGTCGCAATGTATGCGTATCCGTTACTTATCGCCAATCTATTTGCCTGTGTTCCAAGTTCAAGTGCATTTAGATCGGTAATAGTGCCACTGGCAATATTGGAAATATCAACGCTCGCAAATTCTTTCCCGCCGGCATCGTTAGTAGTTACGAGATAGAGTGTATTCCCAACCACAACAATGTCAGTAATGTCGCCATCACCCGGAAAATTGTGCGTGGCGAATACACTGGATTCGGAAAAATCCGCTTGGTTGGCCAATGTTATTTCACCACCCGCCGTATTTGTTATTTTTGTAGAACTTTTAGTGCCTACATCCAAATCAGCTAAAAGCGTTTGTATCCAGGATTTATTTAACCAATTTGTGAAACGATTCGTTATTTCTATCTCATTATTAACACCCGGTAGAACTTCCCATCCTATGCTAACCACAACGTCTTTTGTTGCTGCGTCCACATCGGCCACCGTAACTTGCCTTGTATATATACCTACGGCATCTGGCGTGTCGGTAAGTGCCCAATAATTGCTCGTGTCACTTAATCCGTGTATTCCAGCCGTTAGATTCTCCCAGCTAAAATCGCGTATTGAGCGCACCGCTTCCAGCGACTCTTGCGCAAGCGCAACCGCCGGCAGCCTTTCTTCTCCGCGTAGTGTACCGGTAAGTCCGCCAAGGCTTACACCAATAATTCCTGTAAAAACCATCGCAATTATTCCAATCGCAAGAATGGCTTCAAGTAAAATTCCGGCACTGGTATTTTTTTTAATTGATTTCAATTTGTCCAAGTTGATTAATTGTTATTGTTCGCTCTTGCCCACTCGTGCTGCGCACTTTTAAAAAACCATATTGAGTTGTATCGCCTGCAATTTTCCTAAAAACCACTTCTTTTCCGGAACCGTTAAAAGAAATTTGAGGAAAACTAACGGACGCAGGCAAATTGGTTACCGCGTCGTACTGCGTATTTCTTGCTGCAAAATTTTCGCCGGCAAAAAGAGTAAAAGATTGAACTGTGTCATTAAAATATACTCCCCAACGAAGATCGTGGAGCCGAGCAATTGTATTGGTATTGGCTTTTCGCAGCGAATAAACGATTTCCTGAGCAGCATCGTCAACGTATGTATTCGTTATAAATGAAGAAAAAATCGTAAACGTTCCTCCCGCCATAATTGCTAGTGCCGCAACCACCAATATAATTTCAAGCAGAGTAATTCCTTCTTTTGCAGTTGCATTTCTCATATATCATTGTCGCAAACTGCCTGTTATTTGGTAAATCGGGCCCAAAATCGCAATGGCCACGGTTGCAACAATCACTCCAATAACCAAAAGCAAAACGGGCTCCAAAATATTGCCTAAATTTCTCATTGTAGAATCAATTTCTTCTTCATAAAACTCGCTAAGATATCTTAGAGTTTTCTCCAAACTGCCGGTTTGCTCACCCATTGCGATCATGCGCGAAGTTAAAGGCGGAAATAGTTCAGGATAATATGCAAGAACAGAAGCCATGCGTTTTCCCTTTTGAACTTCGGCGATTAGAGATTGAATTGTTGCCTTATACAACACATTTTGCGTGGACTCAACCACTATCTGCAAACTTGCATCCACCGTGGTCCCGCTGGAAAGAAGCGTGGACAAAGTATTTGTAAACCTGGCTATATTCAAATTCTTTACAATAGTTTTAACTATCGGAAGAACAAGTACTAGCCTATGAGTAATTGGCTTTATAAAATTCTGTCTAAGCAACCAACCCATAAAAATAATAAAGGCAATAAATACTACAGAAATAATCACACCATAATTAGAAAAAAGATCGGCAACGAAGAGCAATACCTTTGTAGCCGGCGGCAATTTAACATTCATAGTCTTAAAAAGCGGAAGGATTTTTGGAAGTACAAAAATGGCTATAGAAAAGCCCAAACCCACGATCGCAATAAAAACTATAGTCGGATACATCATCGCGGATTTTATTTTCTGTTTCAGTTCATGATTTTTCCAAAGATTATTTGCAAGATGCGCCAAATTATCCTCCAAATTTCCGGTTATTTCTCCCGTCTTTACCATGCTCACATAAAGCGGCGAAAAGTGTTTTGGATGAGCCGCAAGCGCTTCATGAAAAGGCTTGCCGGAATTTACCGTGTCTTTTATTTTACCAAGTACTTTTCTCATTTGCCCGGTACCCTGGTCATATAACATGTCCAGCGCATCAACAATCGTGAGCCCGGCTTTTAGCCCAACAGAAAGATGTTTTGTGAAAAGCAAAATGTCCGTGTCGCTAACGCCTCCAAACGAAAGCTCTCCTTGCCACCACTTCTTTTCTTTCTTTTTTTGTTCCATAGAAATTATTTTATAACGCGGAGGATTTCTTCTGTGGTGGTTATGCCGGCGAGAGCTTTATCAAAAGCATCGTCGAACATAGTTGTCATTCCCTGGGCAATGGCTTTTGCCTGTATTTCATCGGCATTTGCTCCTTTCATAATCAGTTCACGCAACTCGTTAGTTATTTCCATTACTTCGTGAATACCAACACGACCTTGGTATCCCATTCCTTTGCAAGCTTCACAACCCTGGCCCTTGAAAAGAAATATTTTTTTCTGTCCTTTTGCTCCACGCTCTACAACTTCGGCCGGAATATGTTTACATAATTCCTCCACCGATTCTTCATATTTAATTTTGCATTTTTCGCAAATCGTACGAACAAGGCGTTGGCCTATAACCACATTAACTGTCGATGCGATAAGGAATGATTTAAGTCCCATTTCCAAAAATCTTGGCAATGTAGTGGCTGCATTATTTGTATGAACAGTAGAAAGAACAAGATGCCCGGTCATGGCTGCATTAACAGCGATATCGGCGGTTTCATCATCACGAATTTCTCCAACCATTATCATGTTTGGGTCTTGCCTAACAATGGAACGCAAACCTTCAGCAAATGTTAGTCCGGCTTTTGGATTTACTTGAATTTGAGTTATTCCTTCAATGTAATATTCCACCGGGTCTTCGATTGTAATTATATTTACTTCGCGCTTATTTAGAATTTTTAAAATTGCATAAAGACTTGTGGTTTTTCCGGATCCAACAGGCCCCGTGGCAAGAATCATTCCCCATGGTTTTGTCACATATTTCATTAATTTTTCGTAGTCGGATTTTGAATATCCAAGATCTTCCAGGCCAAGATGGCTATCATCTGCCAAAATTCTCATAACTACGTTTTCGCCCTTTACAGTTGGCACGGTGGAAACACGAATATCTACAAGTTTTTCACCTAGTTCATATTGCAGTTTTCCATCTTGCGGTGCGAGATGTTCGTCCGTTCGGAGTCTGGCCAAAATCTTTAAACGAGTAACAACAAGTTCGTGAACTCTTTTTGGCAGCGTAAAAATATCATGCATAACGCCGTCCAATCTAAAACGAACGACTGTATTTTTTCTGTCCGGATCAATATGAATATCAGATGCGTGACTTTGGTAAGCTTCTGAGAGTAATAAATCTACGATTTTAACAACCGCACTTTCTTTAATATCACCAAAACTCGCTTCCTTTTTTTGTAATTCAAGGAGCTCTATAAGTTTACTACTTGCACTTACTACACTTTCCACTGCTGCAGAATTTAAGGGAACCGGCGCAATAATTGGATCTGAAACATTATCTGCCATATTTTTGTTTTATTTTTATGTTTTTCTTTTCCCTATATTATACTGGAAATAACAGGTTAGGTCAACCTGTTGATTTTGGAGCTCCTTATGGCTGGCCGTGGACTATCTGTAATTAACTATTCCGATGAATCACGAGTAGGTTTTGACAAAATGTATTACTTAGGAATATCCTCCACTCTAATATTAACAAGCCTATGCAATCAGAAGGTACCAACACATGGGATTTTATACAGGCAAGTTTTGCCGATTCCTTTTTGAGCGGACATGAATCACCATATGACGAGCTACACGGAGGCAAACAAATATTAGAAAATCCAACAGAAGTCTTTAGAATCCTTGATGCAATTTCCGAAAGACTTAGGACAATAATTGAAACCATCGAGGACCCTTGGCAGTTTTATCCAACCTTGATGAGAGAAGCCCACAAAATAGCAGAGGGCTCGGAATTGCCAGAAATTGTTAGAGATATGATTCGACGAATGATTGATAACGTCGCAAAAGATATAGCAAAAATTTATGAAAATAGAACCCAAGCCGAAACTCCGGCAACAGAAGACGGGAATCATACAGCTCAAAGGGTTATGGACGATATCAAGAAAATTTCTTGGGTGCCACTGAATAATGATGAAGTATTAGACAAAATTTCGGTAAAGAGCGTTCCAGTAAGTAAAGTTGAAGGCCTGTCCGAAGTGATCCCACAACTGGCTCTTTTGACCGAACACAGCGGGATGAAAGGAGGAGCAGCAAGATTGGCCTTAAAACTTTTTGCATTACAAAAAATGGATCCAATGAGTGAAAAAGCGGAAATTTTATTGCGATCAATAGAAGCAGAGGTCCCGTTGGCGGATATGGATCTAGTTATGACGTCGAAAGAGCCGAATCCTCATGAATTTGCAGAAAGGATGGGCGTGCATCCGGTTGATATTGAAGTTGTGTCAGACTTTGGAACGGGTTCATTAATTGATTACTTGGGAAGACGCGATTTGTCTGCAAATCAAGCGGTGTTAACAAGAGATCTCCTGTATTTTTCGGGCAACGCTCTTGCCGACTTTCAAACGGATCCGGGACTGGCGCAATCTATTGTTCCAACAATACCGGGATTATTTGGAAGAGAAAGTTTTTTCGTGAATAAAAGAGAATATAAAGCATCAAACACTTTGTATAGATTGGTAAAAACTGTGTCGGAGGGAAAACATACACATTTCGTGGCACCAAGATACAACCTTGATGCCATTCCATTGGGAAAACATTGGCTCACAATGGCAAGGAAATGGATAAAAAGAGAAGATCGGGCCCAAGTTTTTGCAGCCGCGTATTCTTGCGCAAAACAAATGGGCGCAACCAAAACAGAAACTCCAGAAGATTTTTTTGAAGAACTATTAAGAGAATCTCCTGATTTTACGTTTACGGATCAACAAACAGTCTTGGATGTAACTAAATGGTTGGCAAAAAAATATATAATATTCCTCGAAAAAATTCTTAGGCGAAAATTCAGACTCCAGCCAGAAAGGGCTGATCAAATCTTTGCAAGCACAGACGAAACAGCCGTGACAGTTCGCCCAGATCTTTCAAATATCACAGAGGCAAATTTAGCCAAGGTAGAAAATATTTTTAGAAGAATAGAGTGCGTTGAGGGAAAGAAAGATACTCCCGCGATAAAAAAGCCAAGCACTGAAGCATCACCACGGCAAGCTATTGCCAGTATTAAAGCTCGCAGGGAAGCAGTCATTGCCGAAAGAAGACAAATAATAGACGAAATGATGCGCAGGGGTCCGCAAAAAGGAGACCGATTACTATTTGCTCCAATTGAGCACCTTCTCGACTACCTAGATTCAACTAAAATAACCGAAATAAAAGGTAGTGTAGCGTATTTTGGAGAGAGTTGGAGAAAACGCAAAGTCCCTTGTGAAGATTTAAGAGTCGAATTTTTCAATGGAACAAAAGAGATTGCGTCAGGTCCAGTATGGAAACCAAAAAAAGAGGCCAGCGTGACCGAGGTGAAAGAAACTCGGCCTATAGGGAGATGGTGATTAAGCCCTCGGTCCGGCATTCGATTCCCTAATGATCAAGTGAGCAAGAATTACATTGAGCGTGCGTAGCATTTTTGAATGACGGGTCTTGTGGGTCCCGGCATGAAAAAAAATGCGAGCCAAAGCGAAAGGTAATTCTTGCGAAAACCTATATTTTGGAAGCTCATGAAACCTTTTTTAAAGGTTTTGTGCTATGGAGCGGGTAACGGGAATCGAACCCGTCTCCCAGCCTTGGGAAGGCTGTGTACTACCGATGTACTATACCCGCACTGTCAATTGATGATGATTGTATGTGTATTATCCCTTTTTGCGGGTGTAGTACAATGGTACTATCGCCGCAAAATGTTCGAGTCTATCCGAGCCGGATTAAGTGTATAATCTACCTGACTTCATTGCAACTGCCCATGAAACCTGAAAAATTCACATTACACACAACCGACAGCGTAAATATTGCTGCCAGTTTTTATAATCCACAAAATGCAACTCGCGCAGTTCTGCTTTTACATATGATGCCGGCAACGAAAGAAAGCTTTGAACCCCTTGCCAGAGCCATTGCGGCGGCAGGAATTGCGAGCCTTGCAATCGATCTTCGTGGCCACGGAGGCAGCACCGAAAAACAAAAAGTGGGAAAAACTTCCGGGGAAAAGTTGGATTATAAAAAATTCACCGACGCAGACCACCAAACAAGCAGACTCGACGTGGATGCCGCAATTAATTTTCTTAAAAAACGCGAATTCGAAGAAAAAAACATTTCATTTGTAGGCGCTTCCATTGGCGCAAATCTCGCACTCGAATCTCTTATGCGCTATGGCGAAACGAGCCACGCAGTTTTGCTTTCTCCCGGCCTGGATTACCACAGCATTAAAACCGAACTGCCAATTAAAGAGCTTTCTCCAACACAAAAAGTCTGGCTCGTTGCAGCAAAGGGAGACGCATATTCCGCAGACTCGTGCACTAAACTTCACGAGATAAACTCTAAAAATTCTCAGCTTACAATTTTTGAAGGCGAAGGCCACGGCACAAATTTATTTCATTCTCAGCCGGAACTTGTTCAAAACATTGTAAATTTTCTGACGCAATAAAAAGCCGCAAAATTACTTCAACATCATCGGCTTATAAGTAGCCGGATTTATGTCGCGATTGAAACATTTTTTGCCTGCCTCGTGGGCAAAATCATAATTCATATCACCTGGATACATTGGCTGTGAATATTTCGATCCGCCCGCAGCTTCAATTGAGCTCAAATTAAAGTTCGCGCAAATAACATAGCTCAAATTTGCCGTTTTTATATACTCATAATCCTTGTCTGTTTCCGGATCGCGAGGCAGAACCATTCCATCACGGCCTGCTTTTAGCTCTTCAATACTTCTCGGCAATGCGCTTTTAGCCAACCAATAATTCACGACTTCATTCTGCAAACTGGAAAGATCCTGCATTCTTTTCTCATCCATGCGCATCAATCTCTGTTTTGCAGGCGAACCAATCACAAAAAATCCGCCAACCACACTGGCTATCACAACTGCACTCACGCAAATCAAAAGAATCCTGGAAGGCCTTGAATGAGGCGTAATTTCGCGCTTCAAATCCCAAATGTAATATCCAAAAACTCCGCTTGCTGTGAGCAGAACCACTAAAACTTTAAACAAAAACCTCACAGTTAAATCTCCATTCAGAAAACCAATTACAAGAGTTACCATATCCACGATTATTGTAACCGCGGCCAAAAAAAGCGTGAAATAAAGAAGCCATTTTCTAACTTTTAGTTCGCTCTTTTCAGGATTTTTAATAATATCTTTTCTCAAAAACCAAGTCACACCAAGGTAAACCGGAAAAACTATAATCAAGGTAGCCATAGAAACTCTTATATTCTCAAAAGCATAATTAAAAGGACCGTCCAACCTGTCCGGAAAAGCATGATTTATATATTCAAAAAGCATGTCGATGAATCGCCACACGCAAAAATAAAGCGTGCCGACCGCAAGAACATATAAAAAGAAATCGCGTGCCGAATTTTTATTGTGGATTGTTTCCATATCTCGAATTTTAGCAGATATTTGAGGTAAGCGTTTAAAAATAGCTCTCAATCATCGCATTTTTAATCTAGACAAAAGCCCGCCATCTGTCGCAAATTACTGACAATTTTCCGCAGATGCGTTAAATTTATTTATGGGTAAATCAAACATATTCTTTAATCATTTTATTTATGAAACTCTGCATAAAAAGCTTTGCTCTTACAGGAGGACTTTTTTGGGGCGTATGTTTGGCTTTCTGGACTCTTTTGGTATCGCTCACTCCAATTACAATGGGCGAAAAATGGCTGGAACTAATGGTTGGCACATATCCATGGTATTCAGTAACTCCAACTGGCGCATTAGTCGGCCTTGTTATTGGCTTTATTGATGGATTTATAGGCTGCGCACTTTTTGCCTTGGTTTACAATTTCTTTGCAAAAAAGTTCGGACATTAAATTCCGGGCGCACATAAACTTATAATGAACTTTTTTCTGGACGCGAAGATGCCCTTGGGTCTGGTTCTTTTGCTTCTACTGGTTCATATGGTTCCACTACAATGACATTTGATGAATCATCCTCACCTTCATCCGCAACTTTAACCGTATTCCTGCCTGCGCCTTTGGCGGCATAAAGTGCAACATCAGCTCTTGTTACCACAGCCATATCTTCCTCATCTTTATGTGGATAAAAAGAAGCAACCCCCATACTGATCGTTATATTTACCTGCTTCTCCTCTCTTTGGGAATATCGTATTTCTAACGGCGTTGTTTCAATGAGTGCACGGATACGATGAGCCAATCCTGAGGCTTCACCATTTTTAGCCATCGAAATAATAACAAACTCCTCCCCACCATAACGTGCAATTTCATCCCCTTCTCTTAAAGCTCCTTTTATGAGTCCAACAAGTTGTTGCAATACATAATCTCCCGCCTGATGCCCATATTTATCGTTAATTTTCTTAAAAAAATCTATATCTATCATTATTAATGAAAAAGGCCTCTTTTCCTCTTCCTTTCTTGCTTTTGCTTGCAATCCATGGAGCCGCTTAAAAAACCATCTTCGGCTTTTGGCCCCGGTTAGTGAATCTTCATTATTTTGCTTTCTTTCTTCAACAACTGCTCTACCCATCGCACCAAAATGCTCTATCAACATTTCTACGTCAGGGTCGCCAGGCAAAGCCTCCAATATTCTTTGTACAGCCGCATGATGTTTTTCCGGATCAATACCTGCCACTCTCAAAGCTGCTGTCGGATCCTCATATTTTAAACCAAATTCAAATCTTTCATCGGCCGTACCTTCCTTTATCTGCCTTAATAAATGACCTGGCTGTTGTCCGCTATGTTCACTCATCGTATTATTATAACATATTTTAAGCTTCGGTAAAAGCCGTTGCTCCGGCTACTATACCAGCCACTTCCATATTTTGACATACTCAAAAATCTTGCTAATATCAACCTCCAATGTCACCAGAAGTACGAGAAAGTGCGGAAAGCGGATTAAAGCCTATCGACAGGTTAAATCTGGCAGTTGCCGGGTTGCGCGCTTCCACTGAACAATTTAGAGATTTCCAACTCGACCATCCTTTTGTATATAGGACTGGCGGACTTGGAATTCAATTTGGACAAGTCGGACAAAGAAATGTGCGCGACGACATTACACTTTTTTCAGATCCCCATCAGCTGCGAGTTATTTCTACCGGCCAAGATCATCAATTATTTTTAAATGGAGAAAGTGATTATGTGCGTTTCTCTCCTAAACAAGACCAGCCTATAAGAAGAATTAATGGACAAGTAGTAATTGGTGCTACCGAGGATGGATTGCAAGCATTGCAAACTGAAGAATATCAAAAGTATCAGGATTCAATTTGCGGAAGAGAAGAAATTCTTATGGGTAGAGAATCTGCGCGTGAACAACTTGAAGAGATGAGCATAGAGCTGCAGTGGGATGATGAAGAAGAGTTACCTAAAATTGCAACACCTCAAGCCCAGACTCTCGATTTTGATGCTGCAACTTCAATGGCAGAAAGGATGACTCAAATTTTGAGCGCAAGTCTGCAGATGCTGGAAATGCAGGCTCAAATTAGCAGCACAGAAGCGCCAAAAGAAAAGGCAAAAAATGCGGAGGCCGTTGCACATGCAAAAAGAATTGCAGACAAACTTGAACTTCCGGAGGATGAGATGGGAAAAAAGAAGAAAATTATAGACGTCGTCTTTGCAGACGCTCAAATAAATAAAGATTTCGATGGAATGCTAATTCGCGGAATGACAATGAAAGGCGAAGTTGTTCGCGAGCTTTATGAAACCTATGGACTCAATGGAAAAGAAGTCGGCTTAATGGCAATCGGCGATATTAATCTGCCGAATTTTATGCGCGAGACAAACCGCGAAATTGCCAGAGAAGCACAGCGAATTTATGGCCAATTCCTCGAGAAATATGGCACCGGTTATGATTTAACTGCCAAAGGCCCGCCGGAAGCGCGCGAAAAAGTGATGGATTTGTTTGACCGTTATTATGGTTTTTCTGATCATCCGGAATTAAAAGAAAAATTGACCGACCAAGTGTGCTTAATTCAGGGAGGAATGGTCGCGCTGGATTTTATTGCGGTTTCATTAACTCAAATGGCGCTTGATCAAGGGAAAACCATTAATTTTAAAATGCCGGACAACAGTTTTGGCACCGAATGGGCCATAACTAAGTGGGCAACTTATGGCTTAAAAAAGGAGATTGGCGAGCGCGACGTAATTTCTACCGAACAGACGGATTTATTGCACATGACTCCGGAAAAAATTCGCCAGCACTACAAAGATAAGCCAAACGACGGCAAACATTTGGACGTTTGGTATTTGACTCCTGTTGGTAATCCTTCGGGCACAATGATAGCGCCAGAGCAGCTCGCAGCATCATGTGAGGCAATAATGGGATGCAACCCTGAAGCTGTAATAATTTTGGACTGCGTATATGTTCGAATTTTGGGAGAAGAAAAGGCAAAAGAATTAATGTCGGGTGTGCTTAAAAATGAACAAGCCAGAAAGCAAATTATATTCGTTGAAAGTTTCTCTAAGAGTCATGGAATTTGCGGCGAACGCGTTGGTTCATTTTTCACAGAGAACAAAGCTCTTTTTACACAAGTTAGAAATTACAACAACACAATGACAGCCGGTAATGGTATTTGGACGGCCGCGCTGCAAATGGCAATTGCAGGAGCGAGTGACGGGCAAAATGCAAAAATAAAACAGATGCATGAATTATTTACGACAGAGCGCAGAGGTTTGTTTAATTATTTAATGCAGCCAAAATTCGCGCATTTATTTGAAAAAGACCAGAGCCACATTACCGAGGAGCAGCTTAGAAATCCTGTAAATCTGTATTTATTCCCTCGCATAAAACCTGGCGTTACGACCGAGCAGATTTTGCTGGAGACAGGATGCCTTGGGGTTATTCAAAAAGATCCTAAATTTAATGCCGGAGAATTTATTAGATTCTCGGTTGGGCAGCTTGGTAAACCTAAATATTCACAGTTTGCGGAGCCGGAAAAGTTCGCGGCCTAACCTGTAATTTGCTACAAAAATTTACTCACAATAATTCACTTTATCTAATTTGTTGTGCGCCTTTGTAGGCAAGCCTGGCCATGCTCCCAAACAAGCTTAAGAAGATTATGAATACCGCAAACCATCCAAGGATTGGTATTATTCCGAGGATATGGAGCAAAATAACTCCAACTATTGTGCTGTGCCAAACAACTTCCATTGTTTTGTGCCAGCCAACCCATTTGTAAAATAAGCTGCCTACAAATATACCGGAGGCGATCTTTGCAAAAGCTATAAAAAGTGCGAACAACAATCCTAAAATTACCGACACCTCAAAGCCAATTACAGTTATTAAAATTATAATAATAGAGATTGGTACGAGAATTAATATCGCAAATCCAATTCCAACTCCAGCTGGGAATTCTTCGTGAGTTTTTTGTAAAATGCGCCTTAGAACTTTAGGGAAAAGCAATGTCAAAAGTACGCTTATAACTAATGCGCCGAGAAGTTTTAAAAGCAATAATCCGCCAAGTACCGCGCCCAAAATGCCTTTTGCTTCACCTTTCTCGAGTATTTTTGGCTCTGCGATTTGTTTAAAAGTGATTTTACCCTTAACGTTTGCAGGCACCAACTCTGCTACCTGCCTGCTCTTGTAATCCAAATTCCCATCGATTACAGCCGATTTGCTCATTCTTAATTTCTCGGCAGTGTAGATCGTTACATTTCCCAAGACATGATCATTTATGTCTACTTCTCCGCCGCCGACAGTTACATTTCCCTTAATTTCTCCGTTTAAAATCAGGCGACCGCCACCAACTGTTACGTCTCCATTTATTTTTACTCCCGGAAGCACATTTACAAATCCGCCGCCAACTAAAACGTCACCATTAATATCTTTGCCTATTAGTATATTTCCACCGCCGATCCTCAAATCTTCTCCTACCGGTCCAAGCACTTGTATGTTCCCGCCACCGATTGTAAGGTCTTTTGTTATGTTGCCATCCATGGTTATATTTCCGCCGCCAATCATCAAATCTCCATTAACAGTTCCCGAAACCACCACCATTCCGCCACCGATATAAGTGTTACCTTCAATGCGTTCTGTTTTGTTTAATGTATATTCTTGGCCGAGTATATAAGTTGATGCTTGCGCCGAGAGTGGGATTAGCAAAAAAAGTGCCAGAAGAATTGGTAGTGTGATTTTTTTCATAATTTTGGTGGTTAAAAAGTTTATACCAACACCAGTTTACATCATTTGTGTTTGTAATTTTAGCGCAAACAAGAATTTGTGGTAATTTATAGTTAAATTTATTTTAACTTTGCCATGAAAACATTATTTAAAAATAAACCCGGTTTTACCCTTACAGAGGTGCTTTTGGGCATTCTTTCGATTGTAATTCTTGTGGCTCTTGCGGTTTTGGCGATTGATCCGGGCAAAATGCTTGGCGATACCAGGAATGCGGAGCGCAAAAGCAATGTAAATTTAATTCTGAGTGTGGTGAGCCAATATAATGCGGAAAATAAAAAAACTCAGATTGCAATTCCGGAAAAATCCACAGAAATCTGCAAAACAGGAGCGACTTCATGTTCTGGTTTAATTGATTTAACCGCTTTAACAACCAGCGGAAAATATTTAAAATCTATTCCTGTTGATCCTCTTGGTTCATCTGGAAACGGCACAGGCTATTTTATATCAAAATCCGTAGATGGCCACACGACTGTCTTTGCACCTCATGCAGAACAGGATATGCTAATAACTGCGACTAGATAAATTAGGGCTTTAACATCTAATTTTAATTATTTTATGGCATACGAACCAAAGAATTTTGACAGCTTAATTGGACTTTCTGGCATGAGCGATGCTCTGCTAAAAAATCATTTCACTCTTTACCAAGGTTACGTGGCGAACGTAAATAAATTGGGAGAAAAAGCCGGCACAATAGAAGTGGGATCAATTGAATATGCCGAATTAAAACGACGTTTTGGCTGGGAATGGAATGGCATGAGACTTCACGAACTTTATTTTGGGAATATGAACAAAACTTCTGCGCCTCTCAGCACAGAAAGTGCTTTATATAAAAAAATTGCAGAAAGATTTGGATCTTATGAAGCCTTCGAAAAAGATTTTCGTGCAACAGGAGCAATGCGTGGCATTGGCTGGGTAATTTTGGCTTACAACAAAGAAGAAGGCCGAATGTTCAATATTTGGGTAAACGAACACGACGTGGGGTTACTCGTCGATGCAAAACCACTTTTGGTCATGGATGTTTTTGAACACGCTTTTATGTTGGATTATGGCCTAAAGCGCGCCGATTACATTGCGGCTTTCTTTAAAGCGATCGACTGGAAAGCCGTAGAACAAAGGCTCGCATAAAAAACCTTTAAGCTACGAAATCCAAATAACATTTCTCGCAATAAACCGGCTCCAATTTCTCCGGCGAGTAAGTTGTTATTATTTTTTCCTGGCATTTGGAGCAATTGCGCTGATAAACAACGCGTGGATTTTTTTGCGCCATTCTTTCGTGATGCCTGCAAACCCAGCAAACTTCCGGAATCGGCAATTTTAATTCTCTGTAAAACTTTAATTCCTGCGGCACAACTTTAAAATTCTTTTCACAATGCTTACAGACCAAAACTGCGTTAACAATGTCATCTTTCACATCTTTAATGTCGTCCGGCACCGTGACGCTTTGTGAAGCAGCATGCTTTTTATCTTCATCTCTCCACTTTAAACCTTGCGCAATCGCCTGCTCTTTTGTAAGCGGGAAATATTCAAACGCAACGGAATCATTATATGCAAAAGGTGAAAGCGAAAGCGGGAAAAACTCGCCCCACTCCCCTGTTTTCTTCATATGATCAATAACTTTTGGCAAAAGCGCTTCATATTCTTCTTTGGAATATTGTTTATTCAAAATGCAATATTTTTTCCTGCGCAAACCAACGCAACCAAAACAATCGCTATCAAATAAGCACAAATCGCAATAATTCATATTTGAATTTCCCTGCCACGTATTCATGCAAAATCTGCAATGCACAGCATTACCTGCCGAACTGGCCATTTCGTAACACAATTCGCTATTTTCCCCTACAAAATCCCAATCATAACAATCTTTTAGCTTAAAAACCTGGCTGCAATATTTAGTATCCTGCAAATCATAACTATCAAAACAATAATTGGCATTTTTACAATTTTTCAAATAATCTCCAATGCAATCTTCACACTGAATATTTTCCAAATATTTGTGCGGCTGTCTTTGGATGAATCCTTTCGCCTTAGAAATGGCTTCATTTAGGCTTTTTCTGGAAGATAGATTCAATTCACTTTTAAATTTCTCAAATTCCTCCTGCGTAACTTTTTTATTTAAAATCATGTAATTCTGATTTCTCAAATTCGTGCAAAAAATGCAGCTGTGGCAATTCTTCATGTCATAACAAAATAAATTATCGCTGCAGTTTTCCAATTTCTGCGAGAACCAGCAATTTGTGCCGTTATGAACGCGAATTGTCTGGTAACAAAACTTGGAATCGTAGGTAAAATCAAAATCCGTGCAGCGAAAATTGCGATCGCTAAAACGGCCGTAATAGCAGTCTTCATTAAAATCCGCGGTAAATAGCAAATAAGAGTTTTTGTCGCCTAAGGCATAGCTTGTATACTCGCTATTCTCATTCTGGATGCAGTTTAGCGACATGCGAGGAACTTTTCTGCGCAGCTCTTCAAATTGCTCAAAAAACGGCCTATTAAAATCAAAATCGCGGCCGTATTCAATCGGATCCCAATTATCCTTCCACCATTCGCCTTGGTCATAAATCGGGTAAGGCGAATCTGCCGAATACATCGAGATAATATTCTTGCCCGTTTTGTCGCATTTTCTGTGGAACAAATTAATTTCGTTTCGAAAAATGAGGCGCCTTTGTTGGCGGCAGCGCGGACAGTGAGTTGGCTCCGGCACTTCCATTTTTGCATAAAACTTCAAATCCTCCGGTTCAACCTGGAATTGATTTTGGCATTTGATGCAAGTTTTCATAGAGGTCATAGTACCATCTTCTTGCCATGAGTCAATCTTTATAGACAGTATGTTTATTACGCGGGCATTTTACAGATCAATCGTACCGTGCTATACTGTTGTCAAAGATATTGACACTTATGGATCTAAATAAAATTTTACAAGACATTGGGCTTTCGGAAAAAGAAACAAAAATATATTTAACACTTTTGGAATTGCACAGTGCTCTGCCGAGTTCCGTTTCCAGGCGAGCGGGCATAAAGCGTCCAACTACATACGTTATTCTTGAACAGCTCCAAAAAAAGGGGCTCGCAAGTCACATAAAAAAAGGAAAGTTTTTATATTTTCGCGCGCTGGATCCTCAAATGTTATTGGAAGATCAATTAGATAAATATGCCGCTTTAAAAAGGGCTCTTCCGGAATTAACTCAGTTAAATAAAAAACTTGAGGCCACACCACAAATGGCCGTATTTGAAGGAAAAGAAGGATTAATAAAAATAATGGAGGACACACTTACAACAAAAACGGAACTTTTGTGCTGGGCAAATACTACCGAAGCCGTCGTAAATTCTTGCTTGAGAGATTATTACCCAACGTATATTTATAAAAAAGTTAAACGCGGAATTTGGTTGCGGGGAATTTTATGTTACGACGAAATGGCTTTGCTTTTTAAGTCGCGAGGCAAAGAAGAATTGCGCGAAGTTTACTTAATACCAAAAGAAAAATTCCCATTTAGAAATGAAATAAATATTTATGATGACAAAGTTGCGATTATTTCTCACTCGGATGAGGTGGGCGTGATCATTCAGAATAAAAGCATTGCCGACACGCAGCGTTCAATCTTTAAATTTGGCTTTGAGTACGCAAAAATTGTAGAAGCGGAATTGATGAAAAGCCTCAAGCATTAAAAAATATTTGCGACCTATTTCTTTTGGTACGACTCCACCATCTGGACCAATTTGGCCTCCAAAGTGGCGTATTCCTCCTTGGAATTTGCAAATCCACCAAACTCAATCTTTGTGCCGTCATCCAATTTCACACGGAGAGATTTTGCATATGGTTGCGCGTCACCCGGACAATTATTTTCTATGCCTTGCGCTGTGTATTTTTTGCCATCAACAGTTACATCTGAGCTATAATTGCCAGAAAGGCCACCATTCTTTTGGCTTGCTGGGCTGCATACTCCGGCGCCGGTCCTTAAACACATTGTTACGGTATCGCCGTTTGGTTTTTCGTTTGCAGCGGCTGCAATTGCCATGTATCCGGTTCCAACTCTTGCATTCACGCAAATCTTGCCTGTGTATTTTTTCAAAAGACCTTCAAATGTAAATCCGCTTTTATATTCTTCCGGGGTCATATTGAATGCGTTTTTATCCGCCTCTCCTATTGTGGCTTCCGTTGGATAGCTAAACTCATAATTATATTTGTCGTTTTCGTAAGTCAGCCAGCCTGCTGGAGTGTCAGCCTTGGAATCTTCGTCAGGAGTAGCATTTATTGATGTATTAATCGAAATACTACACGCAGCGGTCATTAAAATAATTATCAATAAAAGTGCCGCAATTCCGACCTGCTGTTTAATGTTTTTCATGGAAAAATAAATTAACATATAAGATGTATAAAATATTACGCCAAAATTAGACTTCCAGATAGCATTTTTCACACATAATCTCCTACCTGTCTAGGTTTAACATTGTGCCGTAACAGATCGGCGAAACCATACGGTTTTGTGTGCGTCAAAGTAAAATATGCAACAATGGGGTAGGTTTAATGTATTAATTAGCTGTAAATCTTAAAATTTTTAATTTATGAAGACACCTCAAAAACATGATTTTGGAAAATTACTTATTATTATGCTGGTAATGGTTTTTATTATAACCGCACCTGTATATATGACTGCGGGTTTTTTGACGCTGGAAAGCCGTATAAATGACATGCGTGAAAAATATCCGAATGTAACCGACGAAGAAATTGCAGTAATAGAAACTGTTAAAAATGCGCAAGATTCTGTGGTTAGCGTTGTTATAAGTAAAGAAGTTTTTGCGCCAACGCAAAAAATCACAAATCTTGGAAATGGTCTGGAAGTAATTGTGCCGGGAACGCCGGAATCCAAAGGAAAAAAAGTGGTTGGAAGTGGAAGTGGTTTTGTTGTTAGCAGCGAAGGATTAATTGCAACAAATAAACATGTTGTGTCCGATAAAAATGCAGATTACCAAGTTGTATTTTTCGATGGAACAAAGGTTACCGCAAAAGTAGTGGCCTCTGATCCATTTAATGATGTGGCACTTTTAAAAATAGACAGAAATCGCATGCCACAGACTGCTAAACCGCTTGTTTTGGGCAGCACAAAAGAAATGCAAATAGGCCAAACTGTTATTGCAATTGGCAATGCGCTTGGTGAGCTAAGTAATTCCGTTACAAAAGGTGTAATTTCTGCAATAAATCGTTCAATTTATGCGAGCAGCGAACTTGGTGGGCAAACCGAGAAACTTGTAAAAATCATACAGACTGATGCGGCAATTAATCTTGGAAATTCCGGAGGGCCGCTACTTAATACGAACGGTGAAGTTATCGGAATAAATACGGCCGTAAACACAGGCGCGGAAAATATTGGTTTTGCGATTCCGGCAGATGATGTGAAGTTCGTACTTCAAAGTTATGAGACAAAGGGCTCAGTAACGAGGTCTTTCATTGGAATTAGATATTCTATGCTAAATAAAGAAGCAAAAACTCAGCTTAAATTAAGATATGCAAAGGGTGCGTTACTTACCAAGGGAGCGGATGGCTCTGCTGCTGTTTTGCCAAATAGCCCGGCAGAAAAAGCGGGGCTAAAAGAAGGCGACATTATCCTTAAAATCAACGACAAAACGGTTGATGGAGACGCGGATCCGGCTGCTATAATTCGTGACATTTCGGGCGGCCAAACAGTAAAACTGCGCGTGTGGAAAAAGGCGCTCAACAAAGAACAAGTGGTGTCGGTGAAGTTGAGTGAGGTTAATTAAACCTGAATTTACCCATATAAAAGTCATAGGGATGGGTATTGACATTTGCACTATAAGTAGTATAGTAGCGTAGTCATGGCACCCAGACTATCATTAGGAGATCTTGCTAGTGTTAACACACTACGCAGGTTCGTGCCCTATAAATTACGAGCTGATCTAAAAAAGTCGCTTGTTTATCCGTTGCAAGCCCTCAAGGCAACCGGTAGAGCTGATCTTTTTAGTAACGTATCAATAGAAACCACCACTACATGCACGCGTCAGTGTGCTTATTGCCCTCATTCAGTTGAGTCAGCACGTCAGGCTAAACATGAAAGAGGATTATTTATGAGTCCAGAATTATTTACAAATATAACTGACCAGCTGCAAGCATTGGGATTCTCTGGCAAGTTGGCTTTGCAGGGTTTTGGCGAACCATTGGCGGATCCAGATATAATTGCAAGAATACAGGAAGCGAGAGAAAAAATGCCATTTGCATATATTACAATTAACAGTAATGCTCAGCTCTTAACCGGCGAATTATTGGAAAAACTTCTAGCCGCTGGCCTGTCTCATATTTATATTACGAATCACGAAACTGATCCGGAGCAAAGAACAGCCCTTGGTGTCAAAATAAAGGCTTTAAGAGCAGATCCTCGTTTTGCAACATGCATTTCTTATTATACTAAGCTCACGAGTTTAAGAAATAGAGGTGGTGCCGTAGATCCGACCAAATTTCAACAATTTGAATCAGAAGGCAGAACATCAAATTCAACCGGTAGAGAAATTTGCGCCAGCGAAACGAGTACACTAAACATTACAGCCAGCGGCAATGTGCTGGTTTGTGGCGATTCTTTTACAGAAGATCCCGACAGCGTGATGGGAAATTTGAATGAAAGTACAATACCAGAAATTTATTTAAGCCAAAAATTTCAAGAAATT
>JBAYHN010000001.1:0-40629 GCA_041666125.1 Candidatus Altimarinota bacterium | reverse complement strand
TATCCGCCGTTTTTCCCAGCTCAATTTGTTCGCCTGTGGTTATTTCTCTAAGGCTGGATATGGCGCCAGTTTCTACAGAATCAGCCGCATCGATGGCTCTTTGCCAATCAGCCGTTCGTCTAGCTGTAGCAAAACGCCCCATTTCTTCTGCCATTGGTTCTTGTGATTTTTTTGCGTGTCTATCGAGCCATACATCTACAAATTCCAAAGCGCCCCAATATGCACCTATTGGCTCATCTACTTCGGTTAAAACGCAGTTTGGCAATTCTCCGCTGTCTAATTCGACTTGGCCTCTTGCTACGATTTCAAATGCCATAATAAAAATATTTTCTTTCGGGAATTTTTCCTTCAACATGCGTAAAAGTCCGGCCACATTTCCGGGTTCAAGGCTTTGGTCTCTAAAATTAATTCCCAATTCACGAGCTATTTCTGCGATTCCGGCTGAGCTTAAAATTCTAGCTTCGTGTGCTTCGCGTCCAGATGTAAGGGCGTGTAAAAGTTGTGAGCGTGTTGCTTCTAATCCTTCTGGCTCTGGTGTGGTTTCTGTGTCACCTAAATTGCAGACTTGTTCAACTGTTTTACTTGATATTATTTCTTCTGGAGGTGGTGTCATATTTTGTATCTTTTATAGTACATTATTAAATACCACATGTGCCTATATGTCAATGGTCTCATGCCGTGATATAATTCGGCATATGAATACTCAACAAATTAAACCAACAGGCTGTTGCGAAATTTTTAATCCGGAACCTTGGGAGGATAAAGAAATTACCTGGAAAGATAAGGCTTTTGTGATTGATCATGTGACAAGTTTTTTGCATATTCCTCTTAATATGGGGAGCAAGATTGTTAAAAATCTTGGACTGATTGAGAAGGCCGGTGCCAAATCTCCTCATCAATTAATGCTGACTGACGAAAAATCGCTTTGGGGTGCGGATATTTATATTGATGTTTCCAAAGATGTTCCGGACGCGCAGATGGCGAAAATTTCCGGCACATTTCTTACCAAAGTTTTTGAAGGGCCATATAAAAATGCCGGCAAATGGGCGCAGGAAATGATTAAATATGTGGATAACAAAGGCAAAAAGCTAAAGAAATTATATTTCTCCTACACCACTTGTCCAAAGTGCGCCAAGGCTTATGGAAAGAATTACGTGGTGCTTTTTGCGCAGATAGGTTAAATCCCCCGTGTATTTTATAGGCATGGGATTTTATTCTTAACTCGTATCATTCGGACATTTTTAGGTGTGCGACGCAATTAAATCTGCATGTGGCAAATTGACTGAATTTACAAAAGAGGTAATATTTCGACAATAGGTTTTTATCATTTAATGACAAAAGTATATGCAGAAAAACAGAAAACTTTTATTTGGTGCCATTTCTGTATTGGTTGTTTTTGTTATTATGTTCACGTCGGTGGCTCCTGCCTTTGCTGATAGGCCATTCATCTTTCCACAAATTGTTTTTCATTATTTTTATTACGATGCTCATGATGTATATCCGGAATATGCAGTTATTACAGGAGGATATGATCAGGCAAGCACGGACGTGATTGATGCATCAAATACTATAATTAGGCATAATGCTTGTGCGGTAAATGGTGCATGGGGACTTTCAGCATATTACTGCATGTGGGATGGACTTAATGACAATGGTGTTTTACAGCAGGGAAAATTTAAATTTAAGGTTACGATTGGTATTTTAAACGACGGAGTTTTAAGTACAACACGTGCAACAAGCCCATTTTTTAGATTTAGAGGAGCAATAGATGGTCGGGGAGTAGCTCCGGTACTAGATCCTAATGGTTACATAAAGGATTATGATTTTTGGCATCCATCTAGCATTCGTGGAGATGTACCTTCTTATTACCCATATCCATTTTTCGAAGTTACAACTAACGTGCTAAATAGAGGTGGGAAAATAGAAGTTCTTGATGTTGCAGGCAATGTTGTGAAAAATCTTTGTGCTATACCTGCTAGAAGCGCGGGTGTGACTTGCCAATGGAATGGCTCCAAAGATGTTGGAGGTTATGTTGTGCACGGAGTGTATAAAATTAGAATTACATTGACTACAAATACTGGCGGTAAAGCTGTGAAAATATCACCGATTTTTTATTATGGCATTGGGATCTCTGGGATGTAATCAATAAACGCAATAATTGTTAATGGGAGCATTTGTTGTCTACAGGTGCTCTCATTTTTTTTGACATTTTTGTTTGAATTTGAGACGGTTGTTATATGAAAAAACTCAACGCTGGAATTTTGCTGGTGACATTACTTGTCTCATTATTTTTTGTTTCATTGGCGCAGGCGCAGGCCACCGGAATCAGCGAAAGCGCGGTTAAAAAAGCTTTGGCTTCTGTGAGCCCCAAGCCCTCCGCAAAAACTCAAAATAAAATTCTAAATTACATAAAATCGAGCACAAATCCGGAAGTGGCGCGTGGTTTTAATCTGCTTTTGGAGAAAAATCTGGATACAGAAATGGCTAAGGCAAAAGGAATAATCTCAAATATTAAAATCGATGGAAATATTTCCGAGTGGGAGGCGAGTGGGCTTATTCAAAATGACAAAGAGGGCGATTTTGCGGCAATTGATAGTGCACAGGGATTTTGGGGGAAGCCGGTCGACGACATAAAAAAATATGCTTTTATAATGGACAATCAAAATGCATATGCCATGGTGCAGCCCTTTCAAATGCCTGTTGCAGGCCAAAGATATCACTTCCGCATAAATCTTCACGATGGTGATGCGGTAAAAACGATTGGCAATAAAATGTATTCAATTATTTGGACGAGTGAAGGTAATTTTCTGCAGACGTGGGATTCCAAGACCGGTGAATTTATAGAAAATTTGAAAATTTCGGATGCGGTTTTTGCCAAAAAAGATGGTTTTGAATTTAAAATGCCAGCCTCTGTGCTAAAAAATCTTCCATACCAATTTGTGGTTACTGCAGTAACTTGGCATGACTTCGATAATGTTTATGATGAGGCTTATACTCTCACTTCCGAGCAGTCTATAAATGAAGAATATGCAAAAATGGCGCTTCCGCTGTTTGTAAAATATGCAGATAAAATTGATTTGCCGGCAAATGATTTAACCGCGATTTCTCAAGCCTTAACCGAAGCATATATTTATAAAAGGGCGGAAAATGGGCTAAGGGCTCAGGTAATTAAAGATGGGCTGGCCATGATTAAATATGCGCGAAATGTTAAAAAGTTTTTCACTAATCAAAAAGCGCTCGGTGAAATGGGCCTGGACGAGATGCTTACGTGGTCAAATAGAGCAATTATTTATGGCGGACTTGGCGGAATGCAATATTCTCCGGCTAAAAATAAGAAATTTAACAAAACTGCCTATAATTTTATGTTTTTGCGTCCGGAAACTTTGGACAAAGCCATGACGCTTATGACAAAGAATAATTTTTTGAAGCCGGATGACTTGGGCCTTTCTTTAAAGAGCCTGCAAAAATGGCTTGTTGATCAGGAAAAATATCGCCGAGAGAATTTTAGCGACATAGAGGCAATTCATACTGCATATAAAGGCCAGGCAAATTGGGAAACCGTTTACCAGGAATCTTTGGCCGACAAAAATAATAATCAAACAAATATAACTACTATAAATGGCGTAAGTATAAACAAAGGAACCATTTTTAGCCCGTCTTTTCAGGTGGATTATTTGCTGGCTCATAATTATTACTATGGAAATTGTGTGGATGCCGCTGCGGTGGCTTTGGCTGTTTATAAAGCGCTTGGTTTGCCGTCGGTTTCTTTTAAATATGGAACTTCGGCGGAGGGATATTGGAAAGAAATACATATTTTCCCAGTTTATTATTCTTCTGCTGCAAATAAATGGTTGCAGTCGGAGCCGTATAAAAATTCCGTTTGGTCTTGGGCAAATCCGGGCAAGCCATATAAAATAGGATTTTCTGTTATTCGTCCGCAAATTGGTTCGTCTTGGGCGGCGAGTGTTATTGATGTAAAGGGCTCTGAGGTTTGGACTAATTCGAGAGAATATTCGCAATTTATAACGGAAGATGCATGGAATGAAGTAAGCGATAATGGTTATTCTGATGAGGAATTTAAAAAAGTGCTGTATAAATAGTGCGTTTAAATTTTGAGAATTTTTAAATAATGATGTAAAGTGAATTGTATGTTCAACGATTCACAAACAACCCTATACATCGTCCTCACAATTTCGGTTGCCCTTTTGACGATTTTCCTTTGTGTGACGCTTATTTACCTCATTCTGATTCTGCGCGATTCCAGCAAAGTGCTCGAAAAAGTGCGCGGGACGGTGGATAAGGTAAATGATTTCGTGTTAAAACCGGTTGGGATTATTTCTTCAGTGATGGATCACGTTAGGCCTCTCATCGAAAATGTGCTGGAGAGAAGGGCAGCATCGATGATGTCTAAGAAAAAGAAATAATTATTGATTGATGATGCGGGATGGGAACTTTATTACTGCGTTCCATATTCTTTTTATGCGTGAAGGCTCTTGAATAAGCCTAAAAAGCCATTCCAGTCCGAGAATGCGCATGAATGAAGGGGCTCTGCGTTTTACTCCTGCCAAAAAGTCGAAGGCGCCGCCAACTCCCATGGCGATTTTTACTGATTTTAGTTCGGGGAGGTGCTTGTGAATCCAGATTTCTTGGGCCGGTGCGCCGAATGCGACAAATAAAATGTCCGGTTTTGAGGTTTGAATAAGGTTTTTTATGTGGGTTTCGTCTGCCGGGCTAGGGGAGCCCGCAAAAGTTCCTGTGATTTTTATGCCCGGGAACTTTTTTTCGAGGATGTGCTTTGTTTTTTCTGCAACTGCCGGTGCTGCGCCCAGCAAAAATATTCCAAAATTGTTTTCGCGGCTTTCGCTGCATATTGCTTCCATCAAATCCACGCCGGAGACGCGTTGTGGAAATATTTTTCTGGCGGATTTTGGGTAAAAGATTAGGGCGAGGAGCGAGAAAAAGGCTTTTATTAAGCGTGCCGCCTTGCCTCTGCCGCGCAATCCGTGTTGGAAAGATGATGCCCAAAGAATTCCGATCCCATCCGGAATACTCATCCATGATTTATTTAAAATATTTTTAAATTCCGGATTTTTTTGTGCCTCAAGCAGCATTTCCGGATTTGGAGTCACGATTTGTTTGCCGCTTTCATCTCTGCGATTTTGCAGCAGGTCCAGAATGCGGTTTAGCGCTTCAGTTAGAGTACAAACGTCGAATTGTATGTCTAGAACTTTAACTTTTTTCATGTGGAATCAGTTGCAAATGAAGGAAATATTGCGGGAAGCTTCGACTTTCTTTTTTATTATTCTAAATCCCGCTTTTTTTAGCAAATTAATAATTTCTGTTGGCTTGAAGGCGTAATAATAGCGGTTGGCTTTTGGTGGGGAGCCCCAGGGGATAAGCGAATCGTGCGTTTTTTGATCTATATATTTTTTATATTTTTTCTGCCACAAATTCCAAACGGTCAAAATCAGAATTCCATCTTTCTTAAGTACGCGGCGGATTTCTTTTAGCGCTTTTAGCTGAAGTTTTTGCGGAATGTGATGCAGAACCGCAAAGCAACAAACCGCATCAAAACTTTTTGCGGGGCAGGGGATTTTTAATAAATCTCCGGCCTTAAATTTTGCGCCCGGATTGTTCTTTTTTGCCTTCTGCAAAAGGCCTTTGCTGTTATCTATGCCGGTATAATCAATATGCGTGCCAATTTGCGATTCGGCATTTTTCAAAAAGCCAAAAAGCCTGCCATTGCCGCAGCCAATATCCAAAATCTTTGGTCCAGCAAAATATTCCAAGAACATCTCAAATTCAGGCCACGGGTGATTGCGCGTGACGTCAAATTCATCCGCTATCAGGTTATAATCCCGCTTTACCTTGGTTAGAATGGATGCGTCCTTTGGCCGCATTAATTGCTTAACCGAGCTGTGGCTCGGTCTGTCATCTGTTTTCATTTAGCTCATATACTATATACTGTATTTACATTTATGTCGTCGATGGAAAAACTTGTACTGGATGCGGTTTTAGGCGGTATTAAGACGCCGGGCCAGCTGCACGGTATAAAATTAAAATATGCGGAAAGTCTAAAAATTGGTCCGCCACCAAACAGCGAACTTGTGGCGGCGTATCGCGATCTTGTTAAATCCGGAAAGATTCCGGTAAATCGCGACTTTTTAAAACTTATAACAAAAAGGGGAGTGCGTACGCTTTCCGGCGTTTCGCCTGTTGCTGTTCTCACAAAGCCAATGGGTTGCCCGGGTCGCTGCGTTTTTTGTCCGAGGGAAGAGAATGTTCCAAAAAGTTATTTGAGCAATGAGCCGGCGGTTATGCGCGCAATAATTAATGATTATGATCCGTATTTGCAAGTGACTCGCAGAATTGAAACGTTGCATGCAAACGGCCATCCGACGGATAAAATTGAACTTATTGTTATGGGCGGCACCTGGTCTTCGCATCCAAAGAGCTATCAAAATTATTATGTGCGGCAGTGCTTGAATGCGATGAATGAGACCAAATCGCGAAGTCTTGCGCAGGCGCAAAAGCTTAATGAAACGGCAAAGCGCAGGTGTGTGGCCATGACGCTCGAGACTCGCCCGGACTGGATTGATGAAAAAGAGATTATTCGAATGCGAAAACTTGGCTGCACGCGCATAGAAATTGGGGTGCAGAGTTTGTATGATGACATTTTGGATTTGGTTAAACGCGGGCACAGGATTGATGCGACAATTCGAGCGACTCAGCTAATGAAAGACGCCGGTTTTAAAATTTCTTATCACATGATGCCTGGTTTGCCGGGCTCAAATGTTAAGCGAGACATTCAAATGTTTGCAGATCTTTTTGAAAATCCTGATTTTAAGCCGGACATGATGAAAGTTTATCCGTGCGTAATTGTGCCATTTTCGGAATTAAAGAAATGGTTTGAAGATGGCAAGTACAAGCCATATACCGACAAAGAGCTCATTGAAATTATTTTAAAAATTAAGCCGATGTTTCCGAGATATTTGCGAGTGAGCAGGCTGATTCGCGATATTCCGGCGCCGAGTATTGTGAGCGGAAGCAAAACTTCCAATTTGAGGCAGGTAATTCATGAATTAATGAAAACAAATGGCGTGGTTTGCCAGTGTATTCGTTGCCGCGAGATAAAAGGGGACTCGATTGTGCCGAAAAATATTGAATTTAATGTGATGGAGTATGAAGCTTCACGCGGGAAGGAATTCTTTTTGAGTTTTGATGACACACACAGCGACAAGCTTTGCGCTTTATTGCGTTTGCGATTTACTTCCTATTCCCTTGAGGGCAAAAAACATTTTATTAAAGAGCTAAATGGGGCGGCGATCATTCGCGAGCTGCACACTTATGGTGCACAGGTGCCGATTTCCGAACATGATGAATTGGCGAGCCAGCACATGGGTTTTGGCCGCAAACTAGTGGCAAAAGCCGAAGAAATTGCGCGCAAAAACGGATTTAAGAAGATTGCCGTGATTGCCGGCGTTGGCGTGCGCCAATATTACGAAAAACTGGGGTATAAACTCCAGGGAACATACATGGTGAAGAAGATTTAGGCTGCTGCTGCAAGATCGTCGCCTTCGCTTGGGGCTTCTGTTGCGCCTGGCATTTTGTCCAAATCCAATTCTTGCATATCACTTCCCACTACGTCTTTTATTCCCTGTGGAATTTCCATTTCATCTTGTTTTGTGAACATAAGAGCAACCGGTACGCCAACACCAAGACCAATTGTGATAGGCATTCTATATTTGTCCATTTTGCGCAAAGCGTTCCACAATCGGCTTCCTTCCTCTGCGGCTCCTTCGGCCGTCTCTCCTGCTCCTTTTTTTGCACCACCTTTGGCCAAAGCTTCTCCTGCAGTTTTTGCAGCTGCAGAAACTGCGCCTTTTAGTTTGGCAAGTCTTGCTGCTTCCATTCCACCGCGTAGCGCTCCAACTCCTGCACGTACTCCTGCGCCAACACCTGCGATTAGAAGCACATCGGATGCGAGTCCCACGACTCCAAATGCCGGTCTAAGTAGCCATCTTTCGTATCCAACAACCTCTCTTCCGCTTATTAATTCACGACCTCTCACCATTGTGGCAAAGTCAGAAATTGTTCCTGTAATAGGAGCCATATCCAAAACGCCTTGTCCTGCTGCTGCGGTCCAGCTGGTTTTGGAATCTTTTGTGGCTATTCCAATGGCGGCCGGAGCTGCAATCATAGATAGTCCATAAAAAGCGAATTTGCCTTTTAATACGCGAAGTAGAGGTGGTTTTGAGGCACCAACGCTTTCCATAAGTGTATTTCTCATCCCACCTTTTTGCCAATTAACCATCATTCCAAACACATTTCTAAATCTTTTTGTGTCTGCGCCGGTTAATCCGACTTTTAGATTTGATGTAGTAGTTTTAATAGCCCTGCTTGTTTTTACAAATTCTATAAAAGCTCCCAAGCTTGAAATCATTCCTTTTTGAGTCTTGGATATTTCTCCAATATTCTCATTAAATGTTCTTTGCAATGCTTCTATTTCTGCTTTTGGTGCGCCACGTTTTGTGGCTTCTTTTATTTGTTGAAGTACATCTTCTCCCATGCGTACACGATCTCTATTGAGTCTGGATCCTCGCTCTGCCAAATCATCCATTTCTGCCCATTCTTGGGCTGTTAGGGCACGATCTGGAGCTTGTGTCCTTAATCTTCCGTACACTTCGTCTGAGGCTTCTTGCAACGCTGTGTGTTCCAGTTTTATACGTTGATGAGTCATTCCCCTAATCTCTGCCTGTTGTGCGGCAATTTTGCTTTCTATGCTTTTTAAAGTAAGCGTGTCGGTTGATGTTGTACCTTTTCTTAGAACCCTTGCTTCTTCTTTTAAATTTTCCAATTCTCTTTCCGCCGCCAATATTTTTTCATCGTGGGTCAATAATGTCTTTTCTGCATTATATCTTTCGCGAGCTTGCTTACCGTCGTCTTTTAATCCTGTTAGAGGTGTATCCAAATTTGCCCTCTGTTCCAAACTACCTGCGCCGGAAACATCAGCGCCGCCAAGGTCTCCTTGTAATCGTCTTTGGCCCAATTCAACCCTACTTTCTGCCAAAGCAATTCCTTTTGGTGATTTTTGTAGCGTTTTTATGAGTGAATTAATCTTTGCGGTTGGAAATCCGAGAATTCCATAATATTGCCTTACATAAGCCTTTCTTTGGGCTGAAGATGTCAGTTGAATATATGAAATTCTTGCCAGTTGCATTGCAAGTGGGGCAAACATTGCAAAATTGCTGCGTTCGCCTGCCAACATGCCTTCAAGTTCGCTATATAAATCTGCCACTTCGTCATTTGCTGTTTTTATTGGAAGAAATAATTCTTCAAGAGGGGATTTTGCTTTAATTGCAGCGGTCCATTCGCTTATTTTTTGAGTGCGTTCAGCCAGTTTTTGCTTTAGCTGACGTATTTTTAGTTCAATTCTGTTTGCTACTTCATAGCGCGCATTGCGTTTGTCAGCTTCTGGAAGTTTTAGAGCTTCATTTCCAATGGTTTTTGCTACGGATTCTGCGCATTTAATAAGTTCATCGGCTTTATCGTTTTTTACATACTCGTTTCCTTTTATTAAATCTGCCAGTAATTTTCTTTGATGCATATATACTTCTTGCTGTCTTGGCTCCAATTCTGTTGCGGCCTCGTCACGTGCCTGGGTGCCTTCTATGTCTTCATTAGATAATGGATTTTCCTTAACTGTAGAGGCAAGAGTTCCGGCTGCAACTGCAGTAGCCGTCGCACTTGCATCTGGATTTGCAGTTGGGCTTTCTCCTGGGTTTGGCCACGAAGCTACTAATCCTGTTAATACTGCGCCAATAGATGCGCTCGCTGGCAGTCCCAAAGCGACAATTTCTGACTTTTTATCATCAAGAAATCTGCGCATTATATCTTTTGCCTTATTTAATGCCGTTTCTTGTACAGTTTGAGCTTTTGTTAGGCCGAGTTTTTCTCCAAGTTCGGAACCAACTTCGCCGGCTTTTCCAAGCAGTTCTGTTGTTTTGCTTGTAAAGTTAGCATAAGAAAGTGTACTAATATCTCTCAATTCATTTGGTGAAATTTCCCCATATTTTGATTTGAGGTAGGGGAGTAACTTTTGTTCAACTTCACCGGCTGCTACTGCCGGGGCAGTTTCCTTTGCATCTTCTTTTTTTTGAGTAGTAGGAGCAATTCCCTCTTTTTTGTTTAATTCTTCGTCAACTTTTGCCAAAACTTGCACGACAGTTGTTTCGTCCGTGATTGTCATTTTAGAAATTATGGCTTGGCGCTCAGTTCCTTTTAGATAAGTTCGTACTGCGACTGCCTGTTTGCGCTGTGCTCTTGTGTAAACGCCTGGCATATATTTTGCCACACCATCCACGGCATCACTTTCAAGGACCGGAGTAACAAGATTTTCTTTAAACCATCCATCGTCTTCTGCAAAATCATTAAATTTTTCCTGGCCAATTTTTTCCGCTAGAAATTTTGGATCAACCGGCACAACCATTTCTTTTCCGATGCGGCTGGCCATGCGTTTGTAAAATTCTTTATCTTTTTTGAATTCCGCGTCTTCGCCAAGAAGTGAACTTAGCCCGTCCTTAAAAGATCCACCTATTTTTTTAATCCAGTCTCCAACTCCGGCAAATTTTAAAATAGAGCCTAGCGCAGCCAATATTAGGCCTCCTCCAAGTATCCATTTTAGCTTTCCCCAGAATCCTTTCGGTGCTTCTGTAAGAGAGTCAAGTAGCCCCTTTTCTTCCGCTGCTGCTGGCGTTTCTGGTGCTTGTTCTGCAGCCGCTTTATCTGAAGATTTAGAAAATAATCTCCATATTCCACGTATTGCAAAAAATCCTCCGATTGCGCCTGCTATTCCGCATATTGCTGCGGTTTTTGGATAATCATGGATGAATCCTTTTACGCTCCATTTCTCAGAATCTTTTAGTTTTTCATTTGGATTATAATCCATGGCCATTTTGATGTGTGGCCCCATTTCTTGCGCAGTTCTAATAAGTTTTGGCCATTCTGCTTTTACTGCTTTTGTAACTTCACTGTTAGGATCTTTGCTGAGCTCGGTTAATTTATATAATGCTGCGCTTTCGGCCGATCTCGGATTTATTTTTGCGAGATGAGATGCAAGCTGTCCAACATTGTCGAAATTTCCAACATCAAGTTCTTTTGTTGTATTTGGATATTGATAAAAAAGATTAGCCAGCATTATGGCTGACACATCGTATAAAGAGTCCATTCTGTCTCTTTGTTTTTCCGGACTTTCATTTAGTTTTATACCATTAATTTCTTGCGCCGATTTTGCAGAATAATTGCGTTCGTTTGCTCGTTGTTCAAGATTTTCCAAAGAGACTCCGGCCTGTCCGCGTAGTGATTTTGTTTTTGCTTCCATGCTGCCGGCTTCGTGCCTTTCGGCGGCGGTTGCGGCGGTCATTTCTGGCTCTTTTGGTTTTTCTTTGCCTTTTAGCCCCATTACTTCCAAAGAACTTTTCTGCTGTTGGTTTGATTGAGTGCTATTTCCCATAAGAAGTTTTATGTAGAATTATCTGTAAATTATACCACGAAATCCCAACCTTAACAACAGGTAGGGGAGTATGGCCGCCCCGGGGCGGATTTGGACGAATTGCCCCATTTATTGCAAAATACATCTGCCCGGGCAGACTTTTTGCCCTAAATTTCGGCTCAAATAAGGCATTTAGTGTTCTGTTTTTGGTTCCTTTTCTGTAATTATTGACAAAATGTAGAAATCGCATATAATATCCATATAATATGGGAATAATTGATTTACCACCAACCCCGGAAGCTGCAGCGGAATTAGTGCGTGAAATGCTAAGAGCCGGTTTAATTGATCAAGCTACATTATTAAGAATTACACAAGAATCTGGTGAACAATTGCGCGCTGTGATGGGGGGCAGGGAAGGCCAAGACCAACAGTTAAAACAAGATTTGGCTCGCGACTTGAGAGAATTTATTGATGGAGATTGTTCGCGCTCTATGGAATTTTATGAAAGAAAAGGTTTGCAAATACCACTTAGGATGGAGGGTAGCGTAGCTCTTAGGCCAATACTTAAAGGAGTATTAACTGATTGGATGAATGAAAGAAATGGTCAAAAAATAGATGCTAAAACGAGCTATAGAGCGATGCTATTTTTTTGCGATATGCTGGACGGTTTTAATGAATTTGAAGATCCATCCTTGATTGATCTTCGCCAGAGATTAGCGCGTTATTGGATTACGCTTATAGATTTGTGGAAAAAAGATGGTTATAACGATGAGCAGTTATGGAATGATCCACTTATTGGCAGAGCAATTGCTTATCTGGTTTGTATGAAGCACTATGATCAAAAAACTCCTACGCAAATCATTGAATGTTTAAGACAAATTGCGCAGCAGGGGAGGGTATAAGCTTTTTTTGTTAGAGTACGTGTGTCTTTTTTATTTTTTTTAGCCATTCCCCTACTAAAAGTGGCTTTTTGCTCTTCCTTAAGCCAAAAACGCCTACTCCTCTGCCTTGAATTTGGCCCAAATAAGCTTATTTCCCCTCTTTATAGGTCCATTTGCACCTGTCTATAAAGAAAACTACGAGCTCCTCTAAGGCCAAAATCCCGAGTCCTCCACCTAAAATCAGCCCTGCTGCACCATTTATATAGTTGCCGTAATTCATATATTCCACGCCTCGCCAGACCAAGTAGGTGGCAACGCCCATAAATGCGCCGAGCAAAAATATTTTTAATTTTTGAATGTAATAATCTTTATTGTTGTGCATAAAAGTGTGGTGAATAAAAAAATACTACGATAAGTGTAGCACGAATTTTAATAAAAAATTGCGGCGGGGGATAAACATTCTTTAGGTGTCTCGTACTTTGTACAATATATCTTGTGCAAAGCGGCATAGGGGGTGTTTCTGGGTATATATGGTGCCTGGACGTGGGGTTCTGGGCTTGCCTAAGCCACCTTTCGCTAAACTCGCGTTTATAGGCGTTTCCCCCAAATAGCCGACAACTACATCGTTTTAAACCCGTTCTATATGTACTTTTATGAACAAATTATTTATTCGGTCAATATCACTTGTTCACTAATTTTTTCCAACAATTTTGGATGGTTTATTAAATCCGGATCTTTTTCAATTATTTCATCCGCCGCGTCGCGCGCTAATTTAATTGTTTCCGAATCACTCAAACTTGCCATTTTTAAATCTGGAATTCCACTTTGAGCGGTTCCATAAACTTCGCCGGGTCCGCGCAGTTGCAAATCTACTTCAGCCAATTGAAAGCCGGAATCATATTTAACCAAGGAATTTAACCTTTGCAATACCTGGGGGATTTGTAAAGTAGGGAAGAGGAAACAATAAGATTGCTCGTGTCCCCTGCCCACTCTACCTCTAAATTGGTGTAATTGAGCCAGACCAAAGCGTTCTGCGGCCTCTATCATCATTATTGTTGCGTTTGGCACATCCACGCCAACCTCTACCACTGCTGTGGAAACTAAAATCTGGATTTTGCCGTTTGAAAAGGCCTGCATGGTGCTTTCTTTTTCTTCGGAGTCCATTCGTCCATGTAATAATCCGATTTTTAAATGTGGAAAAATGTCGTTACTCAAACGCTCAAATTCCGAAACTGCGGCTTTTACTTCCAAAACTTCTGATTCTTCTATAAGAGGGAATATTATAAAGGCCTGTCTCCCCTTCTCTATTTCTTTTTCTATCCATTTGTAGGCCTCGGCGCGTTTATTTTCCGGCACAACGCGTGTGATTATTTTTTGTCTGCCGGGCGGCATTTCATCCAAAATAGAAAGTTCTTGGTCGCCATATAAAACCAGCGCGAGTGTTCGCGGAATTGGAGTGGCTGTCATGCTAAGCATGTGTGGGCTGCCAAAAGTTTTTAGGATTTCTCGCTGTCTGACGCCAAATCTGTGCTGTTCATCAATAATCGCCAGGCCAAGTTTTTTAAAAGAAATTCGTTCTTGAATTAGCGCATGGGTTCCGATAATAAATTGAATTTTACCGTTTTTTAATTGTTCGATGACCGCGTTTTTTTCTTTGTTGGTCATGGAACCGAGCAGTAAATGAGTTTTTATTCCAAATTGCGATAAATTTTTCTCGAAACTATTAAAATGTTGCTTGGCCAAAATTTCCGTAGGCGCAAGTAGGCAAGCCTGCCAATTGGCTTTAACTGCATGTAAAACGGCTGCCTGTGCAACGACGGTTTTGCCCGATCCGGTGTCTCCTTCCAGCAGTCTGGACATTGGAAAAGGCCGCTCCATGTCTTTTATAATTTCATAAACCGATTTTTTTTGCGCGTTGGTAAGTGCCCATGGTAAAGACTGCGTAAATTCTTTAATTAAATCCCAATTAGCCGGAATTTGTTTTTGCGCCTGTGCGGCTGTTTTTCGCCAAATGTGTTTGCGATGCAGCGCGGCAAGTTGAAGTAAAAATAATTCATCGAAGCTTAGCCTCTTTTTGGCTTTCTCAAGCGCCACTTCGGATTCCGGGAAGTGTGCATTTTTAATGGCTTCCGGATACTGCATTAGGGAAAATTTCTTAATACATTCCTCCGGCAAAAACTCTGGAAAATCCTTGGTAAACGGCAAAAGTGGAAAAAGTTTTTCGCGAATCCATTTGGAAGAAATTTTCCCGGGCCTTTTTGTTTCTTCTCCAAGCCCCGTTTCGTGATACACAGGTACAATTCTCGCCGTGTGAATCTGCGTCTCTTTTACCTGTTCAACCACCGGACTTCTAAAAATAATTTTACTTCGCTTAATGTCATATTTTGCTTTACCGAGCAGCATAATCTCCTGTCCCCTAAGAAGCATTTTGCCCAAATATGGTTGATTAAACCACACGGCCTCAACGCTGCCTGTTTTATCGCTAATAATCGCATTCGTAACCGACATTCGCCTGCTGCCCCAACCCGCCGAACTTTTTATACTTTTAATTTCTCCGCGCACGGTAATTTGTTCTTCCAGAGTTATATTTATTATGTCGGTAACTTCGCTTTGGTCCGTGTACCTCGCTGGGAAATACATCAAAAAATCCTCAACAGATTCAATCCCCATCTCTTTTAACCTATGCAAATGTTGAGCAGTGGTTTTTATGGCCTTATTTAAAGGAGTCTTTAACACGGCCTCATTATACATTAGCCACCAAATACCTTTAAAAAGTGCCTTTTCCCAACCTTCACCAGCACGCCTTTTTTGCTTAGTTCAACAACTTCTTTTGAGTCTGTGATTTTTTTATCGTCCACTGTTACTCCCCCGCCCTCAACCAAACGTCTTGCATCACTCTTTGAAGCCGCAAGCCCCGTAACAAACAAAAGTTCGCATATTCCACACGATTTTTGATCCAATGTTTTCTCTTCTATGTCGGTTGGTGCACCTTTGTTTTGGAAAATCTGTATGAATTCATCCTCAGCTGCAGATGCGGCTCCTTTGTCGTTATACATAGTCACAATTTCCCTCGCCAACTTCATTTTCGCATTTCTTGGATTTTCTCCGGCCTTAAGAGAAGCCTCAATCTCCTTCATTTCTTCCACACTCATATCCGTACATAGGTCAAAATATCTCATTATCAAACTGTCATTAATAGACATTATTTTGCCGTATTGCTCGTTTGCCGGATCGGTAACATTTATAAAATTTCCGTATGTCTTGGCCATTTTTCGGCCATCTGTTCCTTCCAGAAGTTGTACCGTTAGCACATGTTTTTCGCGATTATTTATTATTTTCTGAAGAGTTCGTCCTGCAAGCATATTAAAAAGCTGGTCTCTTCCACCAATTTCCAAATCAACATTCATAGCAACGCTGTCATAGCCCTGCATAAGCGGATATAAAAATTCATGCAGACCTATTGGCTTGCTCTCGGCAATTCTGCGCTGGTACATTTCGCGCTCAATCATCTGCTGAACGGTGAATTTGCTGGCCAAATCTATCAAATTTTTAAGATTCAGCTTAGAAAGCCATTCTCCGTTGTAACGAAGTTCTATTTTGGAAAAATCCAAAATTTTGCTGGCCTGCTCCTTGTAAGTGCGGAAATTCTCTTCAATTTGCTCCTGTGTCATTGGTGGCCTTTGTGAATTTTTGTCTGAAGTGTCACCAATAAGCGCGGTAAAACTGCCAATCAAAAACACTACATTGTGGCCAAGCTCCTGGAATTTTTGCAACTTGCGCAGCGCAATGGCATGCCCCAAATGTAAACGTGAGCCGGTTGGGTCAATTCCCAAGTACAATTTGATCTTATCTTTTGAGCGCAATTTCTTCTCCAATTCAGTGCGCACAATGACCTCATCTACCCCTCGTGTCAGTAATTGTGTGATGGCATCTATTTTTTTCATAAACAGTAACATCATACTAAACTTGTACAATAAAAAACACTTGATTTTTCAGGTGACAGTCCTATGTTGAAAGTGCGTTATTTAAGCCAATAAGGTGCGTTTTTACCTTCCGTCCAGCAGTTTCGATTAACTGATAGGAAACAGGGGATGTTTTTCGTTTGCATATTATCGGAAAATGAGTATAATCTAACCCTTGCCCGCTGTTGTTGTCAGCTGACAACTGCACGGAGAAATCTTTAACTCAAAGCTTCTATGTTAAAAGGGATTCTGCAAAAAATAGGGCTCTCCGACAAGGATGCCGAGATTTATATGGCGTGTCTGGAGCTTGGTACTCAGCCTGCGAGTGTGATTGCAAGAAAAGCAGGATTAAAAAGACCTACTACATATTTGATCTTGGAAGGTCTGGTAAAAAAAGGTTTGGTTAGTGAATATACCGGCACGAATGTTAAATATTTTACGGCTGTTTCGGCTGAATATCTTTTGAATTATGTTGAGAGGCAGCGCAGAGAACTTTCGGCCCATCAACGCGAACTTGAACAATATCTTCCTCAATTTTTGTCTTTGAGCAATCCTTATACTCTTAGTCCTAAGGTGCGTTTTCATGAAGGCATAGAGGGAATTGAGCATGTAATGAATGATTCGCTTAAGGCAAAAACGCCGATTTTGTGTTATTCCACAATCGATTCTTGGTTCCAAAGGCCGGATACACGAGATTACATTATTTGGTACGGCAAACAGCGTGTGCAAGAAAAGAAGATACCGCTAAGGGGAATAATTACGGACAATGAAATTTCTCGCAAATATTTGGAAGAAGATTATCCGGTAGATCATGAAATGTCGCATTTCCGCTGGTTGCCAAAGGACATTAAGACTTTTACGAACGAAATTAACGTTTACGACAATAAACTTTCCATAGTTTGTCTTAGTAAAAATGAACTTTTGGGAATCTTAATTGAAAGCGAGGGTATTGCCGCCACCCAAAAAGCAATTTTTGAAGTTGCTTGGAGGGCTTCTACTCCTGCTAAATGGGAGTTGGATTCTAGGAAATAATTTTATTTATGCTTGCTCCATCAGAATTACAATCAGGCGGTGAAAATGCGCTTCCTCCGGGATTAGCTCAAGGTAGAGATACATCATCTGTTGCTGTTGGGAATATAGATGTTGCTGGAGTAGTGCCGGATGATTGTCGGAGTGTTACTAAAATTATAATTCCAAAAGAAGAGCGAAATATTTTGGTCGCATGTGGTGTAAGAGTGGATGAAGATCCTAGCAGTTTTCCATTAAATCTAATCGTAGACAAAAGATCTCAGTCGCCTGCCTCAAATGGTTCGGCTAATAATCCTGTGCCAGTAATGGTGCCTCTTAATTATTATGATTATCTTAGAAAAGTGCACGAAATGGCAGCAAAGAATGGTGTTAAATTTGATGTTTGGATGGCGGGAATAAATAGACTGGTGCGTCAGTATGGGGTAGATGTTGCACGTGATATTTTAACAAAAAAAGATTCCGTTTCTCCTGAACAAGTACATTGTCTGGAGAAATTATTAAAACTGGAAGGAATTCGCGCTGCCGTTACCAGAGCTATAGTTGAAATGTTGGACTTAAGTAGTTTTAGAGAAACAATTTCTCCATTGGATACAATGATGGAGGATTCTAGTTATCGCGAGGGTATATTGGGTAGAGTCAATGAGATGATGGCTGATTCGGATGGTGAATTAACTATTCCATTCTTTCCCGAGCAGACTACCAGCAGATCGGTTTTTGTTGATGCGCTTCGCAAATCTTTACCTAGACACAGAAGAGATAAGCCTGATTTCAAAGCAAATTTGCGTTACCCCGCTACTGAGGCGGCCGTAGTACGTCAATCTATAGAAGAAGGTGGTCGAAGGTATATATCCCCAGGTACGGGAGACATGGTTACGTTGGATGGTGGTCGTGATGTTTCAATAGCATCCTGTTTAAGAGAAGCAGCTTGTCAGAGATGGATAAGGATTGAGGGAGATGAAGTTTGTAGAACAATAAAGCAAAATTGGGATGTTGATCCAGGTTTGGGTGGTCTTGCGTCTAATCCTAATAAAAGCGGTGAACCTCAAATTGTTGATCCTTACTATGTTATTAGTCACGATTTGAATCCGGCTTCAACAGAGAGACAGTTACCGCGACGAATAATAGCTAACCCATGGCCAAATGCAGTACTTCGAAGTGTTTTGATAGGTGATAATTCGGATGTTAGTCCTCAAACACGACAGGTAATGATTAGAATGGTTGGTCCAATATTGAGACGTTATTTGGAGGTTGCCAGTCAGAATGCAAATCCTCAAACTAGAGCGCTGTTACGAGCTCATTTTGGACGCAATATGGACGAGTTTGATGAATGGCAGGCAGATGGCAATAGGGTTGCACCTAGGCAGATTGAGCTTGGTAAACATACTGATTTATTACGTGGAATGTGTGAGGAAGTTGGAGCACGTGCTCGCGCCGAGCTTTTAAAAAATGGTACAATAACGGAGTAATAAAATACAAATATGCGTATCGACTTACTTTTAAAGAAGAAATTTCCGGATTTTAGCAGGAGCTATTTGCAGTCTTTGGTTAAAAAAGGGCATGTAAAAGTTTCGGGCAAGCTTGCGAAAAGCGTGCATTTGGAAGTGGAAGAGGACGCCAAAATTGAATGTGACTTCCCTACTGCGAAAAAAACTAAAATTAAATTGGGTAAAAATCCTTTTAAAGTTTTGTTTGAAGATGAAAATCTTATTGCGATTGATAAACCGGCCGGAATAACTGTTCATCCGCCGTCACCGGAATTAACAATTGTGGAAATTCTTGGCTGTGAGGATTCTTATTTAAAGCCCATTCATCGTTTGGATCGCGACACTTCCGGCGTTTTGCTTTTTGCAAAGTCCGAAAAGGCGCATTTTGCCTGCGCGCAGCAGTGGAAGGAGCGTGAGGTTAAAAAGACATACATAACCCTTGTAAAAGGCGTTTTTGATGCTAAAAATGGCGTTATTGAGGCCGCAATTGCCCGAAGTGACAAAGACCGCAGAAAGATGGCGGTTAGCCTTAAAAAAGGCAGCAGGCCTTCTATTACAGATTTTCAAGTTATTGAGACTTTTGATGATTGCACTTTGGTTAAAGTTTTTCCTAAAACAGGCAGAACTCACCAAATTCGTGTGCATTTTGCCAGCATTGGACATGCCGTTCTTGGCGATATTGTTTATGGTGATGAAAAATTAAATAAAAAGTTTAGGCAAAAGTTAGGGCTCACGCGTCAGTTTTTGCATGCGGCCGAATTGGTTTTAAAAAATCCACAGACCGGGAAAAATCTAAAAATAACTTCGGAATTGCCAAAGGATTTGAGTGCGACTTTGGATAAAGTTAGGCAGGTTAATAACAGATAGTCTCCCCCTCCCTAAAAGTCTGTACGTACAGGCTTTTTTCTTAAACAAAAAAACGCCCCATTTACGGAAGCGTTCTTAGAATTCTTGTGCAATTACGCCTTAATCTTCTCCACAACAACTTCTGAATACTGTTGTCTGTGGTTCTTCGTTCTCTTGTATCTCTTCTTTGATTTCATTTTGAAAGTGTAGACTTTTGGACCTTTTGCAGTCTTTTTGACTTTCAAATCCACGCTTGCGCCGGCAAGATATGGAGTGCCGATTTTTGGTCCACCTTCGGCCGAAACCAACAGAACCTTGTTGCAAGTATGAACCTTGCCTTCTGGTGTTTCGAGCTTCTCTATTCTTAGAACCAATTTCTCTTTGGCGATGTATTGTTTACCTCCTATTTCTATGATTGCTAACATAACTGCCTTACTTTAGTGATATTGTTTAATAAATGCAAGTCAAATTTTAGCCTAGTTAAACCTGTACTGGGCAGCCTGCAAGCCGTTTTTAATAGCCAAAACCAGGGCGGCAGCGGCATTTTCCACCGCTTCCTTAGCCAAAGATTCCTCCTCTTTAAGGAAGGAATGGAGCACAAAAGAGGCTATTTCTTGCTCTTTTGAGGCTGTTTCTCCCCTACTTTCTATTCCAATTCTTATGCGTGGAAAATCTTGAAAACCGAGCAATTCAACTACAGATTTTATGCCATTGTGCGATCCCGGAGTTCCATCTGCGCGAATTCTTATTTTTCCCAACGGAATATCCACATCGTCATAAATAACCCACAAATCCGCATGAGGAACATTATAAAAATTAACCACTTTTGAAACCGCCTCACCGGAAGCATTCATAAAAGTTTGTGGCTTAACGAGCACTATTTTTTCGTTTTCATATGTGCCCTCTGCAATTTCGGCATTAAATTTCTTATTTAACTTCCAATCATCAAAACCAAAAACTCCGCGCAATGCATTAACGCACATAAAACCGACGTTGTGGCGCGTCTTTTCATATTGATCACCCGGATTCCCAAGTCCGACAATAATTTTCATAGCCCTATTTTAACATGCCAATCAATCCCATCTATATAGCAAAGTGTGTTTGCCAATTTTGAACTCGTCGCCAAATCGCGCACCGTGTTTTTGCAATTCTCTATGAATTCCCATTTTTTCTACAACATCGTAGGCTCTTGCAACGGCTTCTGGATTATTAAAATCAGTCATTACCACTATTTGCACTATGCGCCTGCCGCTTACTTCAAACACGCGTAATTTATCGTTGTTTTTAAGCTTTTTAATGGTAAATGTTCTGGCAAGCGTGTCTTCTGTAGGTCTGTAAATCTTAAAATCAGCTTTTGGCTCAGCTTCTATTTTCTTGTTTTTATCCATTTCTTGTTTGAGTAATTCCCAAATGGCGAACATTAATTCTTTTAGGCCTTTGCCTGTGACGCATGAAACCGAAAAGATTTTTTGCTTTATCTTTGCGCCTTTTTTGAATGATTTTATGATTTCATCCAGTGTTTCTTGGTCGATTGAATCTATTTTATTAAATGCGATTATTTGAGGTTTTTTTGCCAGTTTTTTGTCGTATGACTTCAATTCATTCATGATGGTTTTGTAGTCTGCAACCGGGTCTATGGAATTTACATCCAATAAATGAACAAGAATTCTGTTGCGAACAACGTGCTTTAAAAATTGGATTCCGAGGCCTTTCCCCTCGTGTGCGCCTTCTATTAATCCCGGCAAATCGCAGGCCACAAAGCTTTGTTTGCTGCTGCCTCCAAACTGTTTCATTGTTACCAGGCCTAGGTTTGGGATGATTGTGGTGAAGTGATATTCGGCTATTTTTGGGCGTGCGTTGGAAATGCGGCTGATCATTGTGGATTTGCCGACGGAAGGAAGTCCTATTATTCCGACGTCTGCAACGAGTTTGAGTTCAAGTACGTAATGTTTTTCTTCGCCGGGTTCGCCGAGTTCTGCGAACCTTGGAGTTTGTCTTATGGAAGTTGCAAAGTGGCCGTTACCAAAGCCTCCGCGGCCTCCGCGAGCTACCAAAAACATGTCACCATTTTTCTGCAGGTCACCAATCATCTTCTTTTTAGTTTCATCAAAAATCATTGTTCCAACCGGTACCGGCAAAATTAAATCTTCTGCGTTTTTGCCTCCCATTAATTTTGGTAAACCGTTTTCTCCGTTTTGTGCCTTAAAGTATTTGTGGGAGTTAAATTCGGCCAGCGTGTTTATGTTTTCATCCGCTTGTAAAAATATATTGCCTCCGCGGCCGGCTTCTCCCCCGTTTGGGCCACCTTTCGAGACAAATTTTTCTCTGCGGAAACTTATGCAGCCGTTGCCGCCTTTTCCAGCAGTAAAATGAACTAGTACTTCATCGCAAAACATGTTGAGAGTATACCAGAAAATACAGGTTATGCCACCTGTTTGTTGATTGTAAGCCAAAACCGCGTTTTTTGGTGCCCAGGGAGGGACTTGGTCACGCGTCTTAAGCCCTTAGGCTTCGCGCGCTACCCCGCCTCCTTCGGCTCGTTGGAAAAAGCTCGCCTCAGTCCGGCATTCAAGTCCACTTTTTACACCCGATACAGCAAAAGTTATTCTACGTAAGTTTGGTGCCCAGGGAGGGACTTGAACCCTCAAGCCTTGCGGCATGCGATTTTGAGTCGCACGCGTATGCCAGTTCCGCCACCTGGGCCCGTAAAATCACCGGTAATCTTAGCAAATTTATACCTATAATCAAAATTTTGTGGATTTGTGCCGGAGCAGTTAGCTTTTTTAGGCGAATAGAGGGCCCTTACATGTTATAATTCTTCCCATTTTGCAATAAAAATATCACCAACTTGGCGAATCTCTAGTGGCTGTTGCCCCTCAGCTTTTACTGGAAGGGATATGCAATTCCAGTAAACCATGCGTCCACCCTCGTTAAAAACTTCTCCTCGGTTTGGGACACGACCATCTCTGTATGGATCATCTTCTTTATCATGTTCTGGTACTTGCATATGTTTAAAGTTAAAGACAAGGTAAATTGTGACGACCACGAGAATTATCTACTAAATTGTAGCATTTAGCTGTGATTATGATTTAGATGTTTTTTGTGTATGGTAAACTTACAGAGTGCATACCTGTAAAAATTGCCAAAAACCCTTCGAAATTGAGGATTGGGACAGGCAGTTCTATGCCAAAATGGATGTTACAGAACCTACTCTTTGCCCTGATTGTAGGACTCAGAGGCGCCAGGCTCACATAAACCAAATTAATCTTTTTAAGCGTAATTGTGATGCCACCGGCGAGACAATTATCACTAATTATCCACCAGACAGCCCATATAAGGTTTACGCCCAAAAATTTTGGTTTAGCGAGGCATTTGATGTTATAGATTTGGGTCGTGATTTTGACTTTAATAAGCCGTTTTTTGAACAATTTGATGAATTGAGCAAAATTGTGCCGCGTCCGGCACTTACCACCGATTTTAATCGCGATGAAAATTCGGCTTATACAAATTGTGCAGGAAAGAATAAAAATTGTTATTTGATTTTTGATTCCGACGAAAATTGGGACTGTTATTATAGTTTTGGTACAAATAGTTCTCAGGATTCCTGCGACTGTTACCGTGCGCAGAAACTTCAGCTTTGTTATGAGGCCGTGGATAGCGCAAATTGTTATAATTCTTCGTTTATTCAGAATTGCGAAAACTGTTACGACAGCGCTTTCTTGCAGAATTGCATTGGTTGCAGAGATTGCTATTTTTCCAGCAATTTACAGCGAAAAGAGAATTACATTTTCAATAAACCGGCTACCAAAGAAGAATGTGAAAGTTTTAAATATTATTTGGGCAGCCATAAATTTATCGATGAGAAAAGGAGAGAATTTGCGGATTATAAATTAAAATTTCCGCAGAAATTTCAGCACGGATTTCATAATGAAAATGTTTCCGGAGATTATTTGGTTCACTGCAAAGATGCTCATGAAACATACGATTCAATGAATGTTTGGGATGCAAAATATTGCATTAAGATGTTTATAAAGGCAAAAACCTGCATGGATACGGACGAAGGCGGTGAGGCGGAAATGCTATATGAATGCATGTGTTCCGGCTACAATCTAAATAATCTTAGATTTTGCATGTATTGTTTTGATGAAATTAGCAATCTAACTTATTGCGATACTTGTTGGAATGGATGTTCTAATTTGTTTGGATGTGTTGGCCTCAAGCGCAAGCAATATTGCATTTTAAATAAACAGTATTCTAAAGAAGAATATGAAGCGCTTGTGCCTCGCATTATTGAGCACATGAAGAAAACTGGAGAATGGGGAGAGTTTTTCCCGATTAAATTGTCTTCATTCCCGTATAATCTAACTCGGGCACAGGACAATTTCTCCCTTACAAAAGAGCAGGCGGAGGCTTTGGGTTACAAATGGCATGATGAGGATACTAAGGCTTATAAAAAGCAAACTTGCGAGGTTCCGGACCTAATTAAAGACGTGCCAGATGATATTTGCAATGAAACTTTGGCATGTGAAACGTGTGGCAAGAATTTTAAAATAGTTCCGCAGGAATTAAAACTTTATAAGCAAATAAATATTCCTGTCCCAACGAAATGTTTTTATTGCCGACATAAAGTAAGGAAGGGTTTAAGGAATGCGCGTCATTTGTGGAAACGAAACTGCAAAAAATGCGGTTTGGATATTAATACAACTTATTCACCGGAAAATCCTGCGATTGTTTATTGCGAGAAATGCTATCAGGAGTCGCTATTTTAAGCTTCTATTAAGCCATTATTCGAGCATGGCCTTTCTGTGCAGGCTGCGCTGAAAGGTTATTGCGAATCTGTGCGATTCGTCGCGGATTCTTTGCAGTAATTTTAGAGCTTCGTCCCCTTCTTCCAGTAGAATTGGTGCTTTTTCGCCCGGTATATAAATTTCTTCGAATTGTTTTGCCAGTGAGATTACTGGAATTTCTAATTTAAAGCGTTTTAGTGCCAACATTGCGGTTCCAAGCTGGCCTTTCCCTCCGTCTATTACAATTAAGTTTGGTTTGGAAGTAAAGGATGCGTCGGTCTTGTGTTTTGCTTTGTCGAAAGCCAAATAAACTATCTCTTTGCCATTTAACCATGACTTACAAAGTTTGGTAAAAGTCTTTTCTAAAATTTCCGGTGGTTGGCGCAATTCTTCAAATCCAAAAAATGCATAATATTCTTTTAAATCGTCGGAAGTTACGGCATATATTCGGTTCGATTTGCATTTACTTATGAGTTTTTCGATTAATCTGTGGCCAAGTTTTTTTCCGCGAAATTCTTTGTAAACAAACATGCTCGCAAGTAGGTGAATATTTTCGCTAAATTTAACAATTCTGCCAAAACCAACCAGTTGTTTTTCTTTTTTTAAAGCCAAAAAATCCTTCTTGTCCAGTTTGTCGTCAAATAGATTGTTTTTCACAATCTCTAGCTTTATTTCTTCAAAATCCTTTTTTGTTGGCGCTTTAATTTTGATTTCACTCGGCAATTTTTCTGCAGATAAATATTTTAATCTGCGCATCAAAACTTCTTCCATGCTCGCATAATCATCCGGTTTGCCGGTAACTGTGCGCAATTTGAAGTGTCTGTAATGATCGTTTTTTGGCAGCCCTTTCTCAAAAACCACCATTGAACCTACCGTTTCATTGCCTCCCAAATGTGAAATGTCGAATCCTTCAATTCTTCGGATCTTTTTATCTTTTAGATTTAGAATTTCTGCAAGGCGAGCAGCTGCATTCTCCATATTTTGTGCCGCCATCCATTTAATTCTGTATTGTTTTGCAAAAGAGACTGCGTTTTTTAGAGAAAGTTCCAAAAGTTTATTTTTTTCTCCTCTTTGAGGATGAATTATGGAGACCTTATCCCCTCTTTTTTCCGAAAGCCATGCCGAAAGTGCCTGCGAATTCTCAAGTTCCTGTGGTACAAAAACTTCTTTCGGTAAATATGAGGATTTTGCGTAGTACTGGCCAATAAAAGATTCTAATATTTCGGATAAATCTCCTGCGCAGTTTGAAATATCTGCCGTTTCCGGTGCGTCTAGCACAAAATTCTCCTGATTTATTAACTTCCCCTCTCTGACCATAAATACGTTGAAGTAAACATGGCTCGCTTCTGCGGTAAAGTTAATAACATCGGTATCCAAACGGTTCGGGTCGGAGACTTTTTGCTTTTCCGTAATAGATTGAATCGCGAAGAGTTTGTCGCGAAGTCGCGCAGCTTTCTCGAAAAGTTTTGATGCCGCCGCTTCGCTCATTTGTTTTTTGAAAGACTCTTCCACGTCATCCGTTTTTCCACTTAAGAAATCTGCAATTTGTTGAACAACTTTTTTATACTCGAATGGCGATATTGCGCCAATGCAAGGCCCTGGGCACCTCTTTATGGAATAGTCCAAACATGGAAAATCTATCACTCGATTTTTGACCTGAATCAAATTTTTATCCGGCGAAATTTGTAGATTTTCATAAGTTTGTAAGTTATTCCCAATGTTTTTCCCCATCCACTCAATATCAAGCTGACAATGTTTGAATGGAAAAAGTTTTTTTAAAATTCGCAGGGTTTCATAAACCTTTGAGCTCGCAAGTTTTGGTCCAAAGAGTTTAATATTTTGCTTTTTAAAGTCGCTTTTATCCAAATCCCTTTCCCTAACCACTCTAATTCGCGGAAAATCCTCATTAAAATCAATCTTTATATACAAATAGCTTTTATCATCCTTCATCAAAATGTTGTAGCGTGGGCGAAGGTCTTTAACCAAGCTGTTTTCCAATATTAAAGCCTCCAGTTCGCTATCCGTCTCTATGAATTGCAGGTCCACCGCGTTTTTTAACAGATGTTTGGTGCGGCTGGAATGTTCGTAGTCCTTGTGAAAGTAAGTCGCAACGCGCTTTTTTAGATTTTTGGCTTTGCCAACATAAATAATCGTACCTTTTTTATCCAGCATTTTATAAACGCCCGGGGAATCTGGAATGTTTTTTGGGGCTTCCATCTGTCCTAATCCTACAAGACTTCTTTAAGTTAGTAAATTTGTGGCATACTACCTGCGTGAAGGACGTTTTAAGTTTAAAACAGGCAATTAATGCGACAATTCACTACTTTGATCTGTTTAATTGTCCGCTGCGCGTTTCGGAAATTGAGGAGTTTTTGTTTGGATGGTCTGCGCCGCGCGAGGTTATTGAAGCTAATTTGCATGAAATGCCTGAGATTTCTTGCCGCGAAGGTATGTATTTTCTGGTTGGGCGGGAAGATATTGTGTGGGAGAAAAGGGAGAGGCTTTTGCACTCAAAACTCCTGTGGGAAAAGGTAAAAAAATACAGATTTATATTTAGAATGTGCCCGTTTATTAAGATGGTGGCCGTTTTTAATGCGCTTTCTTTTGATAATGCGAAAGAAGGAAGTGATATTGATTTGTTGATTGTTGCGGATGATAAAAAGTTTGCCACTGCGCGATTTTTTGTTAAAGCTTTTACTCAAATTTTTAAAATGAGGGTTCATCACGAGAACATTGCAGGAAGATTTTGCCTTAGTTTTTTTGTTTCTACTAAGAGAATGAATTTGGAGCAGTTAAGTTATGATTTTGATCCGCATTTGGCCTATCTTGTTAAAAGTGCGGTGCCTATTTTGGGTGAAGATGCCTATAAGGACTGGCTTGAGACAAACAATAAGTGGACTTCGAGATATTTTAAGCGAAATTTGTCTCCGCGAAAGTTTAAATTTTCTCGCGCAACGCCTGCGGAGTTTTTTGCGTCGCTTGTTGGTAAGATTTTGGAGCTTTTTATTATGATTTTTGGAGATAGGGTTGAAAAATTATGTGCAAAGTATCTTGCCAAGCGCGAAGGAGCGCATAAAGAACGTACGCAGAAGAAAATTGGCATAGTAATGGATGCCGGAGTGTTTAAATTCCACGAAAACGACACACGCCGTAGCGTTGCCGAGCAGTTTTTGAAGAGATTGGCTCTACTTTAGTTTTTGGTAGAACTCCATCTTAATAGAAGTTCCGAAAAATCCGAATTTGCGGCGGATTTCGTTTTCCAAAAAGCGTTTGTATGAGAAATGTATCTTGTCCGGATCGCTGGTTTCGAATGCAAAAACAGGAGGATTGGTATCTATTTGTTTGCCTCTGGAAATTGTAAGAAGTTTGCCTCCTTGTACCGGTTGATGTGTAAGTACTGCGGCTTTTATGAAGGAGTTAAATACTTCGTCATCGATTTTTTTCTTTCTCTCGGCTGTAATATTTTTCGCAAGTTCAAAAATCTTAAAAATGTTTTTTCTTTGCTTGGCGGAAATGAAAAGTACCGGTGACCAAGGCATATAGCTCATTCTGTAGTGCATCATTCCCAAATATTCATTCTGCTGTTCCTGCTTTTTCGTCATTAAATCAGTTTTATTTACCAATATAACCACTCCTTTACCGGAATCCAAAACATATTGGCTCACATGCAAATCCTGATTGGAAAGTGGTTCGCTGGAATCCAGTACAAGACAAGCAATGTCGCAACGTGAAACGGCGGCAAGTGCGCGCAAAACTCCAAATTTCTCGAGTCCATTCTGCTTTCCCCTTCTTCTTATTCCGGCAGTATCTATAAGTAGAAATTTGCTGCCTTCAAAAGTTACCATCGTGTCTGTGGCATCAATTGTTGTTCCCGGTTTGTCGGAAACAATAAGCTTATCTTCTCCAAATAGCGCATTAACAAGCGAGGATTTGCCAACGTTTGGCTTCCCGATAATTGCCAGTCGAATTTCTTTTCCTCTGCGTGATTTTTCTTTTTTGATCTTTAGCTTTTTTAAGGCTACTTCTGTTGCTTCCACCAATTCGGAAATTCCAATGTCGTGGATGGAAGAAACATAAACAGGCTCACCAAAACCGAATTTTATCATTTCCTGGTATGTGGTTTTTTCGTTTCTATTGTCGGTTTTATGCGCAATCAAAACCATTGGTTTGGAAGCCTTTCTTAGATATTGAATCAGCTCAAAATCGTTTGCAGTAAGCGGAGCGGTGGTATCAACTACAAAATAAATTAAATTGGCTTCTTGCACCGCAAGGCGCGCTTGTGACTGCACATCCAATTCAATGTCCTGCTTCTTCTCGAACTCAATTCCTCCTGTATCTACAAGAATTGTCGCATAGTCCCCTATTGTTGTTTCATAATAGATCCTGTCGCGCGTGGTGCCCGGAACCGGTGAAGTTATGGCATGTTTTACACCTATCAACCTATTGAAAAGTGTCGATTTGCCCACATTGGGTCGTCCCACAATTGCGATGATTGGAAGTGCCATACTTGCCATAGAGTACAGCATTTTGGGCTATTTAGTAACCCCAAATAAGGTTGCTGGTAACCTGCCGTTTATTTTTGTATACTGACGTTAATGAGACTTCTCAGATTTGTATCAATTTTGGCGGTAACGGCACTAATGAGTTTAAGTGCCGCTCCGGTTTTTGCTTTGGGCATTTTGCCTACTTCGGAGCCGAATATTAATTGTAATGAATTTGTAAAAGCGAGTGATTCAAAGTCCGCATATCAAAGTGCAACAGGCTTTGGAAATTTTATAAAAGGTAACGCAACAAACCGTGATAATGTTTTGGGCTGTGCAATTAAGACCGGTCGCATAAAGCTCTACATGATGCCGTTTTATATTACTTATCTTATTGAATTCTTGCTTGCGATTGCTGGTCTTATCTCTGTGCTTTTTGTTATTTATGGTGGCTTTAAATACACAATTGGAGGACTTATTGAGGATAAAGAATCTGGCAAGAAAACTATTATGTATGCACTTCTTGGATTAGTTGTTGCTCTTTCATCGTGGATGATTGTAAATTTCATTATGGTGGCGCTCACTTCGTGATGACAAAGTGAATAAAAGATTTTGCGCCGATCAATTATTCTGATACCATTTAAATATGGCATCAAATTTTAGACAATTCATAAAAAATACACATCAAAAAATAAAAAATCTGCATGGACGTGTTAAAAATCTTAGGCGCAAACGCGACGAGGGATCTTTGTCTAAGTCTATAAAGTTACCGCGCGGTGAAGTTTGCGAAAAGGTAGAAATAAAAATTTCTACAAGTACGATGGCCCGATTTGTTGCCATTACAATTCTACTTTTGTTGCTTACGGCGTTTTTGTATGAGATTAAAGACGTTTTGATAATGTTTTTTGTGGCACTGCTTTTTGCAGCTGCTCTTGATCCTATGGTGGATGCACTTCAGAAGCGAAGAATCCCCCGCTCCGTTGGAGTTATTTTGATTTATATCGCTGTTCTTGTGGTGCTTGGTCTTTTTATTTCAAATCTTGCGCCTATTCTGTCTTCCGAAATTTCTCAGCTTGCTGGCAGGATTCAGGACTTTGTTTCCAATATAGTAAGCGGCAAAATTGAGCTTCCTAAATTTATGGAAGGTATAAGGCCGGCTATTAAGAAGTTTTTTGATGGTGTGGACATTTCGCAAATCGCAGATTACAAGGAAATGCTTCTTAATGTCGCAAATAAATTGTCCGATGTTGCCGGTAATTTGTTTAATTCCATAATTGTTGTTTTTAATGGCTTCTTTAATGGAATTATTGTTCTTGTCCTGACGTTTTTGATGACTGTCGACGAAACGGGAATTGATAAATTTATACAATCTCTTTTTCCTGCCAAGCATGCGACTTACATTCAGCAAAAGAGTGGAGCAATAAAAGAAAAAATCGGATATTGGCTGCGTGGACAGGTTGCGCTTTGTATTATTATTGGAGTTCTTGTTTACATAGGTCTTTTAATTATTGGGTTATTTACTGGGCAGAAGATTGAGTATGCCGCAACAATTGGTTTGGTAGCCGGAATAACGGAATTTATACCTTATGCTGGTCCACTTATTGCGTGGCTCATTGCTTTGCCAATTCTCGCGAATCAGTCGGTTGTTTTGATTGCGTGGGTTACTGCTTTAATGTACATAGTGCAGACGCTCGAAAATAATCTCATTGTTCCTGTTGTTATGAATAAGGCCGTTGGTATTTCTCCAATATTTATTATGTTTGCGATGTTTGTTGGATTTCAGTTTCTTGGTGTTTTGGGAATTATTTTGTCTGTGCCGGTGGCTACGGCCGTGGCAATCTTTATTAAAGATTATACGGATAGAGATAAATAGGTACTGTGTTCTTTTATGTCACAAAAAAAGCCCCGTAAGTTTTGGTTACGGGGCTTTCGTTCGAATGTAATTAGTAAGTTTTTTAGCGTGTTACGTAAACCGTAGTAGTTTCTGAGTCTGAACCGTTTACTGTGTAGTTTGTTGCATCTACGCGGAAGTTATAAGTTCCGGAATTTACGAGAGCTCCGTTGGAGTCTGTGCCATTCCATATAATGCTTGTTGGTCCGCTTATATAACTTTGGTTGGAGACAAGAGTTTTAACGAATGATCCGTTGCTGTTTGTAACAGTTACCGTAACTGTTGACTGTTGGTTGAGTGAGAAGCTCAATGTTGTGCTCTGGATGCCAGGGTTAAATGTATTTGGAGTCGCGGATAGGTTATATACATCTGTTGTAGAGGAAGATGAAGATCCATTGCGTGAAACGTAAATCGTGGCTGTTGCTGAGTCTGAGCCATATGTTGAATTCGTTGCATCCACGCGTAGATTATAAGTTCCTGAGGCTACAAGAGATCCATTTGAATCTGTTCCATTCCAGTTAATGCTTGTCGATCCGCTTCCGTAACTTTGATTGGAAACAAGAGTTTTTACAAACGATCCATTGCTATTTGTAACAGTGATTGTTGTGCTTGCTTGGCGATTTAAATAGAAACTAAAAGTTGTGCTCTGTGTTTCCGGATTAAATGTGCTTGGGTTTACCGTTAGGTTATATACATCCATTGATGAGGAGGATGAAGAAGAATTATTATAACCGTTACGTGTAACATAAACCGAAGCTGTTGCGGAATCAGAACCATATGTGGAGTTTCTTGCTTCAATGCGGAAGTTATAAGTTCCGGAAGCTACAAGGTTTCCGTTTGAATCAGTACCGTTCCAAGTGATGTTCTTTGATCCGCTTCCATAACTGTGGTTGGCAGTTAGAGTTTTTACAAACGATCCGTTGCTATTTGTAATAGTAATTGTTGTAATTGCTGATCTGTTTAATGAGAAACTTAGGTTTGTGCTCTGATTTTCCGGATTAAATGTGCTTGGACTAACTGCTAGGTTATATACATCCACCGTTGAAGTGGAATTAGTATTGTTGTTGGTGTCATACCAGCTGTTATTGTTGTCATAATTATAGTTGCCGCTGTTGTAGTATGTAACTAGTGGTGGGCCGTAACTAATTAGGCCTTTGCGGTTAGTTTCGTAAATTAACTTGATTACCTGTCCTCTTGTAATGCCTTTTTCTGGGTAGAATCTGGTTGTTGTTACAAGGTCATGTATTTTTGCGAACTCGGCATATCTAATGTACCAAGAAGTATTGTTATTGATTGGAGTGTCGATGTATGGAGCTTCGTCTACTGAGCTTAGGCTTGGTATTGTGTAGTGAGTAACGTTGCCTGGAGCTTTAATTGCACCCTTTAAGAACACTAGGAATAATTCTGCTGTGTTCATTGTTTTTCCTGGGCGAACAGTTCTGTCTGGGTAGCCAACCATAACCTGTAAACGTTTGAATGTTTTAAGATATGGCATGTACCACTCGTATGTGGAATTACCCAAATCTTTATATCCAAGATCTCCATCGTAGTTAGGGTTGTATGAATCAAGTGAGAATCCGAATGCCTTTTGCATTACTGCAAGAAGCTCGGCTCTTTCTATAACTCTATCCATTCCAACAGTTGCGTCGTTGTAACCTGCGAATATACCGCGTGTTCTAACGAATTCAAGAGCGTCGCATAAATATTTGTCCTTTGCTTTTACGTCTACGAAGTTACCGCAATTTGCATAACCCGTTGCTGATTGGTTCACATAGATTGTGTTTGTTCTCTGTGAGTATTGTCCCTGAGCATAAACGTCAATCTTGTAGATGTAAGAAGCATCAGAAACATATTGGTTGTAATTATCCTGGCCATTCCACTCTACGCGATATTGATTTGAACCAAGATTTTGGACTATAAGATCGCGAACGAATGTGTCACCGTTTGCGCGGTAAAGTTTTACGCTAACTGAAGTCGGCGCAACGTTTACGCTAAAGTTGATTCTTGTGATTTGTCCTGCACGTGGATTAAATGGATTTGGAGTAGCTCCTGCGTCGATGATTTGTATGGCACCCGAGTTGGAATAGCCATAACGTGATACGGAAACCGAAGCAGTTGCGGAGTCATAACCATAAGTGGAATTGCTTGCATCTACGCGGAAGTTATAAGTTCCTGTAGGCACAATAGATCCGCTTGAGTCTGTTCCGTTCCATGAAATGTTAGTTGATCCGCTTCCATAGTTTTGGTTAGAAGCCAAAGTTTTAACAAACGATCCGTTGCTGTTTGTAACAGTAACTGTAACCATTGCCTGTTGATTGAGTGAGAAACTCAAGTTTGTGCTCTGGTTGTCCGGATTAAATGGATTTGGAGTTACCGACAAGTTGTATACATCCATAGTTGAATATGGCGGATTGTATGGGTTGCCATTTCTGCTGATTGGAGCAACTGTAATTGTGCCTATGCGAGTTGCTGCTGCACCATTAGAGTTTCTTGCCTCGATGTAATAAGTATAAGTAGCGTCTGCAACAATGTTATTGCTGCTATCGCGACCGTCCCAAAGCACAGTTTGCAAACTGTTTGCAGTAACATTTGTTGAGTTGTAAGAAGTTAGCAATCTGCGAATAGTTTGCATATTGCTATTCAAAATTGTGACATCAACTTGTGCATTCTGATCAACCGTGTAGCGGATAGAAGTTGTCATTACTGAGCTATCAGTTGCATATGGGTCGATAATTGTACGTGTAGGACCAAGGTCATTAATAACCGGTACGCTACCGTATGGTGGATTTACAGTATCTGTAACGAGTCTTACAGTACCTGTAACAGGAGTTTCGTTATAAGCTTCCAATACATATGTATAAGTATCTGTAGCTGGAACTATGCCGTTAAATTTGCCATCCCAAACCTGAGAGTAAGAACCGGAAGTTCTTGTCATTGAAGGAACAAGTTCACGTGAAAGTGAACCGTTTTGGTTTCTTACAGTCAGTCGGAAATTGGAAACAGTTTTACCTACTGTATAATTAATTGTTGTAGTCTCGCCGTTATTTGGGCGGAATTCGGATGGGCTTGCATTGCTGTTTATAATGAAATTGCCCTGATTTGGATTGTAAGTTTGTTCAACTACGTAAATATTACCTTGGCCAATTTGTGTCCCGGCTGAGGTAAATATATATCTATATGTTCCGGCAATAATTGTGCCATTTGAATATTTGCCGTTCCATGGTTGTGAATATGTATTAGCTTCAACTGTAGCGTTTGAAGAAAAAGGTCTGGCAACAAGATGATTGCTTGAGTCCATAACCGTTAATTCTAAACCGGTAGTTAATCTGCGATTAACTGTGTAATAAATTGTTGTAGATTGGCCCGCAGCCGGGTCAATAGTTGCAGGATTTACATAGTGAGTAATATCTGCACTTGTTGGCTGAGCATCTGGCGGATTATAAGGTGGCTGTTGTTGAACTACATAAATATTACCCTGACCAATCTGTACTCCAATTGAGGTAAATACATATCTATATGTTCCAGCAATAATTGTGCCGTTTGAGTATCTGCCATTCCATACTTGTGAATAGCTACCGGCTTCTACTGCTGCATTTGTAGAAAAAGGTCTTGCAACAAGACGATTGCTTGAGTCCAAAATTGTAAGTTCCAAACCGGTTGTAAATCTGCGATTAACTGTGTAGTGAATCGTTGCAGACTGAGCCGGAGTTGCAGTAGGGTCAATAATTGCAGGATTTACATAGTGAGTAATATCTGCAGAACTTGGTTGAGTCGTAGTAGTTGTAGGTGTAGTTGTTGGAGTCGGTGTTGGGACCGGGTTTCTTGAATTTAATGCAATCAAACCTTCTGCAAGGCCTGTGTAGCCTGACGCTGGATTAGTCCAACGAAGCGTATAGCAATAATTACCTGCCGGATAAGGCAAATTGGCGGCATTTAAGCCTGACCAAGTGGCAATATAAGTACCAACACTTAGGCTTGAGTGACTATCAATTAATTTAACAAACTTTGCCGGGATAGTGTCATTACAGACTCTTCCTGCCGGTGCGGCATATGACTCATATATTTTTACAGCCACGTTGCTGGCCGCATCTGGGCCACGTACAGCATAGCTAATAGAGGCATACTGGTTGTTTTCAGGTGTAAATGCGGAAGTCGCAAAACTAACCTGAACACCGCTTCCTCCAGCTGCTTGCGCAGTTAAAGGTGCAGATACCGCTGTCAAAAGAAGTAAACCAAGTAAACCGGAAGAAAGAATGCGTTTTAACATATGATTTTTTAGGTTAAATTTAAGAAGGCCTAATTATATGCATATACGCCAAACTTGTCAAGTAGTCGGTTATATGTCAGAATTACAGGTTAAACCATGGTTTTTCTCCATATGTCCCACTTCTCCGCCGTGAAATTCTTCAGTTTCTCCCTAAATATGGATTTGTTGAATTTTTCCGCATGTTTTCTTATTTCCGAGCTGTCCCATTTTAATGCAGAGAATTCCAACACCGTCTTTTTTAGATCTTCAACAGTTTGATTTTCAAAGAAAAGTCCCGTTTTACCCGGTATTACGGTTTCCAGTGCGCCTCCCCTTCCCAGTGCTATTACAGGCTTTCCACAAGCCATTGCCTCCAGCGGGATAATTCCAAAATCTTCCACCTGTGGAAAAATTAGAGCAGTGGCTTTTTTATACATGTCGCATAATTCATCATCGGAAATATGGCCCAGCATTGTCACAAATCTGCCGGCCATCTTTTGCAGGCGCTTTTCTTCTTTTCCCGTTCCAACTACTACAAGTGGCATTTGTAGCTGGTTAAATGTCTCTACCACCAGGTCAAAACGCTTATATGGAGTTAATCTGCCTACAGCCAAAAAATATTGACCTTCTTTTTTTGAAAGCTGGAATTTTTCGGTATCAACCGGAGGATAAATTATTTCTGATTCTTTTCTGTAATATTTTTGAATGCGTTTTTGGACATGGCTCGAATTTGTCACGAAAAAGTCCGTTCGTTCAGCAGAAAGCCTGTCCCAAATTCGCAGATCATGTAGAAGTTTTTTAGCTCTTGAATGGAGAATTTTCGGCAACCCATATTGCGCGAAATATTCATGGCAATTATCCCACGCATAGCGCATTGGCGAATGGCAATAACATATGTGTAATGTTTGAGGTTTTGTGATTATTCCCTTTGCGCAAGAATGCGAGCTGGAAATAACAATGTCATATTTGGAAAGATCAAACTGCTCGAATGCATATGGCATAAAAGGCAGGTAGAGATGATGTTTTTTTTGCGCCAGTGGCATTTTTTGAATAAAAGAAGTGTGAATTTCTCTATCTTTAAATTCAGGAAAAATATTTTTATTAAAAATGCTGGTATAAATGGGGGCATCCGGAAAAACCTCGGCAATTTCCGAAATTACCCTTTCTGCTCCACCGCGGGAGATAAGCCAATCGCAAACTATCGCAACTCGTGGTTTCACGAGATGATTATAGCAGAAGAATTGCCCCCTTATTTCCTAAAATTTTTAATCGCTAAATAGCTTTGCGAGCGATTCGAATACTCTTTCCAGCTTGGATTTATCCAACGCCTGTTGAAAAAGCAGCTTGGCACCCGTACTTTCCGGATTTCTTTTAAGTAAGTTTTCTGCAATGGTAAGCACTTGCTTGTAATTCCCCTCTTTAAACCACATATCCATAACTTCGAGTACCGTTTTTTCGTCGGTCGTATTTAAAGTAGAGAGGCTCACGTCTTTTGTTGGTATTCTAGCTTGCTGTTTTATAAAAACGCCTTTGAGCGAATTATAAACTTGGCGCAATTTTTGATTATCGGCCGCCTTTGCTTTAAATAATTTTACGACATTATTGTCTGGATCGCGTTTTAGCAAACGATCGCAAATGGCCATTACTTCTTCATATTTGCCTTTTTTAGTCCACATTCCAAGAAGCTCCATTACAGCGTCTTGATCTTTTCCGGCCATAGTCGATTCCCTTCTCTTCCCCATGCTAAATATCATTCGTCCAGATTGTGCATTAAAAAGATAAGCCACAAAAAGTCCGCCTGTTAGCGCTATTAATATTGACGGCAACTTGCTTCCCAAATCCAAGGTCGAATTAAATGCCGCATGTATTCCTATAGCCAGTATTAGACCTTTCGCATTCATTTGTTCCCTCACCATTGTAAATGTGTTTTTGCCCGGCAGTTTGCCAAGAATTCTGGAAAGCAGCATCCACTTGCCGGAAAGTCTGGCTTCTTCGGTAATATCCGCCGCAAATTTCCCAACTCCAAAGTAATATCCGAAAATTCCCGAGAAAATCATGTGTCCACACATTGTGAATAGAGATCTGAATATAAATGCGGACATTAAATCCGAATAACCGTAATTCATCCAGATGTTGTAAAAATAGAAAATATTTTCCGCAAAAGAAAATCCAAGTCCGGCACAAATACTTAATTTAAGCGCAGAACCGATTGTTTGAACGTGTTCCGGATGTTTTTTGTCTATTACTCTTACTATGGCGTTTTTACCAAGCTCTTCGATTATTGCTACCGCTATGTTTGTTACGAGGGCGAGAGTTGCGGCCTGTTCTATATTTGCCGCTAACTTTTCGTAAAAATTTAATTCGGGAAACTTCTCAAAAAGGAATATTAAAATAAAAGGAGGAATAACCGCTAGAGTTCCAGCCAAAAAAGTTTTTATATAGACACTCTTTTTTTCACCTTCTCCTCTTTTTGATATTATTCTAAGCCAAATAATAACCGGAATAACCGCAAGTAAAGTGCTCGCGACAATGGGAAACCAACTAGGCATATATTTTTATGTTATTTCATTGCAGCAGCTTTGGCTTCATCCACAGTTCCCACGCATGGAATAAGCTGTGTAAGGCCTACAACCTGCAAAATATCCATTATGTTTGGACGCGCATTGGCAATAATAATTCCGCCCTTCTTTTCGGAAAGTTTAGTGTACCAATCGGTCAAATAACCAATCGATTTGCTATTCATGTATTCCAGTTTCTCATAATCAAAGATCATGAAAAATGGCAGAGTAGCCTTATTTATAAGCTCGTAGATCTCTTTTGCTTTTTCATCTACGTTGCTTTCGTCCAGCTGCCCGGCAAATCTAACCAGCTTTATTTGCCTGTCTGCCGCTACTCCTGCAATGTCCTCGACTGTGATTGTTATTTGAGCCATATATTAGTTTTGATTAATTTATTTTATATAATTAGTTTAAGACAACGTGCGTTGGATCTAGCGATGCGGCACCCGGAATCGGCTGTGAGAGTGTCGGGTTTTTTAGGTATTTTTTAACCCTTACTCTGTGACCTCCGTTTGGAAGATCCACGAACTCCAATTCGTCTGTCCATGCGGCAACTATTTTTGCCAGTCCCCTACCTCTTATATCTGTAAAAGCATAGTCTGGTTTACTCCTTTCTGCAACAAGATTATGGAGTTCGCCGGATTTTAGTTTGCTTTTTCCGGTGCCTGCGTCTTCAACAAATATTTCAATGCTGTCGCCTGGATTATCCACAAATGTAACTTTGATTTCTTGTTTTGGAAGTGAGCCATGTTCTATCGCGTTATTACATAACTCATCTACCACAGATTGAAATCTGTAGGCCCACTGTTCGGAAAAGTTCGTCATATTTTTTATCATGGCGAGAGTAAAATCACGTATGCCCGACATAAAATATGCGTTTGTCGGAATTATAATTGTGATTTTTACCGGCTCCCCACCCTGTTGTAGGTTTTTATCCATATTCAAAATATTCAACTAATTATACCAGATTTCTTTGAATATGAAAAGACCACCTTAAAGAGCTTATTTATTACCGGGGTTGGTATGTTTAGCTTGATTGCCGCCTTTATGTATTTCTCCAAAAGTTCTTTTTCTCGCTTTTTCTGGTTAATTGGCATCTTTAATTGACGTTTTATGCTTTGAATTTGCTCTGTGGCCTTAAATCTTTTCCCAAGGAGCTTAATGATGCCCCTGTCGATTAACTGGACGTCATTTCTTAGTTTTTGCAAGTGGGCTGAGGTATTCATATAATTGACGAATTATTTATAATAGTTTCTGGTTACCATTATAGGCTTCCAATCTGTTTAAAAAAAGAGTATCATATTCAGATTAAATAAAACAAAAAGTAATGAGAAAAATAAAAATAATTCTTACGGTTTTTGCCACTTTGGTTTTGATGGCGCAAAGCTCGGTTGTGTTTGCTATTAATAATTTGAACACACTTAGTGCGCTGGATACGGTCGCAAATTTTGAGACTGTAATAAAAGCAAATTCCGTTCCTGCGGGCACAAAAGTCATTTTTAATGTGACTAAGCCGGATTTAAAAATGGCGAGCGTTTCGACGTTTGCGGATTCTTCCGGTAACGCCAGTGCAGTTTTTCCGGATACAGAAACTAAATTGGCTGGAACCTATAATGTTAGAACAAATTTAAATCTTGGAGAAACTTCATTCCAAGTTTTTCCTGGAGATTTAAGCAAGTCCAGGTCTTTGCTCTCTGTGAGTAAGGATTTTGCAGCAGCGGATACTGTTGATTTTTCAAAAGTGGAAGTTCATATAGCGGATGAATTTGGAAATCCCCTTTCATCTCATGAAATAAAACTCGTTTCAAATAGAAGCGAAGATAAAATTACCGCAATTGCTCCATACACGGACGATAAAGGTAACGCTACATTTTATGTATCTTCATCTGCCGCTGGAGTTTCGATTTTAATTGCAACAGACGAAAGTGAAGACGTTACATTTGATTCTAGAGCAAAGGTGGTTTTCTTTCGCTCTTCCAAAAGTGTTTATAAAGCAATTGGTGGAGATCCGGATTTGGTTCTTTTGGCAGCGGTAACTCCCGTTGCGCGATTTGAAATAGAAAATATGCCGGCTACGGCAAATGTTAACGGTACAATAAGCTTTACGGTTAAAGCCGTGGATGCTTCTGGCGTTCTTGTGAATTCATACACTGGGCAAATCGTATTTATTCCAACCGATGCTGCCGCTCAATTCCCAAGCCCATATACTTTCCAAGCAAGCGATCAGGGCAGAAAGACATTTGATTTGGGGCTTACATTTAAAACGGCCGGAACTCAAAAACTTTTGGTGCATGAAAAAGATAATGGTTCCATTAAAGGTGAAAAAACGATTGAAGTTTTAAGTGCGCCGGGCGGTGGTGCAGGCCAAGTTCGCATTACAAAGCCGGCAACAGGAACTTATAGTTCAAAAACTCTTGCTATAGAAGGTGAGGTTTCGCCAAATGCCAGAGTTACAATTTTTGATAATGGTCAGCAAATTGCAGAAGTTACGGCAAATTCTTCCGGCAGATTTGCATATACAACTCCGCTTTTAACGGACGGCCAGCATGTTTTCCATGTTGGAAGCAGTGGAGTTCAGTCAACGCCTGTTACGGTAACAATAGACACTACTCCGGCCCAAATTAGCGAGGTTAATATAGAGAAGCAGGAATTGGGTCCTGGAGAAACTACAGGTATTAGCATTCGTTCGGATGCGGACGTTTCTTCAATTCAGGTTACGGTTGGCGATATAATAGTAGATTTAACTGCCGATTCTCAGAATTCAGGGATTTTTAGCGGCGTTTTAACTGCTCCTGCGAACACTGGCGAATATCCAATAAACGCAATCCTTACGGACAAACAAGGTAATGTTGCTCCGGCAAAAGAAGTTGGAAAATTAACAGTAAGTTCGGATTTTACAAATAATAATGCTTCATTTAGTGCGCCAAGCAAGATTCAATCGGTTACTGCTGCTGCGGGAAATGGCAAGGTAAC